>NZ_JAQLOI010000001.1:0-325301 GCF_028204155.1 Vibrio algarum | reverse complement strand
GATAAGGTTGATAACATACCAGGTGTTCCTGGGGTTGGAGATAAAACTGCCACGGCACTTCTTCAAGGTATAGGTAGCATAGAAAAGCTTTACAACAGTTTAGATGATATCGCAGGTTTAGGTTTTCGTGGTTCTAAGACCATGGCTAAGAAACTGGTTGATAATAAAGACAATGCGTATATGTCTTACGAGCTCGCTACTATCAAGCTCGATGTAGAGCTAGAAGAAACGCATGATACGTTGTTAAAACAAGTTCCAAATCGTGATGAACTCATCGAGCTCTATGGGAAGCTGGTGTTTAAGTCTTGGTTAAACGAACTGTTAGAGGGTGGAACCGGAGTTGTCGAGGCTGATGATAAGTCTGGTCGCGTTGGTTCATCTGCGGCTTCAGAGTCCACTGCATCTATTTCTACCTTAGATAACAGCGCAGTCAAAATAGATCGCAGTCAATATGAAACGGTTCTGAGCGAAGAAAGCTTTAATCGTTGGTTAGATAGATTAAAGGAATGTGAACTCTTTGCCTTTGATACAGAAACAGACAGTTTAGACTATATGGTTGCTAATCTAGTTGGGCTCTCTTTTGCTGTCGACGAGGGAGTGGCAGCTTATGTTCCTTTGATGCACGATTATATGGATGCGCCTGAGCAGCTAAACCGAGAGTGGGTTTTATCGAAACTTAAGCCCATCCTAGAAGATGGATCTCGTGCAAAAGTAGGCCAAAATCTCAAATACGATGCCAGTGTCCTCGCTCGCTATGATATTGAAATGAAAGGTATCAAGCACGACACTATGCTTGCTTCCTATGTTTATAATAGCGTTGGAGGCAGACATGATATGGACAGTCTGGCTCTTCGATTTCTCCAGCACAGCTGTATTTCTTTTGAGACAATAGCCGGCAAAGGGAAAAAGCAACTCACTTTTAATCAAATAGATTTAGAGCAGGCATCTCCATATGCAGCAGAAGATGCGGACGTTACTTTGCGTTTGCATAATCGATTACATGCTGAAATAGAGAAAGATGAGAAAATTAAATCGGTCTATGAAGAAATAGAGATGCCACTTGTTCCGGTGCTGTCTCGTATAGAAAGAACCGGTGTATTTATTGATGACATGCTGCTATCTGCACAATCTCAAGAAATTGCTGTTCGTTTAGACGAGCTAGAAAAAGAAACATATGAGATTGCTGGTCAGGAATTTAATCTAAGCTCACCAAAGCAGCTTCAAGCGATTCTTTTTGAAAAAATGGGTTTGCCTGTCATTAAGAAGACACCGTCAGGTGCGCCATCGACGAATGAAGAAGTACTGCAAGAACTCGCTCTGGATTACCCATTACCCAAGCGAATCTTGGAATACCGAGGATTAGCTAAATTAAAATCAACATATACCGATAAGCTTCCTAAAATGATTAATGCCGAAACTGGTCGGGTGCACACTTCTTACCATCAAGCTGTTACCGCCACTGGACGACTTTCATCAACCGATCCTAACTTACAAAACATTCCAATTCGAAATGAAGAAGGGCGTCGTATACGCCAAGCCTTTGTTGCACCACATGGTTGGAAAATATTGGCTGTGGATTATTCACAAATCGAACTTCGGATTATGGCGCATCTTTCCGGCGATAAAGCACTATTAGATGCCTTTAAAAATGGTAAAGATATCCATGCGGCTACGGCCGCAGAAGTTATGGGCGTTAACATAGAAGACGTTAGTAGTGAGCAGCGTCGTCGTGCTAAAGCAATTAACTTTGGACTTATATATGGTATGAGTGCCTTTGGTTTGGCTAAACAACTTGGTATCCCGAGGCATGAAGCTCAAGAGTATATGAATACTTATTTTGAACGTTATCCCGGCGTATTGCAGTATATGGAAGATACGCGTTCCCAAGCATCGGAGCAGGGCTATGTCGAGACAATATTTGGAAGGAAGCTGTATCTTCCTGAAATTAAATCTCGAAATGGTATGCGTAGAAAAGCAGCTGAGCGTGCAGCGATTAATGCACCAATGCAAGGTACGGCAGCGGACATAATCAAGAAAGCAATGCTATTGGTTGATAACTGGGTGCAGTCTGAAGGTGATGGTAGAGTTCGATTGCTTATGCAGGTTCACGATGAACTGGTATTTGAGGTTGAAGAGAGCGCATTAACCGAAATTGAAATAAAAATACAGAAATTGATGGAGTCTGCTGCCCAAATAAATGTTCCTTTAGTGGCAGAAGCTGGTCATGGTGACAACTGGGATCAGGCCCACTAGACATTTTTAAGCATTAAAGCCAATAATTTTATGAGCCAGCGCACAATTAGCTGGCTTTTTTTAATCAAAAATAAAGTAGCGTGATCTCAGTCACTTATGTATTTTTTACCAATAATCATGAAAAAAATTACAAAAAGTATTTTCAAATATGATCGTTTGTTGTACAGTAACTCTCGTAGGGTACAGAGGTAAGATGTTCTATCTTTCAGACCTTTTGTTTCACGTTATTGGATTAGGCTAATTCAGCCGCCCCAGTCAGCATTTGACTGGGGCGTTTTTTCTTGTGGCAAACAAAACTCTATCACTGCTATAGAATCCCTTCCAATTCATTGTTTGTATAATACTATTTTTTTCATTTCCCGTTTTTATTGATCAATTAAGTCTACCTAATAACTATCGAATCTTCGATTTTTTTTACGTTTTAAATAGAATTTTTTAAGTGAATTAAGCTTAGGTGATGGAGTTAAAGTATGTCTTGTTCGTTTAGGTTTTTATGAAAACATGCAAAGACTAACTATTTACCGGAAGAAATTAAGTTACGAAAATGTTAATAAATAACTTTGTTATTAAAATTTGATGAAATGCATACTGTGATTGTAGGTTTTATGAAGTACGTAAGAGAATTTAAGAAGTCAGTCACCAAGAACGAGATAAGGTGCAATTGTGGAGATATTAAGGCTTGAGTTTTACGCTCAATTATTGAATGATTCTTTACATAATAAAATCAATATTATTCTCTCCCGTTTTCCCCACCATTCATGGTGGGGTTTTTGTTGCGACTTATTCTGCGTCGTCTACAGTATTCTCTGCACTTTCTGATACGGGAGCCTCTTCCGAAGGAACCGTCATTGCTAAAATTGCTGGTGCGAACCACGTATCAAGTTTATTACGCAGTTGGTCTACTCCAATTCCTTTCAATGATGAAAATAGATCGACGGCAACATCGCCACCATAACCTACGGCATCCTGTTTGATTTTTAAAAGTTGTGCTTTACGAGCACCACTTTTTAATTTGTCCGCTTTGGTGAGCAAAACTTGCACAGGAATATTGCTCTCTACAGCCCAAAATATAAGCTGTTGGTCAAGATCTTTCATTGGGTGACGAATATCCATTAATACAACAAGGCCTTTTAAAGACTCTCGTTTTTGCAGGTATTCACCTAAAGATTTTTGCCATTTTTTCTTCAGCTCAACGGGAACCTGTGCAAAGCCGTATCCAGGTAGATCGACAATATGGCAGTTCTCTTGAACTTTGAATAAATTAATGAGCTGGGTGCGACCTGGTGTCTTACTGGTTTTTGCTAAACTACGTTGGTTAGTCAAGCGGTTAAGTGCGCTAGATTTACCTGCATTTGATCGCCCAGCAAACGCAATTTCGATACCTTCATCTTCTGGTAAGTGACGAATATCGGGTGCACTAGTGATAAAATGCGTATTTTGATAGTGAATTTTTGCGCTCAATGTTAACTCCATCTGACTTTATGTAGTCAGTTGATTGCTTTTTTGTTAAATTGTGTAAAATAACCACGAAAGGGTAATAAAGTCGATTATTGTACCACGTCATATCTAAAAAAACGTGGTACTGGAAGCCTAGGTCTGTCTTTTTATTCAGTTATGGAAGTATGAAAAAGAAGCAGAACCTCATAATTATAATGGAATGTCATGAATAAATTAGCGCTAATCTTGGGGCTGTTTGCCAGCTTCACTGTTTGGGCCCAAGGTAATGTTGAAGCTGGTAAAGCCAAATCAGCAACTTGTGTTGCTTGTCACTCTGCCGATGGGAATAGTCAAATTACGCAGTATCCTAAAATTGCGGGTCAACATGCAGGTTATATTGAAAAGCAGCTTGCAGAACTTAAGATCGGTATGGAAACTTCAGGCGAAAAAGGTAGATACGACCCAGTAATGAGCCCAATGGCTATGTCACTATCTGATCAAGATAGATTAGATTTAGCGGCTTATTACTCTTCTATGCCTATTTCCGATAATTCAACACCTGAAAACGTAGTAGAGCAAGGAAGAGTACTTTATCTTGCTGGCAATGCAGAACGTGGCTTAACAGCTTGTGTTGCTTGTCATGGTCCGAGAGGTAATGGTACTGAGCTTTCAGGTTTTCCTAAAATATCTGGTCAGCATGCAGATTATATCAAGATTCAGTTAACCAAATTTAGAGCTGGTGAGCGAACCAATGATCTTAATGGGATGATGGGTGATATCGCTATGAAGCTTACGGATGAAGAAATAGATACGTTAGCCAAGTACGTTGGTGGTTTACACTAAGCGTACGATTTAACGTAGATAAATTAGTTAGATTTGATCCCTTAGCAGCTTATTGTGTTGCTAAGGGATTTTTTATGCGCGCAATATCACTATTGCACTAATTAGGTGATAACGAATTTCGCTTTAGACTTTGTGAGAGATTGTCCATGGTAGTTGAGCGGGTATATTTTAACCCGTTGAATATTAATACTTCTCACGCAGTCGGTTAAGTTAATCCTGATTATTTGATCTTTAGTTCTTGTTTGATATTAAGTTTGAAGTAAATTAAACAGCAAGCAAGATGCACAAACGGATTAGAAGGCCATTGATGGCCAGTACGGACACAGCTTTTTAAGCATGGACACTCAGGAAGAGAAAATGGATTTATCATAGACATGAAGTCTGTGCGATAAGGATGATCTCTCGCCTTCAAGAAAGAAGCAAGAAATGGATCAGGCTAAGGAATAGCCCAGAAGCAGGATGCAAGAAAAGGAAGCCAGAAATCATCAGGATGATGACAAACTAAAACTTGCACGGAAAGCTTTAAAAACAGATGGAACATTGTGTTCAATAGCACTATCTAGACACATTTTAGGCATTTGATGCCCAGACTTTTAAGCGACAGTTTATACTGTCGCTTTTTTTATGCTTATCTACTGTAAAGCTTTCCTTAACTTTTGTGGTGAAATAAACTCCACTATTCCTGTCAATTCTGGTATGTTTCGCATCCCAATATGAGGATGGAATTATGCAGCCGTGTCCTTTATGTGATGATGATAATGTACATCACTATTACAACGATAAAAAACGAGATTACTTACAATGTACTCGATGTAATCTTGTGTTTGTACCGACTGAGCAGCGATTAGATACCGAATCTGAAAAAGCGCAATATGATAAACATGAGAATGACCCTTCTGATGAAGGTTATCGGTGTTTTTTGTCGAGACTGTCAGAGCCTCTTATGGAAAAAATTAGTCCAAATTCTGCAGGGTTAGATTTTGGTTGTGGCCCTGGCCCAACTCTATCTGTGATGTTGCAAGATTCAGGACACAATATGACGTTATATGATATCTACTACTACCCTGATATAAAGGCATTAGATAAAACGTATGACTTTTTAACTGCCACAGAGGTAATAGAGCATCTCTATTACCCGAAAGATGTGTGGCAAAATTGGTTGAATTTAGTTAAGCCAAATGGCTGGATTGGTTTGATGACCAAACTAGTAATAAACGTAGAAGCGTTTTCTAAATGGCACTATAAAAATGATATTACCCATGTTTGTTTTTATAGTCGTGAAACGTTCCAGTATTTGGCCGAGCGGGATAAGCTCCAACTTGAATTTGTCGGCAATGATGTAATTTTACTGAGGAAACTCCAGTAATGAGTAGAAATAAAAAATCAAGACAACCTGGCTCTACAGGTGACACAGAAGTAATTGTAACTAGAAACCGTAGTGAAGCCGATGTGGAAGGTCGCTTACGTAAGCGGTTAAAAAAACGCAAAGGTCTAAAAACTGGGAATAGAAACTCTGATTCTGTTGAGTCAAGGCAGAGAGCGGCTGCTCAGAAACGAGATCCTCGTTTGGGTAGCAAAAAGAAAATCCCACTGATCGTTGAGACAAAGAAAAAGACGAATAAGCAAGAACGTCGCTTATCTGCAGCGAACGAGTTGGAAAACTTAGAGAATGATGCACAACTTAACGTTTTATTAGATCGAATTGAGAACGGAGAGAAACTAGGTACGGGTCTTCAAAGTTATGTAGATGAAAAGTTAGATCGTATTGAGATATTGATGAATCAACTTGGACTTATGGAGCCTGAAGAGGAACTAGAAGATGGAGTTGAAGAGGTTATCATCGAACCTGTAGCGAAAAAAACGAAAAAGGCCCCAAGCACTGATGAAGAACTTTTATCTCAGTTTGAAGGTCTAAATCTAGATGATTTTAAAGGATAAGAGATGATGAGCGTAACCATAGTACTTATTATTGGTGGGCTAATTATTCTCGGTTTAGCATCCTATGCTATTCACCTGTTACTGCTGGTGAAAAAGAAAAAACAACTAGAAAAAGAAGTAATGAATATCGCCATCGCAAAGCGAAATGCAAATATTTTCGATAGTGTAAACACACTTTGCATGGCTGGTATTCAAGGGCAGTGTGATCTGTCAGAGGTGAGTATTCGAGTTGTTTGTATTCTAGATTATATTCAGGGTGATGCCCGTATTGATATTAAAAAAGAGTATCTAGCGCTCTATGAGCTGTATGACATTGTAAAAGATATGGCCCGTGGTGAAGCGAGACAAGAATTAGTCAAAAAAGAACGTATGAAGCAGACGCTTAAGAGGCAAAAAGCGGAAGTTCGATTGGCTGAGGATATGATAAAAGATCTGCAAAAGTTGCAAATTCAAATACAACCTCTAAGTGCACCGTCAACGGACACTGTTACTGCTATCAAATAGGTTTTTGCTCACTCTTTCACCTCTAACTAGAAAGAGTGAGTGATCCTGTTATCAATTATGAACATTTCTTCGGCAAATCACTCCCGTTTATCGCTGCCTGTTGCAGTGATATGGCAGAATATGGGATCAAAGTATGAAAACAAAATTTAATGGAACGCAATATTATGTCGAGTGAACAAATAGTTTGGGATCAAGCTGTATTAGATAAGTATAACTATTCGGGACCAAGATATACCTCTTATCCAACAGCCTTAGAGTTTCACGAAGCTTTCACTATAGCTGAATTTGATATGGCATGTCGTCAGTATCCCGATCGACCGCTATCTCTTTATATACATATACCGTTCTGTCATAAGCTTTGTTATTACTGCGGTTGTAATAAGGTTATTACTCGCCACTCACATAAAGCTGACGAGTATTTGGATGCCATAGAGCATGAAATTCGTCAAAGAGCGTTTTTGTTAAACGAGCGTAGAGTCACCCAATTGCATTTTGGTGGCGGAACTCCCACTTTTCTAAGTAAAGCTCAGATGAGTCGTTTGATGGCGATAGTTCGAGGTGAATTCAACTTTGTGTCCGATGCTGAAATAAGCATTGAAGTAGATCCTCGTGAAATTGAATTAGATATGCTTGATCACTTGCGTGGTGAAGGTTTCAACCGTTTGAGTATCGGTGTCCAAGATTTCAATAAAGAAGTTCAAAAAGTGGTAAACCGAGAGCAAGATGAAGAATTTATCTTTGCTATGGTTGAAAGAGCAAAACAGCTGGGTTTCCGCTCAACTAATTTGGACCTAATTTACGGTTTACCGCTTCAAACTAAAGAGTCATTCGCGATAACTTTAGCGCAAGTATTAAAGATGAAACCGGGTAGGTTATCAGTATTTAACTATGCGCACATGCCAAAACTATTTGCAGCACAACGTAAGATAAAAGAAGAATTATTGCCGTTAGCAGAAGTTAAGATGGGTATTCTTCAGGATACTATCTCAACATTAACGGGTGCAGGTTACCAGTTTATAGGTATGGATCACTTTGCTTTGCCTGAAGATGAATTAGCCGTAGCGCAACGCGAGGGCATACTTCACCGAAATTTCCAAGGTTACACCACGCAAGGTGAATGCGATTTAGTAGGTTTTGGTGTTTCTGCTATTTCAATGATTGGTGATACCTATGCTCAGAATCAGAAAGAGCTTAAGAAGTATTACGCTCAAGTTGATGAGATGCGCCATGCTCTATGGAAGGGCGTCTCTTTAGATGATGATGACTTGATTCGTCGTGAGGTTATTAAAGCCCTTATTTGTAACTTCCAATTAGATACCAAGCAGATTGAATCTATGTTTGGTCTAACATTTAACAACTATTTTTCTGAAGATATGAAGCTTTTACAAACCTTTATTGATGATGAGTTAGTAGACGTTTCAGGCAGTGTTATTCGCGTAACCGCAAGAGGACGATTGTTGATTCGTAATATTTGTATGTGTTTTGATAAGTATCTACGAGATAGAGCGCGACAACAGCAATTTTCTCGGGTTATCTAGTAACCCCACTTTTCTCGTCAATCCCTAGAACGCTTCTCGTCACTCCCTCAAACGAGGGAATCTGGGTTCATTTAGATCTCCACTTTCGTGGAGATGACGACGGTTTTGTGGAGATGACAATGGTTTTGTGGAGATGACGACGGTTTTGAGAATATAATACGGGTTCGTGGGGATACTGTGGTTTTTCACGGACGAAAGGGCTTATTTGCTTGAGTGAAGGCTTAGAAAACCTTCACTCAACTGTATTCATAGAACACAAAGCGGTGTGAGTAAATATCAGTTTATATCTAACTCTTTTAGTTTACGTGTGAGAGTATTACGTCCCCATCCGAGTACTTTTGCTGCTTCTTGTTTATGGCCATTGGTATGACTGAGTGCTGTTTTCAATAAAATACGCTCAAACTCAGGTAAGGCGTAGGCAAGTAATTCGGTTTCCCCAGAATTAAGAGCAGTTTGGGCCCAGTTTTCTAATTGAGTCTGCCAACTACCAGTCCCCCCGTACTTGCCACTGTTTTCTCTTCAAGTAACTCGGTAGGTAAATCGGAAGGCAGTACTTCACTTCCACTTGCCATAACGGTTAACCAACGGCAGATATTTTCTAACTGACGCACGTTTCCAGGCCATGCTAAGCGCTTAAGTGATTCAACGGTGCTCGAATGTAGGGATTTTATCTCTACGCCAAGCTCATCGGCTGCACTTGCTAAGAAGTGAAGAGTCAGCTTTTCTATATCTTGCTTTCTGTCTCTTAGCGCAGGGATATGTACTCTAATCACATTGAGTCGGTGAAATAAATCTTCCCTGAAATTCCCTTCATGGACTAACTGTTCTAAGTTTTGGTGAGTGGCTGCTACAATTCGAACATCTACTTTAATGGCTTGATGTCCACCAACGCGATAAAACTGTCCATCAGCCAATACTCGTAGCAAGCGTGTCTGAATATCTAGAGGCATGTCCCCTATTTCATCAAGAAATAACGTGCCACCATTTGCTTGCTCAAACCTTCCTTGCCGAACATTATTTGCACCGGTAAATGCCCCTTTCTCATGACCAAACAGTTCCGATTCAATAAGATCTTTAGGAATTGCCGCCATATTCAGCGCAATAAATGGTCTGCTTGCTCTTGGGCTATGACGATGAAGAGCATGAGCGACGAGCTCTTTACCTGTGCCAGATTCACCATTAATTAATACAGAAATGGATGAACGAGATAGACGACCGATTGCTCTGAAGACTTCCTGCATAGCCGGTGCTTCACCAATAATTTCTGGCGTGTCGCTCGAGAAAGTATCGCTAGTCGATGTTTCTTTTTTCTGTTCATGGCTATGAATGATAGCCCGCTCTACAAGTGTTAATGTTTCATCGATATCGAATGGCTTTGGTAGGTACTCAAATGCCCCTTTTTGATAAGCATTTACAGCCGCATCTAAATCGGAGTGAGCGGTCATTATGATGACAGGAAGCTCTGGATGGCGAGCATGAACTTGATTAAGCAAATCTAATCCATCGATACCCGGCATGCGTATGTCTGATACCAGAACGTCGGGGGTTTCTCGTTCTAGTGACATCAACACACTTTCTGCATCCGCAAATGTTTCGCACTTGATGTTAGCTGACGATAGTGTTTTTTCCATTACCCAACGGATGGAACTATCATCATCAACAACCCAAACATATCCTTTACTCATACAGAAATTTCCTTGCCTTTGCCTATCTCATATCCACTAGATAGGGAGATAAATTGTAAATGTTGTTCGACCGGGCCAACTTTCTACATCTATTTTTCCGTTGTGCTGATCGATTAAATTTTGTGAAATTGATAACCCTAAACCAGTTCCACCGTCTCGACCACTCACCATTGGATAAAAGAGTGTGTCTTGTAAGTTTGATGGGATGCCAGGCCCGTTATCTATAACTTCAATTCGAGCGGCTAGTTTATGTCTTTGCCCATGAATGTTCGCTTGGTGCATTGTTCTTGTTTTAAGGGTTATCCGGGCATCATCTTGATTAGCCATCATTTGAGCTGCATTACTAACAATGTTTAACATTGCTTGTTCAATTTGGTCTGTATCCATCAGGATGTCAGGTAAACTGGGGTCATAGTCCCTGTCTATTACGACATTTGGGCCCGTTTCTAATTCGACCAGTTGTCGTACCTTCTCAAGCACTACATGGAGGTTTTCCTGTTCTTTTTTCCCCGGCTTTTGAGGGCCAAGTAAGCGATCAACGAGTGCTCTTAAGCGATCGGCTTGCTCGATAATAATCTGGGTATATTCAGTTAGTGAAGGGTCAGGGAGCATCTTACCTAATAGTTGAGCAGCACCTCGTAAACCACCCAAAGGGTTTTTAATTTCATGTGCTAAGCCTCTAACGAGTAATTTTGCTGCTTGTTGTTGAGCATGCTGGTTTAACTCTTGGCTTAAGCGACGTTGTTGGCCAATTTTTCGCATTTCGATAAGTAACATTAATTGCTTATTCCATGAGAGAGGACTAGCCGTGACCTCCAGCATTAATGGTTTACCTTCAACAATAAAAGTGACATCACTATCAGTCATACTCTGACCGCTTTGCAAGGGCTGAGTTAACAGAGCTAAGTCCATCGAAGCGTGTTGTATCAACTGAGATAATGGCTTATCTACAATGCGTTTAGTGCTTTGTGAAAAAAGCTGCTCTGTCGCTGGATTTGCATAGCGAATAACAAGATTTTCATCAAGCATTAAAGTAGCGGTTACAATGTTATCCAATATGGCTGTTGAAAGCTCTGTCGTCACAATTTCTGTCCTAGTCTGCTCTATAAATGCGCCAAGCACCAATATGGTGCAATGGTAAGTTCAGTATGAACCATGAAAAGTAAGATTCAACGGTTAACCACTTAAAAAAGGTAGAGATTACTTAGTTTAGCGATGAAAATGCCTTATTTTTTAAGTTAATAACGTTAATGCACCGTTATGGTTTAAATAATGCAATTACCTTGCCGCTTTCTAGGGCGATGAAAAATAAGCGCTATTCTAATGGTTAGATATATAAAGAGATCTTGGGCTGTTCGTGATATTGAATACATTTAGAACACATATCAGTGCAAATATGGTGTTGGTTTCGTTTCGCTTAGTATAAGAAATGGGTTTGTAAGTTAAGTAGAAAACAAAAAGGCTCGCATGTGCGAGCCTTTTAAATCGTGAAGGTTAATTAATTAAACCTTATACAGAGTAGTAAAGTTCAAACTCAAGTGGGTGAGTCGCCATGTTTACTTTCTCTACATCTTCAGACTTAAGTGCGATGTAAGAATCGATAAAGTCATCAGAGAATACACCGCCAGCCGTTAGGAACTCACGGTCTTCGTCAAGACACTGAAGTGCTTGCTGTAGTGATTCTGCAACTGTTGGGATCTCTGCTGCTTCTTCAGCAGGTAGATCGTAAAGATCTTTATCCATTGCTTCACCAGGGTGGATCTTGTTCTTAATTCCGTCAAGACCAGCCATTAGCATTGCAGCAAATGCTAGGTATGGGTTCGCTGTTGGATCACCGAAACGTAGTTCGATACGACGAGCTTTAGGGCTTGGTACCACAGGGATACGGATAGAAGCTGAACGGTTACGAGCTGAGTAAGCTAGCATAACTGGTGCTTCGAAGCCTGGAACTAGACGCTTATATGAGTTAGTTGATGCGTTAGCAAATGCATTGATTGCGCGAGCATGTTTAATGATGCCGCCAATGTAGTAGATTGCCATTTCAGATAGGCCGCCGTACTTATCACCAGCAAATAGGTTTACACCGTCTTTTGCTAGAGATTGGTGAACGTGCATACCAGAACCGTTATCACCAACAAGTGGCTTAGGCATGAAAGTAGCCGTTTTACCATATGCATGAGCTACGTTATGAACTACATACTTATAGATTTGAATTTCATCTGCTTTAGCTGTAAGCGTGTTAAAGCGAGTTGCAATTTCATTTTGACCAGCTGTTGCTACTTCATGGTGGTGAGCTTCAACGACTAAGCCCATTTCTTCCATTACTAGACACATCGCAGAACGGATGTCTTGAGATGAATCAACAGGAGCGACTGGGAAGTAACCGCCTTTAACACCTGGACGGTGACCTTTGTTACCGTCTTCGAAATCTGCGCCAGTGTTCCAGCTTGCTTCTACATCATCAATTTTGTAGAAAGCGCCAGACATATCACTGCTAAACTTAACATCGTCAAATAGGAAGAACTCTGGTTCAGGACCAATAAGTACTGTATCTGCTACACCTGTTGCACGCATGAAGTCTTCAGCGCGTTTTGCAATAGAGCGTGGGTCGCGATCGTAGCCTTGCATAGTCGCAGGCTCTAGGATGTCACAACGAATGTTTAGAGTTGCATCTTCTGTGAATGGGTCAAGAACAGCACTTGATGCATCAGGCATCATTACCATATCTGACTCGTTGATTCCTTTCCAACCAGCTACAGAAGAACCATCAAACATTTTACCATCTTCAAAGAAGTCAGCATCTATTTGGTGAGATGGAATAGAAATATGCTGCTCTTTACCTTTAGTATCGGTAAAGCGTAGGTCAACAAACTTAACTTCATTTTCTTGGATCAGTGATAGAACATTTTCTACTGACATCTTGGATAACCTCCAGTGTTATTAATTTGGTACAATCTCGTATCTAAAAAATTGTTATTGAGTAATTTCTAGGTATTTATTGAATTACTCGATAATAATCTTGCTAGCTAAAACTGTGCCACTTATTTTAATCCTTTAATTTCAAGGGCTTGGTTTATTTGTGTGTTCTTTTGGTGCAACGATTGCACCAAAATGATTCTAGCGTGCACTAATTTTGTGCGCTCAAGTTGAGCTGTACTGAGAATCGAACGATCTCTATTCAGCACGTAAGGCGAAAAAAAGTCAATCTGATTTTGAAAACGTTAACGGATTAGATAAGAAATAGATCTCTGACCAGTCTGCTAAATGAAGAAGTAATTGATCTCAATATTGTTTCATTCATTTCTATTTAACAATATATAGATAAAGATCACATTCTTTAGGTGTTTGAGTAAAAATCTGGTACATTAGCGCGGATTTTTAAAACTGTTTATTTTTAAAACGGTTTTTTCAAAACCTTATTACTATTGCTGCGAGGTGTCGCGGCTTCATTATGACTGAGTGAATCAAACTTCATGACTACTCCACAGATTGACAAATTAAGAAATATCGCGATCATCGCGCACGTTGACCACGGTAAAACGACTCTTGTAGATAAACTGCTTCAGCAGTCAGGAACTCTAGAATCTCGTGGAGAAGTTGAAGAGCGTGTAATGGACTCGAACGATATCGAGAAAGAGCGCGGTATTACTATTCTTGCAAAGAATACTGCAATTAACTGGAACGACTTCCGTATTAACATCGTAGATACTCCTGGACACGCCGATTTTGGTGGTGAAGTAGAACGTATTATGTCTATGGTTGATTCCGTTTTGCTTATTGTTGACGCAGTTGATGGGCCTATGCCTCAAACTCGTTTCGTTACACAAAAAGCATTTGGTCATGGTTTAAAGCCAATCGTTGTTATTAATAAAGTGGATCGCCCAGGCGCTCGACCTGATTGGGTCATGGATCAAGTGTTCGACTTGTTCGATAACTTAGGTGCAACTGACGAACAACTAGACTTCCAAGTAGTTTATGCTTCGGCTCTAAATGGTTGGGCTACGTTAGAAGAAGGCGAAGAAGGCGAAAACATGGAACCATTGTTCCAAGCTATCGTTGACAATGTTGAAGCACCTAAAGTAGACATTGATGGTTCTTTGCAGATGCAAGTTTCTCAGCTTGATTACAGCTCATATGTGGGTGTTATCGGTGTGGCTCGAGTAACTCGTGGTATGGTTAAACCTAATCAGCAAGTTACTGTAATAAGTGCTGATGGTAAAAAGAGAAACGCTAAAGTAGGTACTGTTCTTGGTTATCTTGGTCTTGAGCGCCATGAAGTAGAACAAGGTGACGCTGGTGACATCGTTGCTATTACTGGTTTAGGTGAATTAAAAATTTCGGACACTATTTGTGACCAAAATAATGTTGAAGCAATGACCCCACTTTCTGTGGATGAGCCAACAGTAACAATGACTTTTCAAGTAAATAACTCTCCTTTCGCAGGTAAAGAAGGTAAGTTTGTTACTTCTCGTAATATTTTGGAACGCCTTGAGAAAGAACTCGTTCATAACGTTGCTCTACGCGTAGAACAAACAGGTGATCCTGATAAGTTCCGTGTATCTGGTCGTGGTGAGCTACACCTGTCTATTCTTATTGAGAATATGCGTCGTGAAGGTTTTGAGCTTGCAGTATCACGTCCTGAGGTAATCCTTAAAGAAGAAAATGGCCAATTATTGGAACCATATGAGACCGTTACTATTGATGTAGTTGAAGAAAATCAAGGTAGCATTATGGAAAATATTGGTATCCGTAAGGGTGAATTAACCGATATGTCTACAGATGGTAAAGGCCGTGTACGTATGGACTTTATGATGCCTTCTCGTGGCTTGATTGGTTTCCAGACTGAGTTTATGACCATCACATCTGGCTCTGGTTTGATTTATCATACGTTTGATCATTACGGCCCACATAAAGGTGGTGTTATTGGTCAGCGTAGTAACGGTGTTCTAGTTTCAAACGCGACTGGCAAAGCATTAACATACGCACTATTTAACCTTCAAAGCCGTGGCCGCTTATTTGCGGAACATGCTGACGAAGTTTATGAAGGTCAGATTGTTGGTATTCATAATCGTTCAAATGACTTAACAGTGAATTGCCTTAAGGGTAAGCAGCTAACGAATGTTCGTTCATCTGGTACTGATGAAGCGCAAGTATTATCACCGCCTATCAAATACACATTAGAACAGGCTTTAGAGTTTATTGATGAAGATGAGCTAGTAGAAGTTACACCAGTAAGTATTCGAATTCGTAAAAAACTTCTTACAGAAAACGAACGTAAGCGTGCAAGTCGTCCAGCTAAAGCGTAAAGCAATTAGCGACGTTTCAAAATGATACGGATACCCTTTCATGAGCAATCATGAAGGGGTATTGTTTTTTTGGTAGACTAGAAATATCGCTGAGACAAAGGATGTTTATGAAGCCGATCGTGATAACGGGTGGTCCGGGTGCAGGCAAAACAAGTATTATTGCCGACCTTGCAAAACGTGGATACCTTACTTTTGAGGAGAGCCCTCGGTATTTAATTGAGCAGCAACTGCAGCAGGCTAATGGCGTACTGCCGTGGACAAATTTATCTGAATTTGCAGAGATGTGCTTAGATATGATGCAGATTCAAAAATGCGCATCGGAAAAACAGGCGGGTTTGTCTTTTTTGGATAGAGCGATACCAGATATATGCGCTTATCTGCAGTTAGGTAAACTAGTGGTTGATAAAAAATATGTCGATGCCAGTAATGGGTATTTCGATAAGGTATTTTTCTGCTCACCAAATCAATTAATATACACTCAAGATACGGTTCGCCCACACGCGTTTTCTGAGGCGTTAGAGATCCACCAATTACTCTTAACTTGCTATCGAGATTTAGGTTATCTACCAATAGAGGTTCCATGGGGTAGTGTAGAGGATCGTGCAAATTTCATATTGGAACAGATTGGCTAAAGGCAGTTTATGGAAAAGCGAGCAAGTTATACCAACACAATCATATATTACTTATTTTATTTAAAGCAGCGTGTAGCACACGATAGATTAACCGTTAATGCGGGCTATATGACGTACATTACCCTTTTGTCATTAGTGCCTCTAACGACCGTTTTACTTTCTGCTCTTGCTCGGTTTCCTGCCTTTGATGGGGCAGGTGACACAATCCAACAATTTATTATAAATAATTTCGTTCCAGCCGCTGGTGAAGCAATAGAAGATGCACTAGAGGCATTTGTCGCGAATACGGCTCAAATGACGTCGGTCGGTGCTAGTTTTCTATTTGTTACCGCAATTTTACTTATTTCGAGTATCGACAAAAACTTGAATTACATTTGGAGAGTAAAGAAAAAGAGACGCATAGTTTATTCTTTTTCAATGTATTGGATGGTGCTTACCTTAGGGCCTCTTTTGATCGGCGCGAGTATCGCTGTCAGCTCACATATCATGTCCCTTAAACTTTTTAGCGATGATACGGTAAACTTTCTATACAGCAGGTTACCTCAGCTCTTTTCATTCATTGGCTTTTTGGGGTTGTATCTGTTTGTGCCTAACATTCAAGTTAAAGTGCGGCACGCCATGTTTGGTGCATTGATTAGTACTTTTTTATTTGAAATCAGTAAAAGTATATTTGCTTATTACATATCAGCGTTTCCAAGTTACCAGCTGATTTATGGCACACTGGCTGCAATACCAATTCTTTTTGTCTGGATCTATTTGTGTTGGTTTATCGTACTTATTGGGGCTGAGCTAACGGCAAGTCTAGGCGAAAGAGATCAGTGGAATCGTAATTCGGAAATCATATTACCGAAATTTGTAAAGCGTATAGTAGCAGTTAGGAGAGACGGTAGTGATAGCTCTGATACAAAGAGTGAGTGAAGCCTCTGTAGAGGTAGACAAGCAAATAGTAGGCAAGATTGATAAAGGATTGCTTGTATTGTTAGGTGTCGAAAAAGACGATGATGAAGCGAAGGCTCAACGTTTAGTTGAAAAAGTGACGAATTATCGAGTCTTTAGTGACGCTGAAGGAAAAATGAACCTGAATGTTAATCAAATCGGTGGTAGCGTTTTGGTTGTCTCACAATTTACCTTGCCCGCAGACACAAAAAAGGGAACAAGAGCCGGTTTTTCACGTGGTGCTCACCCAATAGAAGCAGAACGCTTGTATAATTATTTTTCTGAACGCTGTGAAGGTATTTTGCCGACAGAGCGAGGACGCTTTGCTGCTGACATGAAAGTGTCTTTGGTCAATGATGGACCAGTCACGTTTTGGTTGCAGGTGTGAAATCGATAGTTTTCGGCCTGTTACTTTAAAAGGATTTTAATGTTTAAACTAATTACCCCAAAAACAGAGAACCAAATTGCCAAGTATTACCATTTTCGTTGGCAGATGCTAAGAGAGCCTCTACGTTTGCCTGTAGGCTCCGAACGCGATGAATTTGATGAGATGAGTCATCATCGTATGATAGTTGACGGTCGTGGTCGTCCAATGGCTGTGGGGCGTCTGTACATCACACCTGATCATGAAGGGCAGATCCGATTTATGGCGGTGAAACCAAATCGTCGTAACAAAGGTGTTGGTTCACTTATTCTAGTGGCATTAGAATCATTTGCTCGGCAAGAGGGTGTAAAGCGCCTGGTTTGTAATGCTCGCCAAGAAGCGGTGAAATTCTATGTAAAAAATGACTTTGAGAGTCAAGGTGAGTTAAGTGGGCAGTATGGTGCGAACCGTCATCAGCAGTTAGTTAAACAACTGGATCCCATGGATAATATTTTGCGCAGACCAGATTGGTGTACCGAGCTTCAGGAGCGATGGGAGCAGCAGATACCTATTAGCGATAAAATGGGGATAAAAATAACCCAATATACTGGTTATCAGTTTGAATGTAGCGCGCAATTAAATCCCAATTTGAACCCTAGAAACTCAATGTTTGCTGGTTCAGCATTCACATTGGCAACCTTGACGGGCTGGGGCATGACATGGCTCCTAATGAAAGAGCGTGGTCTTAAAGCCGATATAGTCTTGGCAGATAGCAAAGTAAGATACCGACACCCGGTCGAACAAACTCCGATTGCTACAACCTCGTTAGATGGTATTAGCGGAGACTTAGACAGGTTAGAGAACGGGCGAAAAGCGCGAGTCGTTATTAGTGTCACGATTTATAGTGGGGATATAGCTGCCGTCGAGTTCGTTGGCACTTACATGTTATTGCCGGAAAATCAGTAGCCGCTAGATAGCCGCTTCACGTGTTGGCGGCTTTAAATGGGGTGACAAAAGCACCTAATAATATTATTTTTTAGGGCAGTTGTTCTCTTGTTGTAGACTCCCTTTTACTAAGTCGAAGCTTTGATTGATACAGCCATCAATAAGTTGAAGTAAAATTGTATTATCTTCAGTTTGAACTAAATCTATATTACCTTGCAAACTTCCAGAAAGTCCCTCTCCCTTAATTTGAATTGGCGCAATGATTATTCGGCCTCTATCTGCTGAAACCGAGAATTCCGAGCTCTCGAATGGTGTTGTTTTCGGGATATCTGAATCGTTTTCTTGTAATAGTACTGAATCGCGCAAGGAGCCGACTAACTCGCCTGTCAGACTATGTTTTAACATCAGAGCGTCCCCACCTAAGCCATTCAAGCTCATTTGGAATTCGGCGATGGCTTCGGCTTCTACTGGCAGATCTAGCCATTGAGAAAACAATTCAATAGGGAGGCCATCGGCAAAAGCTTCAACACGCCAAGGTTGGCTAGGTTGCGAAAGTGTGTAGCTTGCAGTTGCTTCTATAAGCCCTTTCTCTAGAGGAATAAAGGCCTCATGAAGTTTCCAAATACCATCTTCGCTTTGCATTGTTATTAACGGTTGGCTTGTGACCAAATTTTTAAAGCTAGCGTTGTTGGCAGTAACACGTATTTGTCCGTTCCAGAGTCCCGTTTTGTTTTTCTTTTTTAATGTGAGATCTTTTCCATCCAACGAAAGGCCAGAAAACTGCCAATGAGGTTGCGTAGCAATTTGAATAAACTGAGAACGCCTTATTTTTACATCATCAATAATTAGACTATCCAGAGAGTTAATGTATTGACTTATAAGTGTGTAATCTTCTGGTGACTCGTAAATCCATTTGACACCGTCTATGTCTAAATTTTTTAGGTAAGCAGAATTGGGCGTTAATTCGCCAACAGTCGTTACAAAACCTTTTTCGAATTCAAAGTTAAGCGCTTCGATTGAAATAAGATCATGGTCAAAATAACTTTCAAATGCAGGCTCTAACCATAAATGGTTTAGGTAGTTGATACTCTCGGCGCTAAAAGAGATATAGCCGTCTTTTTGTTGCCATACTCGGTTTATAAGAGATATGTTTTCTAATGATAAATCAATGTCAGAAGCTTGGAAGTTGGGTGTTTCTATCGTGCTAGATAAAATATCAAGGCTGTTAAGATGGGTGATTTTTTCAGTGATAAAAGACCAATCGGACGTATCAATATCGTCCCACTGTTTTGTGTTTAATCGAAGCCTGTCTATGGTGGTATTAACCAGTGACCATCCGTCTAAATATTGCTCTGCTTGGGTCGAAAATGCACCCCCTCGCCATTCAAATGAAGCGCCGTATACAGTACTGTTTTCTTCTTGGTAGTTTAGGTCAATTAACACGTTATTAAAGGCTTCTCTATGCCAATATACCTGCTCGGCAGAGTACTGAATTGAACCAAAAGGAATTGGCTGGTTTTCATTTAGATAAAGTGGATTTTCTATCTGGATATCAGTATCTCGTGAGATAAATTCGCCATCAGAATAATCAAGGTTGGTTATAGCCAACTGACGCAATTTAATTGGTTCAATCTTTGGAATATCTGGGATGCCGTCCTGAAGCAGTAATCCGTTAATCAAAATACTATCGATTACAGGCATGGACTCAGTGATAGAGTCAGTGCTTACCCAGATGTCTACTTGTTCAATAATGATGTTTTCATCTTGGAGCTCTTTGACTTCTACGCCTTTAAAAGAAAGATGATTAGGGAATTGGAACGTGGCCTCGTGGACACTAATAGGGGGTGGGGAATATTGTTTAAGTATGTGATTGGTTACTTTTGTTGTATACGGGCTTTGCATAGCAAAATAGAGTGCAAGCAGAGCACAAGATACAAATAGCAGTAGCGCAATAGAAAATATGACTAGTGCTTTTTTCATCAATGAATACCTAACCTATTATTTATGGGTCATTACGAGCAAACGTAACATAAAGAGGAGTGAAAATAGCGATATTGAAACAAGTCGCTTATTTCGAGTTACGGTTAATAGGAACAGATTGACTTAATTAAGAAAGAGATTCAACAAAAAAGCCCCTCTAATGAGGGGCTTAATCACGATTTACGGAATATTTAGTTAACGACGCTTAGTCTAGCTGTGGACCAGCAGCGACTAGCGCAGCACCTTCTGCATTATCCGTGTACTTAGAGAAGTTTTTAACAAAACGTTGTGCTAAATCTTCGGCTTTGCTTTCCCACTGTAGTGGATCAACATAAGTATCACGAGGGTCTAAAATTGCAGGGTCTACACCAGGAAGTGCCGTTGGTACTTCTAAGTTAAACACAGGGATTTGTGTTGTTTCTGCAGCTTCAATGGAGCCATCTAAGATTGCATCGATAATACCGCGAGTATCCTGTATAGAGATACGTTTGCCAGTACCGTTCCAACCAGTGTTAACGAGATAAGCTTCTGCTCCAGCGGCTTCCATACGCTTAACCAAAACTTCAGCATACTTAGTTGGGTGCAGAGTCAAGAACGCAGCACCGAAGCATGAAGAGAACGTTGGAGTTGGTTCAGTAATACCGCGTTCAGTACCGGCTAATTTCGCAGTAAAGCCAGATAGGAAGTGATATTTTGTCTGATCCGGTGTTAGTTTCGCAACAGGAGGAAGCACACCAAATGCGTCAGCCGTTAAGAAAATAACTTTGTTCGCGTGACCTGCTTTCGAAACAGGCTTAACGATGTTGTCAATATGATAGATAGGATATGAGACGCGAGCATTTTCTGTCTTAGAAGCATCATCAAAGTCAATTGAACCGTCGTTGCGTACCACAACGTTTTCTAGCAATGCATCTTTACGAATCGCATTGTAGATATCTGGCTCAGCTTCTTTAGATAGCTTGATAGTTTTCGCGTAGCAACCACCTTCGTAGTTGAAGACACCTTCGTCATCCCAACCATGTTCGTCATCACCAATGAGTGCGCGTTTAGGGTCAGTAGAAAGCGTTGTCTTACCTGTACCAGATAGACCAAAGAAGATTGCCGTATCACCTTCTTCACCGACGTTGGCAGAACAGTGCATAGATGCAATACCTTTTAACGGCAGGAAGTAGTTCATCATAGCGAACATACCCTTCTTCATCTCACCGCCGTACCAAGTACCACCGATAAGTTGCATTTTTTCTGTTAGGTTAAATACAGTGTAGTTTTCTGAATTAAGGCCTTGTTTTTCCCAATTTTGGTTGGTTGTTTTCGCACCATTCATAACAACGAAGTCAGGTTCAAATGTCGCCAATTCTTCTTCTGTTGGACGGATGAACATGTTCTTCACAAAGTGACATTGCCATGCAACCTCAGTAATGAATCGAATGGATAGACGAGTATCTTCATTCGCTCCACAGTAACAATCTAAAATAAACAGACGTTTACCTGAAAGTTGTGTCGTAGTGAGTACTTTCAGTTCGTCCCAAACCTCTTGTGAGATAGCTTTGTTATCATTCTTAACTTGATCAGAAGTCCACCACATATTTTCTTTTGTAGTGTCATCCATAACGATAAATTTATCTTTAGGTGAACGACCCGTGAAGATGCCAGTGTCAACAGCAACTGCTCCTAACTCAGTTACAATGCCTTTTTCATAGCCTTCTAAGTCTGAACGAGTTTCCTCTTCGAATAACATGTCATAACTTGGATTGCGAACAATCTCTTTTACGCCAGTTAGTCCGTATTGAGTCAGGTCTAGTTCTGCAGCCTTGGTATGTTCCATAACGGTCATAGGTGCTCCTTAATTAAGATTTTGTAGGGATTTTGTTATAATTTGTTTTTTATTCTGTTCACCATGCTAGCAACGTGAAAGCGAGAAAACAGGGAGATAAGTCATAAATTACCCATGATTAAATCATGGTTTTAAATCATGGGTCACATTTTAGAGTGGTTGTTTTATCACCATTTGTTAGCATTGCGCTAGATCAATTTTATCTTTTGTTTAAGAAATGAGAGTTGAAGTGAAAAGTGGTTAAAGGTGTGATTTATATAAGTATCAGCAATAAAAAAGCCGGCTTATACCGGCTTAATATATAAAATTAATCAATATTCTTATATATGTGTGTTAGTGAATAGTCTTATTCCCTTGACCTGCTTGAGAATAAAGGTCTGAGACTTGATTTTCGTCGAACGAATAATCCGTGCCGCAGTAATCACAATGTAAAGAAATTGTACCTTCAGTTGCTAAAATATCATAAACTTCTTCTTTGGCAACGGTGAGGATTGCAGACCCACTTCTCTCTCTAGAACATCCACAATGGAAGGTAACGGGTTGAGGTTCGAAAAGATTTACGGTCTCTTGGTTGTATAACCGATAAAGAAGTTCGTTTGCTTCTAAAGTAAAGAGCTCTTCATTTTTAACCGTGTCGGTAAGTTGCTCTAAATGCTCAAAATCGTCAGCAGTTCCTGTTCCATCAGGAATGACTTGAAGTAGCATACCAGCAGCATGAGGAGCACCATTTTGCTGACCAAGGCGAATCCATAAGCGCGTTTTTAGCTGTTCCGAACGAATGAAATAATTTTCTAGAACCTTTGCAAGATCATCGCCTTCAAGTCCCACGACACCCTGATACCTCTCGCCTTTGTCTGGAGATATAGTAATAACCAGTTGTCCTTTTCCTATTAACTGGTGAAAGGTTGCATCAGAAGGAATATCTCCTTCCCATCGAGCGACACCACGAACTTTTTGGTCATTGTCACCATTGATGACTGCTAAAGAAACAGGACCATCACCTTGCAGTTGAAGTGTGATAGAACCTTCAAATTTTAGCGTTGCAGTTAAAAGCGTTGTTGCGACTAATAACTCGCCTAATAAATTCTGTATGGGAGCTGGGTACTCTTTACTAGATATAATCTCTTGATAAGACTTGTCTAACTGTACGAGTTCACCACGAACTGAAAGATCTTCGAATAAATAACGACTTAAAACGTCTTGTGCCATGATAGAAAACTCCGGCTTACTGGTTTTTAAATTTAATTATGTCTCTACGCTGTTTTTTGTCTGGCCTACGTTCGGGGCTAGGACTAAATAACGTATTGAGTTTGCGCTTTTGCGCATTTTCTTCGCGTTTCGAGATACTTTCTTGTGTCTCTGTGTAAAGCTCTTGCGCTTCTGGTGCGCCGCGTCTTTGCCCAGAAATTTTGTCGATGACAACAATTTTTTCTTCGTGTCTTTGCCTTAGGGTAATCGTAGCACCAAGCTCTACCATTTTACTTGGCTTTGAGCGTTGTCCATTATAGTGAACCTTACCGCCATCGATCATATTTCGAGCTATTGATCGAGTTTTATAAAATCTAGCAGCCCAAAGCCATTTGTCGAGCCTAACTGCTTCTGTATTTGCGCTCATTTTTATAAAACCTTTTGCTGTAAACTATTTTCTGTAAAAATGGTGACACAAATCTCTCTTTTCAAGTGGTATTTGCAAATTATCGCCATTCTCCTACCTAAACTTCGATATGGGTATGATATTCTTAACATAATGTTTTCCACATATATCAACAGCAAAAGAGGTTGTGAATGTCTTCTGTTTTGAGCCGAACTTCATTTTCTGGCTTAACCGAAAAGTGTTTCCGTGTATTTGCTGCTTCTCAGTCTAAGTTCAGTTCGTTAGTGACTCTAATATTGGTATGTTTATCTGCGTGGCTCGCAGGTCAAACCATTTGGTATTTTTTAGCAGAAAAAACCGTCGTTTCTAAGTGGTCAGCACAACCTGTAAATGCTCAAATTTCCTCTGAATCGGAGGGAGTCGATGTGTCCACCCTGTTAGACGCCGCCCTGTTCGGTCGGCAGGATGAGCAAGTTAAGAACGTTGTTGCTGCTCCGGTCGTTCAAGATGCACCTAAAACGCGTTTGAACTTAGTTCTTGTTGGTGCTGTCTCTAGTTCTGTTATGGAAAGTAGCTTAGCCGTCATTGCCAACCAAGGTTCTCAGGCAACCTATGGCATTGGTGAGAAAATAGAAGGAACACAAGCTAAGTTAAAGCGTGTTTTTATTGACCGCGTTATTATAGATAACGCAGGTAGAGATGAAACCTTAATGCTTGAAGGCATAGACTATAAAAAAGTATCTCCGCCAGAGGCTGAAAGAGCCAGTAATGCAGCGGTTCGAGAAGTAGGCAATAATCCGGAGCCTTCCGAGAGTGAAATGGAATCGATTCGAGCTGAGGTCTTAGAAGACCCACAAAAAATCCTCCAGTACATACGTTTGTCTCAAGTAAAGAAAGATGGAAAGCTCATCGGATATAGAATCCGTCCAGGTAAGCAGCGAGCACTATTTGATTCAGCAGGACTGAAGAATGGTGATATTGCCACGTCACTGAATGGGGAAGACCTCACTGATCCCGCATCAATGGGAAAAGTATGGCAATCAATGTCGGAAATGACAGAATTTAACTTGACCGTTGAGCGTGATGGTCAAACACATGAAGTATTTATAGCATTTTAATACGGACGTTATTGTTTGTGATTTGGAGAGTTTGTGTGAAAAACTGGTTAAGCAGAAGTGCGTTGTTACTTATAGGGAGTCTTATGTGCTTACCTATTTCTGCAAATGAATTTAGTGCGAGTTTCAAAGGAACCGATATACAAGAATTCATTAATATAGTCGGGCGGAATTTAGAAAAAACAATCATTGTCGATCCATCTGTCCGTGGCAAAATAGATGTTCGTAGTTATGATGTATTGGATGAAGAACAGTACTACCAGTTTTTTCTCAACGTTTTAGAGGTATATGGCTTTGCTGTTGTTGAGATGGAGAATGGCGTTCTCAAAATAATAAAGGCAAAAGATGCAAAAACATCGGCTATCCCTGTTGTCGGTGCAGATGAAAAAATATTAGGTGATGCGGTTATTACTCGCGTTGTCGCGGTTAAAAATGTCTCTGTTCGAGAACTGTCGCCACTATTACGCCAACTTAATGATAACGCTGGCGCTGGTAATGTGGTTCATTACGACCCTGCCAATATCATTTTAATAACGGGTCGCGCAGCCGTTGTAAATCGTCTCGCAGAAATTATTGAGCGTGTCGATCAAGCTGGAGATAAATCAATAGAGGTAGTAGAACTAAATAATGCCTCTGCTTCAGAAATGGTTCGCATAGTTGATGCGTTAAATAAAACCACCGACACAAAAAACACCCCCGCTTTTTTGCAACCAAAATTGGTTGCGGATGATCGAACCAATTCGGTGCTGATTTCTGGTGACCCTACGGTGCGTACCCGTCTTCGTAAGCTTATTAAGCAGTTAGATGTTGAGATGGCGACTAGAGGAAACAATCAAGTTGTCTATCTCAAGTATGCGCAAGCGGAAGATATAGTAGATGTTTTAAAAGGTGTCTCTGAAAATATTCAGTCTGAAAAACAAAGTTCTTCACAAGGCCAAGGTAGTGCAAATAACTCACAGGTGATGATTGCCGCCCACAAAGATACTAATGCATTAGTTTTAGCCGCTCCACCGGATATCATGAACGCGCTTATGGATGTCATCGCACAACTGGATATTCGCCGTGCTCAAGTGCTTATCGAAGCGCTGATTGTTGAAATGGCTGAAGGTGATGGCGTTAGCCTTGGTGTGCAATGGGGTAACTTAGATACTGGTGCTGTTATTCAATACGGTAACACAGGTGCTTCAATTGGTAGCGTCATGGTGGGCCTTGAAGAAGCAAAAGATACCACCACGACTACCGCTGTTTATGATGATGATGGTGATTTCTTGAGGAATGAAACCACAACAGAATCTGGTGACTATTCTTCATTAGCTTCAGCATTAAGTGGAGTAAATGGTGCTGCTCTTAGTTTGGTCATGGGTGATTGGACGGCGCTGATTAGTGCGGTTTCTAGTGACTCCAATTCTAATATTCTTTCTTCTCCGAGTATTACAGTCATGGACAACGGAGAGGCGTCCTTCATTGTTGGTGAAGAAGTCCCTGTATTGACCGGTTCTACAGCAGGATCAAATAATAGCAACCCATTCCAAACTGTTGAGCGAAAAGAAGTTGGGATAAAGCTCAAAGTTGTGCCTCAAATAAATGAAGGTAATTCGGTTCAATTAACCATAGAGCAAGAAGTTTCTAATGTACTTGGTGCGAGCGGTGCAGTAGATGTTCGCTTTGCCAAAAGACAGCTCAATACTCAAGTTATGATCCAAGATGGTCAGATGTTGGTTCTTGGTGGCTTAATAGATGAACGTGTCATGGAAAGTGAATCTAAGGTGCCGTTCTTTGGGGACCTGCCAGTCATTGGTTATCTTTTTAAATCGACCAGTAGCTCTGTTGAAAAGAAAAACCTGATGGTGTTCATCAAGCCGACTATTATTCGAGATGGCGTTACTGCCGATGGTATCACACAGCGTAAATATAACTATATTCGTGCAGAGCAACTATTCAAGGCTGAAGAAGGCTTGACTCTTTTACCTGATGACTCTATTCCTGTCCTTGCTGAGTTTAAAAATGGCTCAGAGCGCTATCCTGCTGAAGTACAAGCGTTTATTGATCAGTTGGAGTTGGATTGATGACAGATTTGGCCAGTTTCGTAGGGCGATTGCCATTTGGTTTCGCAAGACGACATCATGTGGTTTTAGAGAATAGCCCTCAGCGGACTGAACAACCTCAGCTATATTATGTTGAATCTATTCCTATGCCTATTTTGGCTGAAGTTCAACGAGTGGTTAAGGTGCCATTTTCACTGGTTTCCGTCGATCATGATATTTTTGAAAAAAATTGACCGAGATTTACCAAAGAGACTCATCAGAAGCGCGTCAGTTAATGGAAGACATTGGTGCTGATAATGATGATTTTTTCTCGTTGGCAGAAGAGTTACCTCAAAATGAAGATCTGCTCGAAACCGAAGATGACGCTCCAATTATTAAGTTAATTAATGCGATGCTCGGTGAGGCGATTAAAGAAGGTGCTTCAGATATCCACATTGAAACCTTCGAACAGACGTTGTCGATTCGCTTTCGCATTGACGGTGTTTTACGTGAGGTATTAGAGCCCAGCCGTAAATTGGCACCGCTTCTTGTCTCACGTGTGAAGGTAATGGCAAAGCTTGATATTGCGGAAAAGCGAGTACCTCAAGATGGGCGGATCTCATTAAGAATAGGTGGCCGCGCCGTCGATGTTCGTGTATCCACTATGCCATCCTCACATGGTGAACGCGTTGTAATGCGTTTATTAGATAAAAATGCCACTCGCCTCGATTTACATAGTTTAGGTATGACGCCTGAAAACCATAAAATACTAAGAAAATTGATAGCCAGACCGCATGGCATCATTTTGGTTACAGGGCCAACAGGCTCTGGTAAATCAACAACCTTATATGCCAGCTTGCAAGAACTAAATAGTTCCGAAAGAAATATTCTTACCGTAGAAGACCCGATTGAATTTGATATTGATGGAATAGGCCAAACCCAGGTCAACCCAAAAGTTGATATGACTTTTGCTAGGGGGTTACGTGCCATATTGCGTCAAGACCCAGATGTGGTCATGGTCGGTGAAATACGTGACTTGGAAACCGCACAAATAGGTGTGCAAGCCTCGTTAACAGGTCACTTAGTATTGTCTACCTTGCATACCAATACAGCGATTGGGGCAATTACTCGGTTGAGAGATATGGGTATTGAACCATTCCTGATTTCATCTTCTTTATTAGGGGTGCTATCTCAGCGTTTGATAAGAACATTGTGTCCAGACTGTAAGCAAGCGTTTGAAGCGGACAAAGAACAGAAAAAATTGTTTAAGCTAACAGAGCAAGAATCGTTAACCCTTTATCGTGCCAATGGCTGTGAAATCTGTAATTTTAAAGGGTACAGAGGTCGAACGGGTATCCATGAGCTGCTTCTCGTTGATGAAACGGTACAAGAACTCATTCATTCAGAAGCAGGTGAAATGAGTATAGAAAAAGAAATACGAGCCTATACCCCTAGTATCCGAGAGGATGGTCTGAAAAAGGTCCGCCAAGGAATTACTACCCTTGAAGAAGTTATGCGAGTAACCAAGGAAGTCTAATGGCTGCATTTGAATACAAAGCACTGAATGATAAAGGCAAGCAGAAAAAAGGTGTTATTGAGGGAGACAATGCTCGACAAGTTCGTCAGCGATTAAAAGAACAAGGTTTAATACCTGTTGAGGTAATAGAAACCAAAGTAAAAAACAGTGCACAAAAATCAACGACATCATTTAATCGAGGTATTAGCACCAATGATCTTTCACTATTGACGCGTCAGCTTTCTACACTAGTACAAGCTGGTATGCCTTTAGAGGAATGCTTAAGGGCGGTAGCCGAGCAATCTGAAAAACCTCGGATCACGAATATGCTCATGGGAGTTCGCTCTAGAGTTGTCGAGGGTTATACACTTGCAGATAGCCTCGCAGATTATCCGCAAGTATTTGATGAACTTTTCCGGTCAATGGTTGCGGCAGGAGAGCGTTCTGGCCATTTAGATAGTGTATTGGATAGGCTCGCAGACTATGCGGAGAACCGTCAACTCATGCGCTCTAAACTACAGCAGGCGATGATTTATCCTATAGTTTTAACCGTATTCGCTATCAGTGTTGTTGCGTTCTTATTGGCAAGTGTAGTGCCAAAAATTGTGGATCAGTTTGTTCAAATGGGGCAAGAACTCCCCGGCTCAACTCAATTTCTTTTAGATGCGAGTAGTTTTGTACAAAACTGGGGGCTTTATCTTTTAATCGCTGTAGTAAGTTCTTATTGGTGCCTAAAAATGGCATTAAAAAAACCCAATACAAGATTGTCTTGGGATAAGAAGTTACTAAGAGCCCCGCTGATAGGAAAAATCACCAAAGGTATTAATACTTCACGCTTTGCTCGTACGTTGTCGATCTGTACTTCTAGTGCGATCCCATTATTAGATGGAATGAAAGTAGCAACCGATGTAATGACGAATCAATATATAAAAGAGCAGGTACTAGAAGCCTCTGAAAAAGTAAGAGAAGGCGGGAGTTTGAGGCGGGCATTAGATCAGACTAAGCTTTTTCCACCAATGATGCTGCACATGATCGCCAGTGGTGAACAAAGTGGGGAGCTTGAGCAGATGCTTACAAGAGCAGCAGACAACCAAGATAGAGATTTTGAATCTACGGTAAATATTGCCTTAGGTTTATTTACACCAGCACTTATTGCCACTATGGCGGGTGTTGTTTTGTTTATTGTTATGGCGACGTTGATGCCGATATTAGAGATGAACAATTTGATTTCAGCTTAACCTCCTTGCGATAAATAGAGCGTGGGGAATGCAGTTGCGAGCAAAATGTTTAGGTTTGTTAGGAGATAAAAATGAAAAATAAAAAACAGAATGGCTTTACCTTACTTGAGATAATGGTTGTTGTGGTCATTTTAGGAATTTTAGCAAGTGTTGTTGTTCCTAATTTATTGGGGAATAAAGAAAAAGCGGATCAGCAAAAAGCGGTGTCTGATATTTCGGCATTGGAACAGGCATTGGATATGTATAAGTTGGATAACAGTGTTTATCCTACAACAGATCAAGGTTTAGAAGCTTTGGTGACGAAGCCTAGTGGAAGCCCTGAGCCAAGAAACTATCGAGACGGTGGATATATCCGACGTTTACCACAAGACCCTTGGGGCTATGATTATCAATATCTTAGCCCTGGAGATAAAGGAACGCTTGATATCTTCAGTTTGGGTTCAGATGGCCAAGAGGGTGGCGAAGGTAGTGCCGCAGATATTGGTAATTGGAATATTCAAGATTTCTAATTTCGACATAAGCTGGGTCGACAAGTTGGCATGATGTTGTGGCAGATATGAAACGTAAAAATGCGGGCTTTACCTTAATTGAGATCATGCTCGTAATTGTGTTGATGTCGCTCAGTGCTGTCGCCGTTATCTTTAATTTGCCTGATTCAAAACAAGATATAGCGAAGGAACAAGCTCAGCGTTTTTATTATCGAATACAACTCCTTAACGAACATGCCATCTTAAACGGTAAAGATTTAGGCATTAGGGTAGACGAGAAAAAAGGCACCTATAGCTACCTCCAATTAGAAAGTGATGGGTGGCAATTGTTTGAAAACAAAATCTACACAGAAACAACATTGCAAGATGGAGTGAAGCTTTCGTTTGAGTTGGGTGGCGACGCTTGGTCACAAAATGAAAGTTTCTTTAAACAAGAAAGCTTGTTTGATGAAGATATGTTTGCGGAACTGGAGTCAGAAAACAAAATCAAACCACCTCAATTATTTGTGTTGTCTAGTGGTGAAATGACACCTTTTCGTCTTTCCATATTTTCAGTGGAAGATAAAGACAATGGTTGGGTTGTCGATGTAAAAGAATCCGGTTCTATTGACCTTATTCATGCCCAAGACATACAAAATGAGAACGATACCCGATGAATCGCCGTACACGTGGCATGACATTAATTGAAGTTTTGGTGGCACTAGCCATCTTTGCTACGGCTGCTATCAGTGTTATGCGTTCTGTTACTCAACATTTAAATACGCTCTCTTATCTGGAAGAAAAAACGTTCGCCTCACTCATTGTGGATAATCAAATAAGTAGGGTGATGTTGTCTGGTGCGCCTAAAAGTGCTTATTCAGGTAAAGCACAGATGGTGGGAAAAGAGTGGTATTGGAAGGTAACACCTGTGGAAACAGCGGTTGGATTTATAGCGGCATTTGACGTTAGTGTTTCCTTAGACAAAGACGTAAAAAGTCCCATCGTGACGGTGAGAAGTTATGTCGATAAATAAACGTTATCGCCGCAAAGTACAAGAAGGTTTCACTTTAATAGAAGTCCTTGTCGCTATCGCTATTTTTGCTTCTCTTAGTGTGTCAGCTTATATGGTGCTTAATCAGGTGCAGCGTAGTAATCAAGCGTCACTTGAAAAAACGGAGCGTCTTAAAGATATACAACGTGCCATGGTTATTATTGATAATGATTTTAGGCAGATAGCGTTAAGAAGATTTAGAACCAATGGAGAAGAGCCCGACGAGAACATTCTGTTTTGGCAAGAAGGGTTAATCGAATCAGAAAATAAAGCGGTACTTTTTACTCGGTTGGGGTGGCAAAATCCACAGCAAGTTTTTCCTCGTGGAGAGATAACTAAGGTAGGTTATCGTATCGTCGCAGATCGACTTGAGCGAGTTTGGTGGCGCTACCCAGACACCCCTGTAGGCCAGGAAGGGGTAGTTACAAGCCTTCTCGATGATGTTGAAAAGATAGAAATGCAGTTTTATAAAGAAGATGGTTGGAGCGAAAGCTGGGACGAACCTTTAACGCTACCTAAGGCTCTTTCAATTACATTTACTTTAAAAGATTATGGTGATATTGAACGAGTTTATTTGACTGCAGGCGAACGCTTGCAACTAGGTTCTGAAGGTGATGGTAATGATCAATAAACCATCGCGCAGGAAAGCAAAGAAAAGTGCTGGAGCGGCTCTAATCGTTGTCTTGCTTATATTGGCCGTGATGGTGTCAATTGCCGCGACAATGACAGAAAGATTATTTGTTAACTATACACGTGTAGAAAGTAGAATAAGCCATCAACAGGCTTTCTGGTACAGCATTGGAATTGAAGCACTCGCTAAATATGGTATTCAACAAAGCTATGAAGATGGCGATACCATCAATATGAGCCAACCTTGGGCATTGAAAGAACAAGTGTTCCCTCTCGATTACGGGGTTGCCTCAGGAAAAATAGTGGATAAACAGGCGTGTTTTAATATCAATGCCTTAGGCAAAGAAAAGCAGCAGGCAAATAGCACTTCTAAGCCTTATTTAGTCAGCGTTTGGCAAGCTATACTCGAAGAGCTTGAAGTAGAAAACTATCAAGCTGAAGTCATCGCTGATTCCACATGGGAATTTTTAGATTCAGATACTACATCGACGACAGATTATGGTGTTGAAGATAGCACCTATGAAGCGTTACTGCCTGCTTATATCACTCCGAATGGCATGATAGCGGATAGCACGGAGTTAAGGGCTGTACATCAGATGAATGCTGTCGTCATGGAAAAAATAAGACCGGTGGTGTGTGCTTTACCATGGGATGATTGGCGACTCAATGTAAATACAGTAGATGAGAACGGTGCGGTTATCTTAGTTGCGATGTTCTCACCGGCTCTGAGTCTGGGTGACGCAACAGCATTAATAGAAAATAGGCCTTACGATGGATGGGCTTCAGTTGAAGACTTTTTAGCAGAAAGACAAATTGCGACAATAGTTGCAACAACAAGAGATAAAGCCGAAGGTTTTTTAACAATAGACAGCCAATACTTTGAGCTTGATGCTCAGGTTATAGTAAATGAATCGAGAGTAAGAATTAGAAGCTTACTCTTTAGTAAAGATAGAAAAGACGTCTCTGTTATACGACGACGTTTTGGAGGAGTCATTGAGCGAGTTTCTGACGGTTCGACTGAGTAGAGACAAGCAATCACCGATTCGGTGGTTAGTTTGGTCTACCAGCCAGAATGAAATAATTGCAAGCGGGGAACTTAGCAGCAAAGAGCAGCTAAGTGAGCTTTCTAGTTATGCAAATCAACGAGTGGCACTGCTGTTATTAGATAGTCGTGACATATTGCTAATGAAAGCAGAAATACCAGCGGGTGCAGCTCGACAAGTTGATACTATGCTGCCATATCTTTTGGAAGATGATATTGCTCAAGATGTTGATGAACTGCACTTTTCAATCTTGAAAAAAAGCGATAAAGAGGTGGAGGTAGTTGCAGTAGATAATACGTACTTATCCGAATGGCTTCAGGCTTTTTCTGAAGTGGGTATCGCTATCAGCAAAGTAATACCTGATGCTGAGACCTTGCCGTTAAATGATAACAATATATCTGCGGTTCAAATTGATTCGCAATGGTTGTTTAGGAAGTCTCAAAATCAATCAATATCGATAGATGAGCAATGGTTGTCGCTTTTTCTAGAATCTAACTGGTGCAAAGAGCAAGATGCAAAAGGCAGTATCTTAAGCTTTACCCTGATTCCTGATTCGTTACTTAATGGCACCGACTGGCAACAGGCTGAGCCAGAGTTAGTCATGGAGCTTCTTACTAAAGGCGCTATCCGTTCATCTACGAATTTATTAACGGGAACATTTAAACCTCAACCATCAATATTAAAATATATGAAGGTTTGGAAAAATGTTGTGATTGCAGCTTGTCTATTGCTATTGATATTTACGACACAACAAGTTTTGCAAGTAAATCAGTATGAAGCGCAAGCTACAGCGTACCGAACTGAAAGTGAACGAATTTTTCGAACCATCTTCCCAAATAAAAATAGAATACCGACAGTGAGTTATTTGAAACGCCAAATGTCAGATGAAGAAAACTTACTATCGCATGGTGATTCGGAAACCTCAGTATTGGCATGGTTAGCATTAATACCCGACGCATTGAAAGGAAAGTCCTCAATTGAGATTAGCAATATTAGATATGATGCTAATCGGGGAGAGGTTCGTCTTGAAGCATCAATGGACGACTTTCAAACTTTTGAGGTAGTAAGAACGAAGTTGGCAGAAAAGTTCGCTGTGACACAGGGGCCACTGGATAAAAAAGCGAACAAAGTGTCAGGCAGTTTTGTATTGAGGCAGAAACAATGAGTGCTTTAAAAGAGTCTATTTTATCTTGGTGGGGCAGCATTTCTTTAAGAGAGCAGAGATTGGTTATCGCCTGCTCAATATTATTATTACTAGGTGGTATGTATTGGGGGCTCATTCAGCCTATTTCAGAGCGAACAGATACAGCTAAAGTAAGGATAAATAGTGAAAAGCAATTGCTTCAATGGGTCGTTGATAGTGCAGATCGGATTGTTGAGCTTAGAAGTAAAAGTGGGATTTCCACTTCAGATGAACCGTTTAATCAGGTGGTTTCTACTTCAGCCCAAAGTTATAAAATTGAATTAATTCGAATTCAGCCTCGTGATGACATGTTGCAGGTATGGGTCAAACCTGTTGCCTTTGACCAATTTGTACATTGGCTTGCTTATTTGCAAAGAAAACAATCGGTTCAAGTTGAATTTATGGATATTTCTAGTAGTGACTCTAAAGGGATCATTGAAGTAAAACGTTTGCAGTTAAAGCGAGGAGGATAATTTGAAACACATTACACTTCTCATCATTTGCTTTCTTACTGTGCTGTTCATTAGCGTTGTTGTACATATGCCAGTTTCGTTTGCCTTGAGATATATTCCCGAGATGCCTAGCTTAAAAATCGATTCACCTAGTGGCACTATTTGGGCGGGAGAAGCTCAAAATATTGGTTGGAATAACGACAATTTTGGTCATGCAACATGGCAATTTCAACCACTAACACTGCTTCAAGGGAAGGCTCATTATTCGTTTCGATTTGGTCGTGGAAGCGATGCAAAGTTAATGGGTAAAGGTAACTTCGGTGTGGGGTTATCTGGGGTCTATGCAGAAAATGTGGTTGTTTCAATGCCTGCAAAAAATGTATTAGATCAACTATCAATGCCGCTTCCTATTACTGTAGATGGGAACCTAGAGCTATCGATTAATGAATATATCTATGCTCAACCTTGGTGTCAGACTGCAACAGGAACCCTTGTCTGGAATGGAAGTCAAATAGGATCACCATTAGGTGGATTGGAATTGGGTACGGTTATAACAGACTTGAAATGCGAAGAAAGCCGACTAACTGTCACTGGTGAGCATAACGACAATCAACTTACGGCTTCAATAAAAGGCGAATTGTTACCGGATCAACGTTATAACGTGGACGCTCTGTTTAAACCCAATACCGAATTCCCTAAAGCGATGAAATCTCAGCTTAGATGGCTTGGACGTCCAAATAACAATGGTGAATATCCATTTACTTATGCAGGCAAACTAAACTAATCTACCTTGTAGCAGAAATGTTTGATGTGCATTGCTATTATTAGAATAAATATGAGCGATAAGACTAAGTTACTGAACTGAACTGAACTGGATTAGGAGCAAGGGATGGCAAAAAATAAGAAGCCGAAAATATTAACAGTAGAAACAGCAGCTAAATCTAAGTTGTTTACTATTGAGTCTCTTGATCTTGAGTTTTCTAATGGTGTAAAGCGTACATACGAACGAATGCGTCGTAGTGGCCGTGAAGCTGTAATGATGGTACCTATCACTGAAAACGGTGATCTGTTGCTGGTCAGAGAGTACGCAGCGGGCACTGAAGAATATGAACTTGGCTTCCCTAAAGGGTTAGTCGATTTAGGCGAAACACCAGAAGACGCCGCCAATCGAGAGTTAAAAGAAGAGATAGGCTTAGGTGGAACCACGTTTATACCACTGAAAAAAGTGGTGCTAGCGCCTTCTTATTTTTCTAGCGAAATGACGCTATTTTTAGTGGAAGGTTTGTATCCAGAGACATTAGAAGGGGATGAACCAGAGCCGTTAGAAGTGATTCGTTGGCCATTTAATCAATCAGATGAACTGCTATCTCATATGGATTTCAGTGAAGCAAGAAGCATCGCCGCCTTAATGTTAGCTCAACGTTACTTGGCAAAAAATACGTTATCGAATAAAACGGACTAGGAATGCATATGGCAACTTTGAGCAAAGACTTATCTCATCTCATCCCATCCGTTATTGACGTTGCTAGAGCGGCCGGGCAACTTATACTCGATATTTATGAGAATAGAGAATACGAAGAATTCACTAAATCCGATTCAACGCCGGTTACGAGTGCAGACTTGGCCGCACATAAATTTATTGGTGAGAAGCTATCTGAGCTTACGTCTGATATCCCAGTATTATCGGAAGAGGATGCAGACATATCGCTAGAACAACGTTCTCAATGGAACCGATACTGGCTTGTCGACCCTCTTGATGGAACACAAGAGTTCATCGCTCGAAGTGGCGACTTTGCAACGATCATTGCACTAATAGAAAACAATAGGCCTGTGATGGGGGTTGTTTATGCTCCCGTTTCTGGTGTGACCTATTACGCCTATGAAGGCCACGGTGCCTGGAAGATTCCAGAAGTAGGTGAAAGTGTTAGCATAAATACGCTTACCCATGAAGCTGCTCATCAAGCGATAGCCATTGCTATCAGTCGTCGTCAGAATATCAATAAAATAACCGATAGAATGTCGCCAGCTTGGAACTATGATCTGGTTCCGTTAGGGTCAGCAGCATTAAAAGCATGCTTAGTCGCAGAAGGTGCTGTTGATTGTTATCTAAGACTTGGACCAACCGGAGAATGGGATACAGCAGCAACGCAGTGCATTGTTCAAGAAGCTGGTGGTCGAATTTTAAGCACTCAGCTTGAGCCGCTTTCTTACAATGAGAGAGAAACCTTAGAGAACCCCAATTTCATTGTGCTAGGTGACGAAGCGTTGCCTTGGGATGAAATTTTAAAAATTAAAGATTAAGAAGAAGTTATTAATAAAAAAGACAGCGCAGTAGCTGTCTTTTTATATCAATTCGACTTGTTTAACGGTTTAGGAAAAACGTATTCGATGTAGTGAACTAGTAATATGAGTGTTCACCACGGTCGTGTTCAGTTGCATCACGAACGGCTGTCAATTCGCCTTCGAATTGCTGAACGAGTTCTTTCTCTATGCCTTCTTTAAGCGTGACATCAACCATCGAACAACCATTACAGCCGCCACCAAATTGAACTAGAGCAATGCCATCTTCTGTAATTTCCACTAGGCTTACATGGCCACCATGGCCGGCTAACTGTGGATTAACTTGAGTTTGAATCGCATACTCTAGTCGCTCCATCAAAGAAGCATCGTCAGAGACTTTACGCATTTTAGCATTTGGTGCTTTTAACGTAAGCTGTGAACCCATTTTATCTGTGACATAATCAATTTCTGCGTCTTCGAGAAACGGCAGACTCAACTCATCAACAAAAGCCGAAAATGGTTGAAACTCAATTTTGGTATCGCTTGCTTCTACCGCTTCAGGCGGACAGTAAGAGACACCACATTCAGCGTTTGGTGTTCCTGGGTTTACGACAAAAACACGTATATTAGTATTTTCTGGTTGCTGTTCTAGCAACTTGGCAAAATGTGCTTGAGCACTCTCAGTGATAGTAATAATAATTGACACAATTAATACCTGACTATTTTTGTAGGTTATTTGATTCTATTCTACTCTCGCGATTACAGGATGCCAAACGAAAATTGATACTTTGTCGTTTGATTCAATAACGTCGAGTTATTAGGCATTATATTCCTGTTCTGCAGATACAATAAATATCAATTTTTTTACCCCAACATCAAGTAGTAATGCACATAACTGTCGGACCGAGCTACCTGTTGTCACCACGTCATCGATAATTGCGATATGTGTTTGATTTGGTACCCAATTGAGGGTAAATGCGTGCTTCAAGTTTTTCATCCTTTGTTCCTTGTTGAGACCTTGTTGGCTAGGCGTAGATTTAATTCGTTTAAATAGCTGAGAAGTGAAAACAGGCTGACTTTGTAGATGGGTTGCTAAGTAGTTCCCAAGAACATCGCTCTGGTTGTAACCGCGATGAAAAAAGCGTTGCCAATGAAGGGGCATACTAGCAATGAGTGGAGCGGGATTATCTATTCTTTTAGACAGTAAGTAACTTAAATCATAACCGTATTTCAATCCTCCAGAATATTTTAAGTTGTAGATATAGTTAGAAAGTGGGGGCCTATAATCACCAACACAAAAAAGCCTGTCCCAAAGAGGAGGCTCGGTTAAGCAAGAGCCGCATTTAGCAACGGGTGCTAAGGTTTCTAAACCACATTGATAGCATCGTGGCTTGGCAGAAAAAAGGGATAAACAGTTGTGACACCAAATGATATCTTTTGTCTCTACGCCTTTGGTGAGACCACATAAATGGCAAACTGGGTTAGAATGGCGAGTAATATAGCGACGTAGTTTTGTTCCCCACATTAGAAGCTCCAATAGTCACTGTTGATATAAATAACTTGAGTACAGGTTAAATAATAAAAAAGGATTTAAGGGATAATTCATGAATGAAGTAGCAGATAAGATGATAGCCTCCCCAGCTTTATTCTGGCATCGAGAAGGGCAGGGTGAAAACCTAGTTTTGATTCACGGGTGGGGGATGAATGGGGCAGTTTGGCAGCAGACGGTCGAAAAATTATCAGCACACTTTACTGTTCATGTTGTCGATTTACCAGGTTATGGTCACAGCTCTGAATTACATGCAGACAATATTAATAGCGCAGCGGAAATGGTATTGGAACATGCGCCAGAGCAAGCTATTTGGGTTGGTTGGTCACTTGGCGGATTAATTGCTACCCATATCGCGTTGAATTTTCCAGATCGAGTTTCGAAGTTAGTGACTGTAGCGAGTTCACCTAAATTTGCAGCTGAAAAACGCTGGAGAGGGATAAAACCAGCGGTACTGTCCGCTTTCACAGAGCAACTTGTCGAAGATTTTCACCCAACGATAGAGCGTTTTATGGCATTGCAAGCGATGGGAAGCCCAACAGCAAGACAAGATGTAAAAGCATTAAAAAAGGCGGTTTTATCACGTCCTCTCCCAAACCCCGAATCGTTACTTGTCGGTTTAAATATGCTGGGGAATGTAGATTTACGGGGTGAGTTAAATCAAATCAGTATGCCATTTTTACGAATCTACGGTCGACTTGATGGTTTAGTGCCGATAAAAGTCGCGAATGACTTGCAAGAATTGTTATCAAATTCAGAGTATTATGTATTTAGTCAATCTTCTCACGCTCCATTTATGACGGAGTTAGATGAGTTTTGTTCACAATTAATACGATTTAGTGGTAAATAATTGAACAGTTTGGCCGATAAGGTATCTAACCAGTTACCAAATAGAGGAATTTATACTTAGGTATAGCCACTACTAAGTAAAAGGTTGTAGTAGAAGGAGGTTTGTTATGATTGTGTCACCGACCAATGTGAACGTGCCACTGATAGCTCCTTCGGTCAATGTTCAAACTGAACAAGCGGCGAGAGATAATAAGGTTCGTGAACCTGTTACGCCGCCAGTAGAACTGGCAAAATCCAATGCAGAAAGGCGTATTAAAGCAGATGATAAGCGCCGGAAACGACCTGCTTGGGAAGCGTCGGACCATCCTGACTATGGACTGGACAATGAGACAAACGCTAAGTCAGCGCAAAGTGAAGAACCTAAAGACACGTTGAGTCGATTGTTTGAATTGCTTGCACTTCAAACGTACTCGGAGAAACAGGGTTTAGGCTACACGATTCGCTTTCGGTTGCCTAAAAAGCTAATTGATGCAGCGATTACGTTAGGAAAAATGGAGCGTAGACGTACAGTGATAAAGTATCACTACGGTCATGCTGTAGCGCCAAACTGCCCTTCCGAGGTGATTGCGGTGCTATGAAAACTCTGAATAGAGTTATAGGTTCTTGGGTAAATAAGAACCTATAACTTATTTTTTACAAACCCCCTCGCCTTACCTTTTTGCTTTTTTAAACGCATCCGCAAAGGCACTATTTCCAAACGATTGATTTTGAGAGCCTGAGTTTTTAGGTTTATTGTTGCGCTCCGTGTTTGTATTGCGTTTTACCTGAGCTTTGTTGGCTTGCCCTGGCTCGTCGGTTAGCCGCATTGAAAGCGCAATACGCTTACGCTGGACTTCCACTTCAAGCACTTTTACCTTCACAATATCACCGGCTTTTACTATCTCACGAGGATCGGCCACATAACGGTCCGTTAAAGCAGATATATGTACTAAACCGTCTTGGTGGACACCGATGTCTACGAATGCACCAAAATTAGCTACGTTTGAAACAACGCCTTCAAGAATCATCCCAGGTTCTAGATCAGAAATAGCGTTAATGCCATCAGCAAAGGTCGCGGTTTTGAATTCAGGTCTAGGATCTCGCCCTGGTTTATCCAACTCTTTGATAATATCGGTAACGGTCGGAACCCCAAAGGTGTTGTCGGTATAGTCTATGGCATTAAGAGAGCGCAAGAACGGGGTATCACCAATCAGGGCTTTTATCGGTTTATTGTTCTTTTCTGCAACCAACTTAACCACAGGATAGGCTTCAGGGTGAACAGAGGATGCATCTAATGGGTTTTTCCCATCCATAATACGTAAGAAACCCGCACACTGCTCAAAGGCTTTAGGGCCTAAACGTGCCACCTTTTTAAGTGTGGTTCTGGTTTCGAAACGACCATTCTCATCTCTATATTTAACAATATTTTCTGCAATAGTATTAGAAAGCCCTGCTACACGATTGAGAAGCGCTGAAGAGGCCGTATTCACATCTACCCCAACCGCATTCACACAATCTTCTACCACGGCATTTAATCGCTTGGCTAATGCGGCTTGGCTAACATCATGTTGATATTGGCCCACACCTATAGATTTAGGGTCTATCTTCACCAGTTCAGCGAGTGGATCTTGCAATCGCCTCGCAATAGAAACCGCTCCACGTAAGGACACATCCATATTAGGAAACTCATTAGCGGCAAGCTCAGATGCGGAATATACAGACGCTCCAGCTTCGCTGACGATAATTTTTTGTGTGCTTAAATTGGCTTTTTTTAATGTATTCGCGACAAAATCATCGGTTTCGCGAGAGGCTGTGCCATTGCCAATAGCAATGAGGTCAACTCCGTGCTGTTTGATCAGTTTTTCAATTACATGAGCCGATTTGTCGATCTGATTGTGAGGCTGATGTGGGTATATAGTATCGGTTGCTAGTACTTTACCCGTCGCATCTACAACGGCGATTTTAGAACCAGTTCGAAGGCCCGGATCCAAACCTAGCGTTGCTTTTGGACCAGCAGGAGCGGCCATTAAAAGGTCTTTTAGATTGGAAGCGAATACTTCAATAGCATCCATTTCGCTGCGTTCTTTCATCGCCCCCATCATTTCGGTTTCCATATGGGTCGATATTTTTATTCTCCACGCCCAACTGATCACCTGTTTGCGCCATTTATTTGCAGCTGTATCGCTTAGGTTAATGCCATAGTGGTTCGTAATGATCTCTTCACAATAGGAGCTACGAATACTTTCATCTTGATTCGGATCAGCATTCATTGATAGCTGCAGAAAACCTTCATTGCGGCCACGAAGCATGGCTAAAGCTCTATGAGATGGTGTCTTACTCAGTTTCTCATTGTGTTCGAAGTAATCTTTAAATTTTTGACCTTCTTGTTCTTTCCCTTCTATTACTCGAGAAACAATCTCGGCCTGAGTGCTTAAGTATTGTCTTAGCTTGCTAATTAAATCCGCATTTTCAGCTATCTGTTCCATTATGATAGAGCGAGCACCATCGAGTGCAGACTTAGTATCAATTATCCCTTTCTCTGGATTAATGTACTGCTTTGCTTCTGTCTCAGGGTCGCTTTGTGCTTCTTTCCAAAGTGTTGTCGCTAATGGCTCTAAGCCCGCCTCTATCGCAATCTGTCCCTTTGTTCTTCTTTTGGGTTTATAGGGAAGGTAGAGATCTTCTAGTCGAGTTTTGCTATCAGCTTGATTGATGTCATTCTCTAATTTAGCAGTGAGTTTACCTTGGTCATTAATGGACTTAAGAATCGTTTTTCGGCGTTCATTTAATTCTCGAAGATAACTTAATCGAGCATCCAGGTTCCTTAGTTGAGTGTCATCTAAACCACCGGTTACTTCCTTACGATATCTTGCGATAAACGGGATCGTACTTCCCTCGTCAATAAGATTAATGGTTGCAGTAACCTGTTCTACTCGAACGTTAAGCTCTTTTGCTATCAGTTGGCTTAGGTGTTGAGCGGTGTTTTGTTGCTGAGATAGAGTTTGACTCATCCGTGGATCTCTTTAATTAATTTTCGCATTGATTTATAAATGGGGGCAAAACAGAGAATTACTAGGTTGGTATGTTTTATCTCAACCTATAATTGGCTCGATATCAGATTAATTACTTTTGCGTAACTTTGACATGAATTACTGTTGTTCTTGGCTACATTGACTAGAATGAATAAATTAATGAAATATCTGCATGTTACGGATTATTAGAATGAAAAAAATCACCCTTTCGCTATTAACAGCCTTGTTACTTAGCTTCTGTGCTAGTGCTAGTGAAAACAGTTATACAACGCAAAACCCCGCTTATGAACTGGATGGGCTATCCGTATTTGGTCGTGTAGAAAATGTCTATCTGACCGGCACAGATAAATACAAGCACATTCCATTTGACGGAAAAATAGATACTGGTGCTGATACAACATCTATTCACGCCGATAATATCCATATTTTGAGCAGTAACCCTAAGTACAAGGGATTATCAGATAGCGAATTACTTAAGTATATCGTGGACGAATTTGGAGGTTCTCAAAGTAATTGGTGGCTCGATGAGTTTGATACGCCAGAAAGAGACCTAAAGCTTACCGTAATATTTAATGTAACAAACCCGTATACTGGGGATGTACTGGAGTTTGAAAAAAGTTTAGCGCGAGTGAGTGTTGTCCGTAGTCGAACAAGTGAAGAACCTCTATATCGCCCTGTTATTGGGCTTACGATGAAAATTGGTGACGTGGAAATCGAGACGGAAGCGAGCCTGACAGACAGAGGCAACTTTAGCACTCCAATTTTAATTGGTAAGACTTTTCTAAAACAGAATGCATGGGTATTTGCAGGGTACGATTATTTACAAGAACAACCGAAGGCTACGCTGATTGGTCGCCAAGAAACGATGATGGTTAATGGTCTTGCTATGGATGTCAGTATTTCAATGGAGAGCAAATCTTCTGTTTTACACGCCACTAATATCAAGGTAGATAAAAAAGCCAAGCAAGTCAGTTTTGATACCAATGATAACGAAGGAAACAGCAAGTCCTTCACGCTTCCACTTATAGGAATGATTAAGTTTGGCGACATTGAACGGCCGGAAGTTTATATCCCCGTGAAAGGTGAAAAACACTTTGAAACAAAATTACACGTGTACTTGCGAGATCGTTCAAAGAGTTCTAGTCAATTAAGGTTAGGTAGAGAAGCTCTGAGCAAAAATTTTGTTATTAGCGCCAGTGAAAAAAATCTTTTGGACAAACCTAAGGAAGAATTCTCTCAACGCCTCAAAGATAAAAATCCACTTGTGGTCTCTCCTGAAGAGTTAATTTTGGTCGATGGCATCGAATTGAATGCCAAGCCTGATTTGAGGGTGAAAACGCCTGTTCTGAAGGTGAGTAGCTTCGAAATTTCCAGTGCGGATAAAGGACAGCAGGTAACCTATTTCCTACAAGATGATGTTGGTGAACAAAAGAAATTTGTGAAACCTATTCTAAGGAAGATCAGAGTAGGTGATACCGTAAGGCCAGTCATTAGAGTCAGGTTAGAAGCCAGTGGAAAATATAGCGAATACGACGTTGCCCTAGAAACCGTAGATAACAATGAGCAACAGATATTTATTATAGGGCAAGAATCTAAGAAAGGCGGGGTAATCATTAACACCCGAACCGATTTGCTACTTGAATCTCATACCTTAGTAAAAGCGGGCTATATAGAAAATGCCACAGTAGAAGGTTTAAATTTCCCTGTGAAATTGGATACTGGTGCCGATGTCAGCTCCATGCATGCTCAAAATATTAAGTTATACAAAAAAGAGGGCAAAGACATGGTCGATTTTGTCTATGAAAATGAGCAAGGTGATAAGAAGTCATTCACACGACAAGTGGTAAGAATGATGACGATAAAAGCTAAAGCAGGAGAGAAAGCGAATCATAGACCTGTGGTCAAAATGGATGTTCAGATTGGTGATATCCGCGAGACGGTAAAGGTTAATCTTCAAGACCGCTCCCGTTTTGGTTACAGCATGATTCTTGGCGAAAACTTCTTACGCCATGGTGTCGTGGTTAGCAGTGACAATAAGTTCCTACTTGGTGGGGCAGAAAAAGATATAAAACAGTAATGTTAGAAAGTGATTCCAAAAAACACGGTAAAGCCTTTCCGTGCGCAATACGTGCATGGCAGAAATATGAACAACCATTGCTTCAGTGGTTGTTCAAACAGACAGGCGATAAACAATTAGTACAAGACATTTTACAAGACGTTTTTGTTAAAGTGATGAATCAGCAAGCGACCTTTTGTGATGTAAGAAATACCAAGGCTTGGTTATTTCGAGTCGCTAAAAACTTGTTAATAGACCACGCAAGAAAGCGCACGTTTCAACCGATAAATTCTGATGTAGAGGAGGAAGAAGAGATCTTAGCACCGGTTGATCTTCTTGCATTGAGTTGCCTTCCTAGAGTCATTTCGGAGCTTAGTCAAGCTGATCGGGAGATCATTACTGCTTGTGATTTGGAAGGGGTGAGTCAGCAATCATTTGCCAATAACCACGGTTTGACCCTAGCAGCAACGAAATCTCGAATTCGTCGTGCAAGAGAAAAACTAAAACAAAACATCCAACTTTCTTGTCAGGTAAAACTAGATGAGAATCAGCAGGTTTGCTGTTTTACCCGTAGAGATTAAAAATAAATTTCATTTTTTATGAATCCTTTATAAAGCGGCTTCGTCTTTAAGATAAAGCCGCTTTATTTTATGGGATGTACATGTTTCAAATTTTTACTGATTTCGCATCATGGCTAGTTTTTGATTTGCTAGGGTTATCACCAGAGACTAAGTTGGGTGATGCGGTGCATTTCTTTGTAGAAGATACCACCAAGATATTTGCTCTTCTTATTATCATGATTTACTTGATTGCGGTGATACGTGCATCTTTGGATGTCGAGCGCGTGAGGGATTACTTAGCAGGGAAACATCGCTTTACTGGCTATTTACTCGGTGCCACTTTTGGCTCTATCACACCATTTTGTTCATGTTCAAGTATTCCTGTCTTCCTTGGGTTTACTTCCGCTGGGATACCACTCGGTATCACAATGGCTTTTCTTATTACGTCACCTCTGATTAATGAAGTCGCAGTACTGTTACTGGTTAGTTTATTGGGGTGGAAATTTACGGTTCTATATATCTTGATTGGCATTAGTGTTGGGATGTTGGGTGGTTTCTTTTTGGATGCAATAAAAGCAGAGCGTTGGCTGGTTTCTTTTGCTGCAGACGCTCTAAAGAGAGGGGCAAAAAATCAATTGGATCATCCTACCGAGGTTCAAAAAGCAGAAAAATTGTCTTTAAAGCAGCGTCATCAGTTTGCTAAAGATGAAACATCTGAAATTTTCGGTCGAGTGTGGAAGTGGGTTTTTATTGGTGTAGGAATTGGTGCCGCTTTACATGGATTTGTGCCGGATGGTTGGATTGAAGCTCATTTAGGTGAGGGGCAGTGGTGGTCTGTACCTGCCGCGGTTCTTTTAGGTATTCCTCTATATTCGAACGCAACGGGTGTTATCCCCGTAATGGAGAGCTTGATTGTTAATGGTTTGCCTATTGGTACAACCTTAGCTTTTTGTATGAGCACTGTCGCTGCGAGCTTTCCCGAATTTATTCTTTTAAAGCAGGTAATGAAGTGGAAATTGTTGGCGGTGTTATTTGCTGTGTTGCTAGTTGCATTTACGTTAGTTGGCTGGTTGTTCAATGCCATTTCATTTATTTAAACTTAAACAAAGGAAAGACCAATGAAAGTAGTAAAAGTATTAGGTTCTGGTTGTAAAAACTGTCAAATAACAGCCCAACTTATTGAAGAGGCTGCCAAATCTCAACAAGTTGAGATAGAGCTAATAAAAGTGAAAGATCTGCAAGATATTATGGCTTATGAGGTTATGAAGACACCAGCTGTCGTCATTGACGAGAAGGTTGTTCATAAAGGGAGTGTGCCTAAAGCTGACCAAGTCGCTGCGTGGTTTAAGTCTTAACGCCTTTGCATTTCGGCCCACCAGGCCGCATCAGCAACAATTTGACCCTCTTCATCTAAGGGAGGGTATTCTAGTTTTTTGCGCTTGGCGACTTTGGCAAGAACAGGGTGACCACGTTCAAAGAGTGTTTTGTGGATCACCTCTTCAGGTAGTACCGAGACGTCTCTATCATATAACCCCGCCAGTTGGCGTTGTCTCTGTGCTTCAAATAGAATAAGTGCACTAGCAACGGAAACGTTCAGAGATTGAACCATGCCTACCATAGGAATGATAATATCTTGATCCGCAAGCTCCAACGCGCCACTTGATATACCGAACTTTTCACCACCAAGAATAATAGCAGTCGGTTTGGTGTAATCAATTTCTCTGAAATCAACGGCATTGTCGGAAAGATTAGTGGCTAAAACCTGCATGTTTTGAGCTTTCAGTTCACCAACGGCACTTTCGATCGTTTCGTGAGTTTTTACTTCTACCCAGTTACGTGCTCCCGCAGAAGTATGGCTCAAGGTGCGCATATTCTTTTTGGGCCAAACCGCGTGTACTTTATGTATACCAGCCGCGTCAGCAGTCCGAATGATAGCAGAGACATTGTTTGGCTTATGGACTTCTTCCAGACAAAGAGTTAAATCGATTTGACGGGCTTTGAGAACAGTTTGAATGCGGTTATAGCGGTCTAAGTTCATTATATTTCAACGATTACTGGAATGTTCTGGGATAGATTATTGATTCTGAGTGCTTCTGATTTTAGGGAATAGAAGCACTCGAATTTAAGTGTTGTAACTAAGTTCTTCTGCGTTTCACTCTTAACGCATGCGGTATCACTCGAATTTTCTTCATGATTTCAGCAAGGTGTACGCGGTTTTTGGTCGTAATGGCTAAAGTAACCGTATACAGACGCCCATCTTTTTCTTCTGTTGAAATACCATGGATATTTGAACCAGTACGAGCCACAACATTGGTGAGTTCTGCTAGCGCACCTTGGTGGTTATGCATATCTATTTGTAATTCGGAGATGAATTCGTGTTCATGCTCACCAGACCATTCGACCGACATATACTTATCGGGTTCTTTCTGATAACCGCGTATATTTGGACAAGATTCAAGGTGTACAACCAAGCCGCGTCCAGGTGATACGTGAGCAATAATATGGTCACCGGGTATTGGGTGGCAACATTTCGCGTAAGTAAGCAGAATGCCATCGGCTCCCTTAATAGACAGCTTTTTACTTGATGTTGAAGCGATTGAACTTGTTTCGGTTAGTTCGTCTGCGTCACCTAGCAAGCGACGTGCAATAACTATGCTCATCAACTCACCCAAACCTATCGCTGCTAACATGTCGTCGAGTGACTTCATTTTCAGCTCAGATAAGACATGTTCTATATTTTCTGGGTAGATGGTGTCAACTGAGTGTCGACCCAATGCGTGATTGAGTAACCGACGGCCTAATGCTACCGATTCTTCACGACGCATGGTTTTTAGAACTTGACGAATTTTGGTTCGAGCTCTAGAGGTTACTACATAGTTAAGCCAAGCCGCATTTGGACGAGCGCCCGGCGCACTTATAATCTCGATGGCTTGACCATTCTTAAGTGATTTACTTAAAGGATAAGGTTGGCGGTCAACTCGAGCACCGACACAGGTATTCCCTACATCAGTATGAACGGCATAGGCAAAATCGACGGCGGTTGCACCAGCAGGTAATTCGACAATGCGCCCTTTTGGTGTAAATACGAAAATTTCATCAGGGAAAAGATCGGATTTAACGTTTTCAATAAATTCAAATGAGTTGCCAGCACTTTGTTGAAGCTCGAGTAAGCTCTGCATCCAACGTTGTGCTTTCACTTGCGCGGTGGTGCCTTTACGATCCCCACCGGCCTTATAAGACCAATGAGCAGCAACACCTTTGTCTGCCATTTGATCCATGTCTTCTGTGCGAATTTGCACTTCTACAGGAACGCCATGAGGACCGACCATGGAGGTATGTAGCGATTGGTAGCCATTAGCTTTAGGTACCGCGATATAGTCCTTCATCCTAGCTGGACGAGGCTTATAAAGATTGTGTACTTGGCCTAATACGCGATAGCAAGTGTCTGGGCTATCTACGATGACTCGAAAAGCGTAGATATCCATAATAGTATGGAAACGCTGTTCTTTGGTTTTCATTTTGTTGTAGATAGAAAAGAGGTTTTTCTCTCGTCCGAAAACTCGTGCATTTAGCCCAACTTCCTCTAAACGGCCTTCAATCTCAGAGTGAATTCGCTGAATCATCTCTTTACGATTTCCACGTGCCGTCTTCACTACTTCTTTAAGGACTTTGTAGCGATTTGGATAGAGAGCCTCAAAACCAAGTTCTTCTAACTCGGTTTTAATATTGTGGATACCTAGCCGATGGGCTAGGGGAGCGAATATCTCTAGCGTTTCTCGAGCTATTCGACGGCGTTTATCAGGACGAAGAGCGCCAAGGGTCCGCATATTGTGTGTGCGATCCGAGAGTTTAATTAGAATTACGCGAATGTCTTGCACCATGGCAAGCACCATCTTGCGAAAGTTCTCGGCTTGGGCTTCTTTTCTGTCTCGGAATTTAAGTTTGTCTAATTTTGATACCCCATCAACCAATTCAGCCACAGTGTCGCCAAATTGATTCGCAAGATCTTCCTTAGAAATTTCCGTATCTTCAATCACATCATGTAAAAGTGCAGCCATTAATGTTTCGTGATCCAAACGCATTTCTGCAAGGATTCGAGCTACAGCAACAGGGTGAATGATATAAGGTTCCCCGCTGGAACGGGTCTGCCCTTCATGGGCATCTTTTGCTACCACATAAGATTGACGCAGAGCCTCAAGTTGAGGCTCTGTTAGGTATTCTTGGGCAACATCTTTTAGGCTATCGAATAGATACAAATTAAAGGCCTGAGAGGTTACTTGAGTTATTCACTCGAATTAACGAGCGTGAGTGATGCTACTTACAGCCGCTAGTTCTGCAGCTTCTTGCTCTTGCTGCTCTTGGCGCTCACGTGCATCAAGAACGTCCTTAGTGATCAAGCCTTCTTCGATTTCACGAAGTGCAATTACAGTAGGTTTATCGTTCTCTTCTGGCACTAGTGAATCTTTTCCACCAGTTTGCATTTGACGAGCGCGGCGCGCTGAGATTAGTACTAGGTCGAAGCGGTTGCCAACTTTTTCAACTGCATCTTGAACAGTTACGCGTGCCATGTGGACTCCAATATGTTAACTAAATATTCTGAATGACGAGAAAGTATACAGTCTAAAGGCTTATTCTGCCAATAGTGCTGTGAGCATACCGTTATATTTCGCCGCTTGTTTGTCTTGTTTTAATCGTTCTGCACGAATAATGGCTTTAAAGTCCATTAATGAAGCATCAAAATCGTCATTAACGATAAGATAATCGTATTCGCTAAAATGTGACATTTCTGATTTTGCTTCACTCATGCGTTTTGCTATTACAGCTGCGTTATCTTGCCCTCTCGCATTGAGGCGACGTTCTAGTTCCCCATTAGAGGGTGGGATGATAAAAACGCTTTTAGCAAGGGGCATCTGTTTACGGATCTGGCGAGCACCTTGCCAGTCAATATCTAGGAAAACGTCGATTCCTTTTTGCAGGTTCTCTTCAATCCAGACGCGAGAAGTTCCATAGTAGTTACCAAAAACTTCTGCATGCTCTAGAAATTCGTTTTTCTCGATGAGCTCTTCAAACTTTTCTTTTTGAATAAAATGATAGTGTAAACCATCTTCTTCACCGGGGCGCATGCCACGTGTCGTGTGAGATACAGAGACTTTCATAGCGTAAGTCGGGTTTGTTTCCAGCAAAGCTGAAATTAAGCTAGATTTACCTGCACCACTAGGCGCTGATACTATATAAAGAGTCCCTTGAGCCATCTCTTTCATCCCACACTAAATTAAAGTTTTGCCTAATCGCGAATCACTGATCTGCGGACCAAAACAAGATAATAACGGCTTCTGATGGGTTAAACCAGAGGCCGGAAAAATGGACGCGAAGAGTAGCACAAGTTATTGCCTATTCTCAACCTATAGCTGACAAAGATCCACAAGATTACATAACCCGATCCAAAGCGCTGTTACATTAACCCTATAGAGTTTTCAACTTCAGGTTGTTCTTATTTTGATCGACAAAAATGTTTCTATTTAGTTGAAGGCTTTTTATTCTCAGTACATTAGAACTAAATCAAAAAAACACCACACCGCGTACCTGATTACTTCAAACAGGGTGTTGCTATCCTATTTCATATTATCAATCATTAACTTACCCCTTAAATAATACTTATCATTAGAATGGCTTTGCATTTCTTGTTTTATCAAAGATAAGCATCCCTTTCTGTGGCAAGATGGATTCGCTTGGCTGCACGTAATACCTATTTAATATATTGATTTAATTATACTTTTTAATTTCAGGGGTAATATGGGTACGATAAGTGGTTATTGGTTTTAGGAGGTGTTAGTTGACTATGTTCAACTTCTTTTTCAATGCACACACATAAATATGTTAACAGTGATGTGAGTCATATTTTGATTGTTTGAACTGAGATCACAATCATATTTAAAATATATTAATATTGTAATACATAATGGTTTTCGTAATATGAAATTATTGTTTTAGGACATAAAAGAGTTGCTACAACACATTGCAATAATTGATTTTTTAATAAGGAAATAGACGATGAAAAAGATATTGATCCCTTTGGTAACCACTTTGCTGTTAGCACCTAGTGTTTATGCTACACAATTAACCCTTGGCCACGCTATGTCTTTAGAAAGTGCTGCGCATAAAGGTATGGTTATCATGGCGGAGAAAGTAAAAGCCAAATCTAATGGTGAGCTTACTATTAAGATTTTTCCAAATGCACAACTAGGTTCTGAACGCGATCAAGCTGAGCAAGTGGTTACTGGCGCGATCGATATGGCCAAAATCAATGGCGGTTTAGCTGAATCTTTTGAACCAACTTTTAAAGTTAACGCTATTCCTTTCTTATTCCGTGACGTCCCACACATGAGAACATTCATGAGAAGTGATGTTGCTGAAGAGATGCTAGGCACAAGTAAAGGTAAAGGTTTCATTGGTCTTACGTTTTATGATTCAGGTACACGTAGTTTCTACGCTAAAAAACCAATTAACTCACCTGCTGATCTTGCTGGCATGAAAGTTCGTGTTCCTGGTTCTCCAACCATGATGGAAATGGTTAATCTATTAGGCGGAAAGGCAACACCAGTACCATTCAATGAAGTCTACACTGCGTTACAACAAGGAGTTATTGACGGAGCTGAAAATAATATTTCTAGCTTAGTTGAAATGAAACATAGTGAAGTTGCTAAATTTTACTCTATGGACCAACACATGATGACACCTGATGTGATTATCATTTCAGAAAATAAATGGAATTCATTGACAGCAGCAGAGCAAAAAATGCTAAAAGAAGCTGCAGCTGAGTCTCTTGAAGAACAGATCAAAATCTGGGACGAAACAGATAACATGAACAAAGAGAAAGGAATCAAAGAAGGCGTAACATTTGTTGAAGTTGATAAAGCCCCTTTCCGTGCAGCTGTTAAACCTATGATTGATGAAGCTAAAAAAGATCCTAAACTAGCTTCATTCATTGAGAAAATTGAAGCGCTTTAAATAGTATTGGTAAAAATATAATTTTGCCTTGGCTTCGCTGAGGCAAAATTTTTGAGGTATAACCCCATGTTAACAACTTTCAGAAACCTACTTAATAGGTTGATTCTCTTTGTTTCTTCTTTTGCATTAATGTTGCTTGTGGTGACTGTCACTTGGCAAGTATTTAGTCGTTATGTGTTAAATGACCCAAGTAATTGGACTGATGAACTCGCTCGCTATACGATGGTTTGGCTTGGCCTACTAGGAGCAAGCTACTTATTCGGTATAAAAGGACATTTAGCAATAACGTTATTGGATGGTTCTCTGAAGGGGAAAGCACATATAGGATTACATGTACTCATCAATGTAATCTCTGGCGCATTTGTCTCTTTAGCAATGCTTAAAGGTGGCGTCGCTCTAATGGAAAGAACCACACAACAACTATCACCTGCATTGCAATTACCAATGTCTACAGTTTATTCAATATTACCTATTTCAGCCGCCATTATTCTCATTTATTTGGCAATGAATACGGTTGATCTTTTTGTGAACCTAACAAAAAATAAGTTTTAAAAGGACTCTATATTATGGACTTGTCCATTGGTGTTTGGCTACTAGGCCTATTTTTATTCATGATTGCGATAAGCATGCCAATTGCAATCGCAATTGCAATGTCATCTTTGACTATCATGTATTTCATTTTGCCATTTGAAGTGGCAAGTATTACTGCGGGTCAAAAAATCTTTACCGGTATTGATAGTTTCAGTTTATTGGCTATTCCTTTCTTTATCCTCGCCGGGAACATAATGAATGTGGGTGGTATTGCTGGTCGACTTATCAACCTCGCAAAGCTCATGGTTGGTTGGATTCCAGGATCTCTTTTACACGTTAACATCTTTGCCAATATGATGTTTGGTGCCGTTTCTGGATCAGCCGTTGCTGCCGCAGCTGCGGTTGGTAAAACCTTAGGCCCTGAATTAGAAAAAGATGGTTATGATAAAAACTTAGCAACAGCAGTAAATGTCGCATCGTGCCCTGCAGGATTACTGATTCCGCCGAGTAATTCACTCATCGTATTCTCAGTGGTATCGGGGGGAACATCCGTTGCTGCATTGTTTATCGCAGGTTATGTCCCGGGTATTTTAATGGGTCTAAGCTGTATGGTCGTCGCTTATTTCATTGCAAAAAGAAAGGCTACAAAACAAGCGCTAATGCCGGCTTCACAACCAAAGATGTACTGAACATTTTTTGGCAAGCAACGCCGAGCTTAGGGCTTATTTTTGTTGTTATTGGCGGCATTATTGGTGGTGTATTTACCGCAACAGAAGGTGCATGTATAGCCGTCCTTTACTCTTTTGTGCTGTCACTCTGTTACCGAACGCTCAAGTGGTCGCATTTCTCAATAATTTGCAGAGAAACAGTTCAGGTCACCGGTATTATGCTGTTCTTGATTGGTGCTTCGACCATCATGTCATGGGCAATGGCCTTTACAGGTTTACCAACGATGATCAGTGACTGGATGCTATCTATCTCAGATAATCCTATTATCATCTTTATTTTGATGAACCTTATCTTGCTGATCGTTGGTATGTTTATGGACCTTACACCGGCTGTATTGATCTTTACACCAATCTTTATGCCGATTGCTGAGCACCTTGGTATGCATCCAATTCACTTTGCGATGATGATTATCTTTAACCTATGTATCGGTATTGCAACACCACCAGTTGGTACTGCATTATTTGTCGGTTGTAGTGTCAGTGGTTCTAAAATAGAAAATGTAATCAGAAGTATTATGCCGTTCTGTGCGGTACTCATAGTTACATTGTTATTAATTACATTCATTCCAGAAATTAGTTTAGCGCTACCTAGAGCCTTTGGACTGATTAACTAATTGCTCTTGATTGTTGTATTGAAAACAAACAAAGCCCCGCAATGCGGGGCTTTGTTTGTACAGTGATAAGTAGATGTATTAGGGATACGCTATTCAATGTTTTGGATCTGAATATAGGTTAAGATATTAAACTGATTAAAAATCAAGTGGTTATATCTTTATTATTCATTGGTAACCATCAAGTTAACCACCAGAGGTTCATTTCCTAGACACAAGCCTGTTAGGCGATGAATTACCTTAACCCCTTGCTAGACGCAAAGTATCAGCTTTTAGTATCTTTCTTCCGTCATATGATTGTTATTCATCTCTTAATAGGCATTATGGTATCCATAAATCAGAAAATACAGCTATAATAGACATTATTATATCCATTTAGGCTGCGTATGAACTTTTCACTTTTAGATGATACCGATGTAAGCCAAGCTTTTGCTACTCATCTGCGGGGTTTGCGTAAACAAGCGAAGCTATCGCGAGAGGCACTGGCACTGCGTAGTTGTGTACCTGCTTCGACCATAAAAAAGTTTGAACTCACCGGGCAAATTTCATTTCGTCAGTTGCTGCTTTTGTGGCAGTCGCTGGATTCACTAGACAGGCTTTATCAACTGACACAAACAACGGCTGACCGTACCGCTTTACCGACCAGTATAGAAGAGGTGCTTAAAGATGAGCTTTAAATCCATTCAAAAGTTGAATGTGGAGCGCACTCTCACAACGGGCGAAACGGTATCGGTGGGTGTATTAGCGCAAAACCGCCAAGGTGTTTTCTTTCAGTATGATGAAAGTTATCTAAGCCGGTTTGGCAATTTATCCCCTTTTACTCTTCAAGGCGATGTGCGATTACAGCAAGCACCGAAAGAGCCTCACCAAGGTATACACGGCGTTTTTGGAGACAGCCTTCCCGATGGTTGGGGGTTGTTGTTGCAAGATCGTGTGTTTCGCCAACAAGGTATAATACCCGCACAAGTAACAGCAATGGACAGGCTGGCTTTTGTTGGCCAGCAAGGAATGGGGGCATTGTCTTTTACGCCTGTATCAGAGCTCTCATTAGATCAGCGTTCAGATATTGATTTGGAAACACTTGGGCTTGAAGCCCAGACCTTGTTCGATCAGTCCCTCTCTGATGAGTTAGACGGTAGCACTCAGCAAGTGTTAGCAACGTTGGTAGCAGTCGGCAGCTCCGGCGGTGCTCGCCCTAAAGCGCAAATTTATATGCCTTCTGGCGACGCAACGCAATGCCGCACCTATGCACAACCTGGCGATGAAGCATGGTTAGTTAAGTTTACTTCGAAGAACTTAGCATTGGGCCACGAAGAAGGTTTGTGTGAAGCGGTCTATTTAGAAATGGCTGAGTTGGCAAAATGTCAGCCACCGATTTGGCAGTTAATTGAAGCACCTGCAAGTAGCGGCGCTAAAGCATGGCTTGCGTTAAAGCGTTTTGATTATTTACCAGCTCAGGAGAAGGTTGGGCGCTTACATATGCATAGTGCTTGTGGTTTGTTGGATGCTGATTTTCGAAGCCCGAGCTTAGACTACAGCGACCTTATTAAAGCCAGTCGTCAACTCTGTAAGTCACCAGCTGCCGGACAACTTCAATTTCGACGCGCAATGTTTAACTTATTTGCCGCGAACCAAGACGATCACAGTAAAAACTGGGGTTTTTTACAAGCCGATGATGGCAGTTGGCAACTCGCCCCATTTTACGATGTAACCTTTAGCCCTCACCCTTTTAATGAACATGCCACCGCCTTTGCAGGGTACGGAAAAGTGCCACCACTCAGAGTGATGCAAAAGCTCGCTGCCAGTGCAGGTTTTGCTAATTGGAAGGAAGCACAACAATGCATTCAAGAGGTCGTTGATGCCATTAGTCAGTTTAGGCCGCTTGCTGAGCAACACGGGGTGAGTAAAACCACTGTGTTAGCGATAGAAAAAACACTCGCAGAGCGTAAGCAAGAAAATGCGGCACTGCTGGTTTGAGATGATGTTTTTTTAAGATGACGTAGCATTAAGATAAATAAGACGAGTAGATAAAACATGAAGCCAGGTCGAAATGAACCTTGCCCACACGCTATTAACCACCGGCTAGTGGTGGTTGATAGCGAGTTAAAGAATACGGCGCTGGAAAAATGTTTTATCTAAGTTGTTGTATTTTAGTTGTTTGAATGCAATAAAATATGGTTGTAACTATTATTCGATATTCTGGATCTGCTCTCTCATCTGTTCAATAAGCACTTTTAGTTCAACGCCTGAAGCGGTGATGTCTGTACTGATCGATTTAGAGGCCAGTGTATTTGCTTCGCGATTGAACTCTTGCATCATAAAGTCGAGCTTTCTGCCGCATGCTCCACCTTTTTTCAGAATATTGTTTGTTTCTTTAACGTGAGAATCTAAACGGTCTATCTCTTCGGCTACATCTACTTTTTGAGCAAGCATTATAAGTTCTTGCTCAACGCGCGTTGCTTCAAGTTCGATTTTCGCTTCTTCAAACTTCTTAATCAGCCTTTCACGTTGCCATTCAAGGATTTCTGGCATACGAGCACGGACTTTAGTGGCTTCATTAGTTATGGCATCAAGGCGAGTCGTGATCAGCGCCTTCATATTTTCCCCTTCACGTCCACGAGCTTCAATAAAGTCATTTACTCCTTCATCAAATGCGGCCAGTAAATCCTGGTTTACCGTATCCATGTCTTGCTCGGGTGTTTCCATTACTCCTGGCCATTGCATAACCTGAAATGGGTTAATACGGTTACTTTCACCAATAAGGCCAGAGACTTGATTTGCCGCATTAATCACTTGTTGAGCTAGCGATTCGTTGATGGTGAGCTTACCTTTAGCCGCAGGGTTCGCTTCAAAGCGTAAATGACACTCTACTTTGCCTCTAGCAAGACGTTTACGAAAGCGCTCACGCAAAATAGGTTCCAAACCACGAAACTGCTCTGGTAAACGGAAATAAGTTTCTAAATAACGTTGGTTTACGCTACGAATTTCCCATACTGCGCTACCCCAGTCGCCTTTCACTTCTTTACGAGAGTATGCCGTCATGCTGTAGATCATTGATATTTCCTTGATAGTCGAAATACACGATTTTTGAATTTAAGTAATAAGTGCAAGATGGTAGCACGGAATGGGGCGAGGTCTCTATAGCGTGTCTAGGAACCCGGTTTGTTTTCCGCTATAATCTTTGCCCAATTGAAAACCATTACATAGTAGGTAAATATCCATGCGTCCAAACGACAGAAGCGCTGTACAAGTTCGTCCAATTAAAATGACTCGTAACTATACAGCGTATGCTGAAGGTTCTGTATTAGTTGAGTTTGGAAATACTAAGGTATTATGTAATGCCACCGTAGAAGAGAATGTGCCTCGTTGGCTAAAAGGTAAAGGCAAGGGTTGGGTAACGGCTGAATACGGCATGTTACCAAGAGCAACGCACACTCGTAACCGTCGTGAAGCCGCAAGTGGCAAGCAAGGCGGACGTACAATGGAGATTCAACGTCTTATCGCTCGTAGCTTACGCGCTGTTGTCGATCTTGAAGCGATGGGTGAGATAATGGTTACAGTTGACTGTGATGTTATTCAAGCTGATGGTGGCACAAGAACAGCGTCTATTTCTGGTGCAAGTGTTGCGATGGCTGATGCGTTCCAACATTTGGTTGCTGAAGGCAAACTAAAGCAGAATCCAATGAAAGGCCATGTTGCGGCAGTGTCTGTTGGTATTGTAGAAGGTGAAGCGTTGTGTGACTTGGAATATGTAGAAGACTCAGCCGCTGATACCGATATGAATGTTGTCATGACAGAAGAGGGTAAAATGATAGAAATCCAAGGTACCGCAGAAGGCGAACCTTTCTCTCATGAAGAGTTAATGGATTTACTGGCTCTGGCTAAACAGGGCATTGCCGATATCATTGAAGTGCAGAAAGCAGCACTAGTAGATTAGTTTTTTAAATGGCTCCGAAAGGGGCTATTTTTTTATATACATTAGTTTTTTAGTTAAGGTATACCGATTCAACTAATTTATTGTTCAGAAGAAATGTATTCGCTACAAGTTTGCCTTGAGCTGTCTGCGGAATCGAATTTATTTTGAACATATAATTAGGTGTAAATGGTAATAAGTTTTAGGGAAAGAAAATGAAAGCATACCAACGTGAGTTTATTGAATTTGCATTAGAAAAAGAGGTTCTTAAGTTTGGCGAATTTACTTTAAAGTCTGGACGTATAAGTCCGTACTTCTTTAATGCGGGTTTATTTAATACCGGAAGAGATCTTGCTCGATTAGGTCGATTTTATGCTGCGGCATTAATGGACTCTGGTATTTCATACGATGTGCTCTTTGGCCCAGCTTATAAAGGTATTCCTATTGCAACAACGACAGCCGTTGCACTAGCCGATCATCATGATGTGGATAAACCCTATTGTTTTAATCGCAAAGAAGCGAAAGATCATGGTGAAGGTGGAAACCTTGTCGGCAGCGCGCTAGAAGGCCGTATCATGTTGGTAGACGATGTTATTACAGCGGGTACCGCTATTCGTGAATCTATGGAGATAATCCAAGCCAATGGCGCAGACTTAGCTGGTGTACTTGTTGCGATTGATAGGCAAGAGAAAGGAAAAGCGGATCTTTCTGCAATTCAAGAAGTAGAGCGAGACTTCCAGTGCCAGATCGTTTCTATCGTTAGCCTTTCGGACCTTATCTCGTATCTCGAAGAGCAAGGCAGTAGCGTAGAGCAGCTAGAAAAAGTGAAAGCTTACAGAGCCGAATTTGGCGTATAGAAGCTTCAATACTTAGCGAAAACTATCAGACAAAAAAAGTGACCCTACTTTGGGTCACTATCGTTTAATTATATATCTTACTTCCATCTCTCTGGGTTTCCAGTAGATACAGGTTCCACATATATTGCTCTGGTCTTTGCAAGATTAACGCTTCAATTGCTTGGTTCATTCTTCTTGCATCTTGTTCTTCATCTCCCGTTGGGAAGTCTTCAAGTGCCGGTAAAATATGAACTTCGTATTTGCCAGTTACATCATTATAAGCTGGTAATATAGGCACTACCTTCGCTTTAGAAAGCCTAGCCATCTTGCCAAAACCTTTTAACGTCGCTTTTTCAGTACCAAAGAAGGGGACAAAAACCGAGTTTTGTGGGCCATGGTCTTCGTCCGGCAACCAGTATCCTACATAACCATCTTTAATTGATCGAATAAAGGGTTTTATTCCTGCGCTTCTTGCAAATATACGCCCCCCGTACTGCATGCGTTGTACGTGCATTAACCAGTCCCCAATAGGGTTGTTTTGCGGCTTCATGATGGTCGCGATTTTGTAGCCTCTTGCTGCCAACATAATAGCAGGGTAGTCAACAGCCCATGCATGTGGGGCTAATACAATGACATTTTCCCCTTTGTCTAAATGAGGAATAATATTCTCTTCGCCCACCATGATACCGCGATTTTGATTGTGGCGAGTCGATCTAACTAGCAGCTCTGAATAGCCAAACATAAATTGGGCTGCTTTTGCAAAGCAGTTATCCAAAATGGATTGTATTTCTTGTTCGCTTTTTTCTGGAAAACAGAGCGTGAGATTGATTCTGGCTCGACGAACCACACGACCATTTCTCTTTACTATCTGTTTTGACAGTGATTTTGCAACTGCATCTCTAATTTTAGGGGGAACAAAAGCAAATACGATGGCGAATAGTACACCTATCCATGTAGCCCAGTACTTAGGATGAAGGAATTGCCATTTAAAGGTCGGGTTATACAGATGTTTATTGGTGTTGTTATCGTTAGTTGTCATGCAAACCTATACCTTTAGAGATAGCGTTCATTTGTTTTTGAGTGATCCGGCATCGATTTGAAGCGTTTATGCAGCCACATCCATTGATCTAACCCTCTTAAAATAACCTTTTCTAGAGACTTGTTAAGTAGAGCTGCCGCTGCGGTCATGTCCTTTTTAGGGTATATTTCATGCATAGAATCGTCGAGAATAATCTCATACGTTCCAGATGCATTTCTAAATCCAGAACCAGTGATGATGGCGCAGTGGCTAGGGTAAGCGAGTATACTCGGCCCCGTTGTTGTACAGGCTTCTTTAACTGCAAAGAAAGGGACGAATACAGATTTGTTATGGCCGTAATCGTGGTCAGGTAAATAAAAGAGTCTCTCTCCTTTGCGTAATACACGAATCATCTCTTTTAAATTACGGCGGTCAATAACAGTATTTCCGTTTTGAGTTCTCCCCCTGTATTGAATAAAATCATAAGCGGGGTTTGAATGAGGGCGATACACACCGTGACCATGTTTGCCTACAACTCCAAACGCTCTAGCGGAAATTTCGAGATTCAGTGCATGAACGAAGCAAACAAGAACACCTTTACCCTCTTGTTCAAAGGTATCGAGTTGTTCCATATTTTGATATGTCATCAGGCGCTTAAAGCGCCACGTCGGCCAAAACCACGCGATACCGGTTTCTATTAGCGCTAAGCCAGTATTTTTGAAGTTTTCAACCACAATAGCGTTGATTTCGTCTTGGTTTTTTTCTGGGAATGCTAATTCTAAGTTACGCGTTGCAATGCGAACGCGTTTTTGTCCAAAACGCATTCCAAATTTCCCTATGGCTCTACCGAAACTAAGCAATAGACGATAAGGCAAAATATTGACAAAAAAAGCCAATAAACCGAATCCAAGCCAAACACTCCAATATTTAGGGTACAGCAAGGCAATAGAAAATGCGGGTTTGATACGTTTATTACTCATATTTATTGAATCTGAGCACTGAGCAGCGCCCAATATTCCTCAAAATTTTCAGTGGGTTGATATTTAAAATCAGAACGAACGAATCGATTTAAGCTTCCTTCTACTTGCCCTAGAAGTTGCGCCGCCAAGATAGACTCACTCACTGGAAAGGATTTACCTTCGCGTATTTGTCGTTCTCGTAATATTTGTCTGAGCTGCGTTTCTATTCTTTCAAATAACTGATTAATACGACCGCGTAAACGTTCATTCTCAAACATCAATGCGTGACCTGACATGATTCTTGTCAGGCCTGGGTTTTTTTCTGCGAAAGCTAATATTAACTGTAGAACCATACGGATTCGCTGCAAGGTGTCTTTTTCTTCGTCAAGTATGCGATTGATTCTAGACATTAGAGTATCTTCGATAAATTCAATTAAGCCTTCGAACATACGAGCTTTACTAGGGAAGTGGCGATAAAGTGCAGCTTCAGAAACACCAACCTGTTTGGCGAGTTTCGCCGTCGTGATTCTAGATGCGCCATCAGTCGTTTCAAGCATATGGGCTAACGCTTGAAGAATTTCCTCGCGACGATTGGACTTTTTGGTTCCGGTCATGTTTCCGATTCCTTTGCATATCCTTAATTACTGGTTGAGTATTTTTATCTTCTTACCGTAAATAAGGTGGCTACAAACTAACAATTCTGAAAATCCATTTGTTGAACGGCTTTTACAGTTGTAGCCTTAAGTTGAATAGACTTTTTGAAGCACCACTATGAATGAAGTTGGTGCTTACTATAGATTTCTTACCGATTATTGCTTACTTATTCGACCAAATCCACCCTAGAATTACGATGGTGAAGCAAATTCAGACACAAGATTAATTTTTGTCTGCTTTATCCCATAAGCTCCGTTATTTTTTCCATTATTTGTAAAGAAAGTGCTTCTTTAGATTCTAGTGGTAGAGACTTTTCTCCATGTTTCCAGTAAAGAGTCAAAGCGTTATTGTTGGAATTAAATCCTTGTCCTTCAACAGAAACATCATTGGCACAAATAAGGTCTAAATTTTTCTTGTTTAGTTTACCCCTAGCATATTGTTCAACGTTTTGCGTTTCGGCCGCAAAGCCAACAGTATAAGGTCTATTGGTTTCGAGTTTCGCTACACTAGCAACGATATCTGGGTTTTTAATCATACAGATAGACATCTCATCTGAGTCATCGGTCTTTTTGATTTTTTGGTCTGAAACGACATCTGGGCGGTAATCGGCTACGGCTGCACATGCAATGAAGATATCGTTAGTAGTGGCATTATCCATAACGGCGGCGTGCATGTCTTGAGCACTTTCTACATTAATTCTATTTACATTTTCAGGCGTGCTTAGTGCAACAGGGCCACTAATTAAGGTTACATCGGCACCGAGCTTAGATGCGGCTTGAGCGAGTGCATAACCCATTTTCCCTGAGCTGTGGTTAGAAATAAAGCGCACAGGGTCGATGGCTTCTCTTGTTGGGCCTGCGGTTATCAATACCGACTTACCTTTTAATAAGGCTTCTGGCTTAAAGAATATCTCACACTTCTCCACTAGTTGCATAGGTTCTAGCATGCGTCCGTACCCCACGTCACCGCACGCTTGCTCACCGGCAGCTGGGCCCCAAATGTGAAAGCCTCGCTTTTTTAATGTCGCTATATTTTCTTGAGTCGCCACATTGGTATACATCTGTTGGTTCATCGCGGGAGCGACGGCAACTGGTGCGTTTGTCGCTAATATGACCGTGGATAATAGGTCATTACCCATACCAGCAGTAATTCGGGCAATTAGATCTGCGGTTGCAGGTGCGAGTAAGACAATATCTGCCCACTTGCCTAGTTCAATGTGTCCCATAGATGCTTCTGCTGCAGGGTCTAATAAGCTGTCAGAAACCGGGTTGCCGGATACCGCTTGCATCGTTAACGGAGTGATAAACTCTTTTGCTGCGTTGGTCATTACGACTTGAACTTGTGCGCCTCTTTCGGTCAGGCGTCGGGTTAGTTCGGCACATTTATAAGCGGCAATACCACCACTGATTCCAAGAAGGATTTTTTTCCGGCTAAAGATTGCATGTTGATTCTCCATTTTATGAGCAAACCATATCACAAAATTATGAAAAATCACCTGTATAGCGATGAAACAGAAATGCAAGAGAGGTCACATTGCTCTAGCCCAAGTACGGCTAAACTTTCAAATGATAATTAAATATGTAAGTTAATACGGGGTGACAGCACAATAATCACAAAGAAGTTATGTTCAAAGTTAAGAACACCGTATTTCTGCCGTTAACAATTTATAATAAATAGTAATGTTTGGAGAGCGTGTATGGCACTGAAGAGTCAGGGCAAATTAGCATTAATCACCATAATACCTTTGGTTTTAATAACCCTATTAGTAACAGGCGTTTTTTACTGGAATGGTATTAAAGATCTCGAATCCCAAGCGACTAGCTATCGAAATGAGCTGATTACAACGCATAAAAATACACTTATTGCCCATCTTCGTATGGGTCGAACGGCGGTTCAATCACTGTATGAATCAGACAAAAATGGTGAGAACAAAGAAGCAGCAAAAGCGATACTAAAAGCGATGCGTTTCGCTGACGATGGATACTTCTTTGCTTATAACTCAAAAGGCATCAACACGCTTCATGCGGTTAAACCTTCTTTAGAAGGTAAAGATTTGTCTAAACTAAAAGATGAAAATGGTGTTCTTATTATCGATGACCTTATCAAAGCCGCTAAAGGTGGAGATGGTTTTCTAAATTTTGTATGGGATAAACCATCAATTAATGCGACAGCGCCGAAGTTGGGTTATGCCGAGTACCTACCTAAATGGGACTGGATACTAGGTACAGGTGTTTACGTTGATGAAGTGGATTTGCAGGTAGAAGCCTACAAAGTACAAAGAAAAAATCAGCTTTCTAGCGACTCTACTTTTGCCATGATTGTCTCCTTTATTGGTTTGATCATTACTTCTGTGGTGATTAGTTTTATTACTAGACGGGCACTGATACCTCTGCACACGATGCTTGAAAAACTAAATGACATCTCACAAGGTGATGGTGACTTAACCGCTCGCCTTGAAACCAAAGGCAACGATGAAATTGCGGAGTTAGGCCAAGCATTTAATCGGTTTATGGATAAGCTTCAGCCAATGATGAAAGAGGTTCAAGCAAGTTCGGTTTCGGTTCGGCAGGCAGCGAAAGATTTGGACCAGCAATCGAGCCGGTCGGTACAAACCATTCATCATCACAGCCAAGAAACAGAAAAGGTGGTTACTGCTGTCACTGAAATGGCAGCGACCTCTCGTGAAGTTGCTACCAATACCAATTCAACGGCCGATGCGATCACTTCTGCAAATGTTCAGATAAGTGATGCACAAAATGAGGTATCACAGGCGATGAACAGCCTGACTGAGTTGGTAAATGATGTGAATATCACCTCTGATGCAATTAAGTCTCTCAGTGAGCAAACCGAACGGATTAACAGCGTTATTGAAGTTATCGGCGGCATCGCGGAACAAACCAACTTATTGGCATTAAATGCCGCAATTGAAGCTGCTAGGGCAGGGGAATATGGCCGAGGTTTTGCCGTTGTAGCTGATGAAGTTCGATCGCTAGCAAGCAGAACCCAGTCTAGTACGCAAGAGATTGACGAGATGCTAACAGCGCTTCAATCTGGAGTGAAAACAGCGGTTACAACCATGTCTGCAAGCCAAGAGCGAGGAGAAAAAACGGTAAAAGACTCCTCGGTAATACAAGAGCGCCTCACTGATATACAGCAAGCCGTAAGCACCATACATGATATGGGCATTCAGACTGCTTCAGCGGCAGAAGAGCAAAGCGCGGTTGCAGAAGATATCAACCAAAACTTAGTCGCTATTCAGCAAATCGTTATTGAGCTCAGTGAGGAGCTGCAAAGTTCAGAACAGATAAGCTCTGCATTAGCGGCTTCTGGTAAACAAGTAAAAGACTTAGTTGGTAACTTTAAGGTTTGAAGCTTGGTTAAATAACGTGGTGAGAGAAATAAAAGTTTAGGCTTCTATTTTTTCTCATCACGACTACCTTCAGTATTATATTCATTTACTTGGCTCGCATAGCCATCGTTATGTCGTTTTATCTTGCTTCTTATCTGATACATATCTTGTCTTTGTAGAGGATATGTTATGACAATCAAAAAACTCCCACTTGAATCCCAACCAAGAGAAAAGCTGCTTTTGCGCGGAGCACAATCTTTATCTGATGCCGAGTTGCTTGCCATATTTCTTAGAACAGGAATAAAAGGCATGAATGTCGTTGCGCTTTCCGACTTTCTCATTTCAGATTTTGGATCACTTAGAAAGTTATTTAGCTGTAGCAAAGAGGAGTTTTGTCGACACAAAGGCTTGGGTGAGGCAAAATTTGCTCAACTCCAGGCTGTACTAGAAATGGCAAAAAGACATCTCGCAGAGACAATAAGTAAAGGAGACATTCTCAGTGCCCCAAGCAATACTAGGCTGTACCTTTCAAGCCGCTTGAGGGATAGAGATAGAGAGGCATTTTTGATTCTTTATCTCGATAGTCAGCACCATGTCATTCTGGATGAAGTCTTGTTTGAAGGTACCATCAATGCGGCGAATGTTTATCCTAGAGAAGTGGTAAAGAGAGCGCTTTATCATAACGCGGCCTCTATCATTGTTGCGCATAATCACCCATCTGGTGTTGCAGAACCAAGCTCTTCAGATAAAAGAATAACGGATAGAATTTCTGATGCGCTTGCCCTAGTCGATATTCGCTTGTTAGATCATTTTATCGTGGGGGATGGGGAAGTGATGTCGTTTGCAGAAAGAGGGTTATTGTAATTATTCGTTTGTTGTCACTTGGCAATTTACGTGCCTCCCTCGTCATTCTCACACCCTTCGTCATTCCCGTGAAGACGGGAATCTGGGTGGATTTAGATCTCCACTTTCGTGGAGATGACGAAAGTACAAGCGAAGATGACGAAAGTACTAGCGGAGATGACGAAAGTGCTAGTGGAGATGACGAAAGTACTCGTGGGCATAACTCGGGTATTCGTAGGTATGCCCAGCTTAATGGTCTTTAACTACATAATATGTAGCATTAAATACCCGATTTAATCGCTTCAATGATTTCCGTTGTTGAGCAACCATCTTCAAAGTTAAGCACACGAACCGCACCGCCTGCAGCGATAACTTCTTCTCCACCAGCAATCTCTTCTGGTTTGTAATCACCACCTTTAACGAGCAAGGACGGTAATACTTCTGAGATCAAACGCTGTGGTGTTTCTTCACTAAATGGAACTACCCAATCTACAGCACCTAGACCCGCAAGTACGGCCATTCGACGATTAGTTGGGTTGACGGGTCTACCCGGTCCTTTTAATCCGCGCACAGACTCATCAGTGTTAACCGCGACAATAAGACGATCACCGAGTTTTGCCGCTTGGTTTAGATAAGAAACATGACCAGCATGTAAAATATCAAAACAGCCATTGGTCATAACCACAGTTTCACCTTTGCTCTTTGCCTTTTCTACTGCTTTAACAAGAGCATCTTCACCGATAATACCAAAGTCGGTATCTTGGCTACCATGAACGGCTTCGGCCAATTCAATCTCAGATAACGTTGATGTGCCGAGTTTACCAACCACAACACCCGCTGCTGCGTTTGCTAATGCACAGGCTTGATCTAATGGTTTACCAGCAGCAACAGAGGCTGCTAATACAGAGATAACCGTATCGCCAGCACCAGTTACGTCATATACCTCTTGAGCTTGAGTTGGAAGGTGGAATGGCGCTAGGCCTTTACGAAGTAGCGTCATACCGTGTTCACTACGTGTAATAAGCAGCGCCTCGAAGTCAAACTCTTCGATTAGGGCTAATCCTTTCTCGATAAGTTCTTCTTCTGAATTTATTTTGCCAACCTTCAATTCGAATTCAGCCATATTTGGCGTTAATAATGTCGCCCCTCGATAGCGTTCGAAATCGGCACCTTTCGGATCAATAAATACAGGAATGTTGGCTGCTCGAGCCTTTTGTATGAACTGTTGGGCGTGCTCAAGTGCGCCTTTCGCATAGTCAGACAATATGACGGCCTTGGCCGTTGGCAGCGCATTTTCCATGCGAGACAATACGAGTTTAGGATCAATGTTCGCAAACTTATCTTCAAAATCTAGACGAATTAACTGCTGTCCACGACTGATGACTCGAAGTTTGGTAATGGTTGGGTAATCTGGTAGTGCGACAAAGTCACAATGAACCTTCAAGCCATTTAGCGTATTAGTGAGAACTTTTGCTGGCTCATCATCGCCCGTTAGACCAATGATATGAACGTGGCCACCTAGAGAAGCAATATTCATCGCAACGTTCGCTGCACCACCGGGACGTTCCTCGTTGTTTTCAACTTTAACAACAGGTACAGGGGCTTCTGGTGAGATACGACCTGTTGGGCCATTCCAGTACCGGTCAAGCATAACATCACCGATAACTAAAACATTCGATTGACTGTATTCAGGCAAAATAGGTTTCATACAAGTTTCCAAATATTAAGACTAAAATGGAGCTTAGCTTAAGCGCAAACTCCATATACCGTTGGGGGCAGTATACTATAATGCAGTATGTTTACCCTTGTTCTTCCATCTCTTTTTCTATTAACTGGATGACTATATGGATAATTTTAATATGGATCTCTTGAATACGATCCGCATATCCGAAATGAGGAACTCTAATTTCTATGTCAGCGATACCGGCCATCTTTCCGCCGTCTTTGCCAGTTAACGCAATTGTTTTCATCCCTTTCAATTTTGCAGCTTCGATAGCTCGGATGATATTTCCAGAGTTTCCAGAGGTAGATAACCCAAACAACACATCGCCACTGCGCCCGACCGCTTCTACATAGCGAGAAAACACGAAGTCGTAACCAAAATCGTTACTCACGCATGATAAATGGCTTGGGTCTGATATGGCGATGCCTGCATAACCTGGTCGGTTTTCTCTATAGCGGCCAGTAAGCTCTTCCGCAAAATGCATAGCGTCACAGTGAGAACCACCGTTACCACAAGATAAAACCTTTCCGTCTTGTTTAAATGAATCCGCTATCATTTTAGCCGCGGCTTCAATTTGCTTGATATTGTTCTCATCACTTAAAAAAGTGTTCAGAACATCAGCCGCTTCTTTTAGCTCGTTCTTTATTAAATCTTGATACATAACTAGCCTCATTCTTCATTTACTAGAGATTATTGCACATTGTTCAACGAGTTTACCTACATTCAGGATAGCTTGTCTTTAGCATTCGCTATTTTATGGGGTTTCGATAATCGTTTATTCTGAAAGAGTGATTAATTTTTGATAATTTATAAGGCTTCGGCCTTTTGTAATCGTAATCATAATCTTATTTTAGGAAAAGCAAAAAAACACTTATCTTTTTCAATTTTTCTGCTATGATTCGCGCACTATTTTTTGAACACAAATCAGCTCTGCTCAAAAAAAGATCACAAAATCCTGCAAAAGGATCTATTCAGGTCTTGAGCAATGTACTTCAAGTTAGTATAATGCGCGACCTTTGATAGCCTTGTATGGATTTCCATAACGGTTTTTAACCTCAATTCTTTACTTAATAGTAGATGTAGAGAGGTTCGGCCACCAAGGTTGATATCGAGCTGAAACGATTTTGGAGAGACTTAAATGTCCCGAGTATGCCAAGTAACTGGTAAGCGTCCAGTAACGGGTAATAACCGTTCACACGCACGAAATGCTACTAAGCGTCGTTTTCTGCCGAACCTACAAACGCATCGTTTCTGGGTAGAGAGCGAAAAACGCTTTGTTAAACTACGTCTAACTGCTAAGGGTATGCGTATTATCGATAAGAAAGGCATTGATGCTGTTCTTGTTGATATCCGTGCTCGTGGCGAGAACGTTTAAGAGGAATTGAACGATGGCTAAAGGCATTCGTGAGAAGATTAAACTTGTTTCTTCAGCTGGTACAGGACACTTCTATACCACTGATAAAAACAAACGTAACATGCCGGGCAAATTTGAGATCAAGAAATTTGATCCAGTTGTTCGTAAGCACGTTATGTACAAAGAAGCAAAAATCAAGTAATTGATTGACAGTTTCAATAAAAACCCAGCTCTTGTAGCTGGGTTTTTTGTTTTTTAAAGGTTAAAAAAGCGAGTGCTCAAGCTTCCCCTAGCAGTTTAGGCCATTAGTTGCTAAATTATTGATACGTACTGTTTATCGTGTTGTTAGGTATTCTTCCATGAAAAAAATGTCCCGCCGTGGCTGGAACAACGTTCTTATTTTTGCTGTTATCGCTTTTATGTTGGTACTTAACTTGCCGACAATCATTAAGAACAACTTCATGGAACCAGAGCAAAGTGTTTATCCCTATGTGATGGATCCTCAATCCGATATCAAAGAAATGCACTTTTCCACTTTGTCTATTCAAAGAGATAACCTTGCATGGGTTGCCAATAAAGATCTCTCAATTTCCCCCTTGAACTTGTGCAAAGGTGGCATCTGCTTGCAGGTACAGAAGTGGATGACAATACATTCGCACAATTAAAAGAACAGCTACCAAAAGCTAATACGCTAGAAATTTGGTATGTAGACAAGGAAGAACCGCAAAGAGTGACCTATTACCAAACACCTCAATTCTGGCTTATGAAAAGCTGGGAAGAAAAATGGATTGCGGTTTCGGTTGAAGAAGACTACCTTTTCCCTTATCTATAAATTATCTAGTTGGCCATCTATTCTCTATGCCTGAACTCCCAGAAGTTGAAGTTAGCCGAATGGGTATTACGCCCCATTTGTCTGGCAAAACCATAAAAAAAATCATTATTCGTCAGCCTAAACTTCGTTGGATGATCCCAGAAGAACTCAGCCAGCTTAGTGGGCAAGTGATTTTAAGTATTCAACGCCGAGCAAAATACCTTCTATTAAAAACAGAGAAAGGGAGCATTATTGTTCATTTGGGGATGTCTGGGTCATTACGAGTATTACACGAAGGTCATGAACCCAGTAAACACGATCATGTGGATCTGCTTTTAACCGATGGAACCATACTGCGCTATAACGACCCAAGAAGGTTTGGTGCTTGGCTTTGGCAAGATAAAGAACAAGAGCATGAGCTATTCAAACACCTTGGCCCAGAACCTCTAGAAGAGAGTTTCAATGCTGACTATATGTTAGAAAAGGCGCAAGGAAAGCGCGTTTCTATGAAGCAATTTATTATGGATAATAAAGTTGTGGTTGGTGTTGGCAATATCTATGCGAACGAAGCACTATTTTTAGCAAAAATTCACCCAGAAACGGCTGCGGGAAAACTAAAAAGCAGTAAGTGGAATAAATTGGTAGAAGTAATTAAGCAAGTGCTTGCTACCGCGATTAAGCAAGGTGGCACAACGTTAAAAGACTTTAGTCAAGCGGATGGTAAGCCTGGTTATTTTGCGCAGGAACTGCGTGTATATGGTAAGGCTGGAGAGCCTTGTCCTATTTGTGGTGAAAGTATTCAACAATTGAAAATAGGGCAAAGAAATAGCTATTTTTGTGAAAAGTGCCAGCGCAAGCAGCGATGACAATATATCATTTTTATATTTCTATGGTTTCCTAGCATTTCTGCGTACTTCGCACGCAGCCTCGACATTCCGCTCCCCTATGTCATTCCTTCACCCCTCGTCATTTCCTCACTCTTCGTCATTCCCTCGAAGGAGGGAATCTGGATAAATTTAGGTCTCCACTTTCGTGGAGATAACGTTTTCACTGGAGTGTCGAGGTGTTTTTAGTCAATTCTATTAAGGCGGTATTGACCGCTGGTGGGACAAACTGAGCAACATCGCCACCATGTATGGCGGTTTCACGGACAATTGTTGAAGAAATAAAGGCGTATTGTTCCGAAGGCGTTAAGAAGACACTTTCTAACCCTGGCGATAAACGTCGATACATGTTGGTTAAGCCAAATTCATATTCAAAGTCTACGGTGGTTCTTAAACCTCGAATCAACAGGTTAGAGTCTTCTGATTTAGCAAAATTAACCAGAAGTCCTGAAAAGCCTTTTGCCGTTACGTTAGGAATATGAGAGGTTACCTCAACCGCTAATTCAACTCTTTTCTCCAAGGAAAACATGGTGTTCTTGGATGGGCTAGAGGCGACAGCAATTAAGACTTCATCAAACATAAGTGCGGCGCGTTCAATTAAATCAAGATGCCCATTAGTAATAGGATCAAATGTTCCTGGATACAGGACTTTAGTTATTCTTTTTTCTGTCACAGGTTTATTCTCGGTTGAGTGCGTGAATTATCTTGCCAAATTTTAGCAAAAAACCTCAAAATTACCTATTCATCTAGGTATGATGTGACTAGATATACATTAAGGTCTAGTCCATCAGGTTTTGGGTACAGTAAATGAAGAAAATTCTTGTAGTTCGCAATGACAAAATTGGTGACTTTATGCTGGCATGGCCTAGCTTTGCCATGCTTAAAAAATCGATGCCTGATAGTCATATCACGGCGCTGGTGCCTAAATATACGATTCAACTTGCGAAACTGTGCCCATGGATAGATGCGGTTCTTGTTGATCCGACTGAAAAAGGCTCGAAAGCAAAGCAACAGCAACTGGCGAAAGAACTTAAAGACAGTCAGTTTGATGCCTCAATCAATTTGTTCTCAACCACCTATAACGCCTTGCTGGTTTGGAAAGCGAAGATACCATTTAGGTTAGCGCCCGCGACAAAGTTTGCGCAGATTTTTTATAATAAAAGAATAAAGCAAAAACGTTCTCAGTCGGCAAAGCCTGAATTTGAGTACAATCTAGATTTAGTCCGTGCGTTCCTGAATGATATTGGTCAACGTGTTGTAGAGCCTAACACCCCGTATTTGAGCTTTAAATCTGAAGAGCTGAAAATTCAGAAACAAAAACTGGCAACGCAATTATCCTTAAATTCGGATAAACCGTGGCTTTTTGTTCATGCAGGCAGTGGCGGCTCCGCAAATAATCTTTCTTTACAACAATATGCGGATCTCATTGCCGGAATAGATAAAGAAAATGAAGTAGTGTTGACCGCAGGACCGGGTGAAGAAGAAAAGGCTGAAGAGCTAAAACAATTGCTCGAAAAAAGCGGTAAGTCTTCTGTTGTGTATGATAAAAACGAAGGGTTGGTAGACTTTTCTCGCTCTATTGCTTGTGCCGATCTGTTTGTTGCCGGCTCTACAGGGCCTTTACATATTGCCGCAGCGATAGATGTCCCTACTGTCGGTTTTTTCCCAAGAAAACGTTCAGCAACACCTTTACGCTGGAAACCGTTAAACTCTGAAGGAAGACACTTAGCCTTTTGTCCTCCAGAGGCCTCTGATAAGGAAAATCAGGTTGATATGAGCCGTATTGACATTAATACAGCCCTAAAAGAGATTAATCCTTGGGCTTCTCAGTACTTGTCTTAATCCATAAATCTGCATATTTTACGAAGGTAGAGTGTGCAGATAGCAAGGACAATAGAAACCCTTGCTTGCCATCAAGAAAGCCCGCCTTAATGACGTACATTTTTAAAAAGCAGGTAATGGCGTGAATAATGCCTTGAGAAAGGCTGCTTTTCTTGCCTTTCTTTTGTCGTTGCTCTGCCCACGCCTCTGCGTATCCTGCTGATTTAACTAGATAATGACGCATATCGTTGTAGGTGTAATGAATAGCGTCACCTTTCAGGTTCGCTATTGTCATTGAACTAGATACTTCAACTTTCTCATGTACGAGCGCATCATTGTATTGAGTTAATGCGGTTGGGTATAAACGCAACACGCGGTCAGGGTACCAACCACAATGGCGGATATATCGACCAAACACCCAACTAAGGCGAGGGAATTGATAAATAGTGTTGGCTTTGTTCTCTTCTACAGCACTTAAGATGCTCTCTTTTAGCTCTGTTGTGACTCTTTCGTCCGCATCGAGCCAAAGTACAAAATCTGATTCAACATAAGATTGAGCGAGCCGACGTTGTGGGCCAAATCCCGGCCACTTTTCGTTGACATAAAACTTATCAGTATACTGTCTGGCAACCGCTTCGGTGTCATCGCTGCTCCCAGAATCTAGAATCACAATTTCATCTACCCAATCTTTGACGGTATCTAAACACGATTTTAGGTGTTGAGATTCGTTTTTAACGATTAAAGCAACGGCTAAAGTTGGTTTGCTCACTGCGATACCTCTGATTCTGACTTAAGGTTGATGGATAATGAATAGTCGTTAACGAGTTTGTCGAACATGGCAGTAACACTTTCTGGTTGGATACGATTCATTGCCTGTTTGTCTTTTACTCTTGCTCTCCAATCTAGCTCTTGGGGTGTCTTTCCTGTTTCATCTTTAATTGCTTCTTCATAAGCCGACACAACATATTGAGTGTATTGGTATGGTCCGGTTCTCTCTGGGTTATGGTGTGCGTAAAGGCCGAGTACTGGTGTGTTCATCGCGTTCGCCATATGAGCTGGGCCTGTGTCTGGTGCAATGACAAGGTCCGCATAATCAAGCAAGGCCAGCATCTCTTTTAGGCTGCTTTTACCCACAAGATTGGTAACAGGTTTCTCAAGAGCTTGTTCAATCTGTTGGGCGAGATCTAACTCAATTTGAGCAGGGCTGCCGGCGAGTAAGACATTCCACCCTAACGATTGTGCGTGTTTAATAACGTGAATGTAGCCTTCGGCGTGCCAGTTTTTATACGCCTTACTTGCCGCAGGAACAATGACAACATTTCTTGTTTGAGTGGAGAGTTGATTTTTGGCCCATTCCCCGTCAGATTCCGAGTAGTCGATGGACCATTTCGGTGTAATATCTTGAACTCCCAATTCTGTACAGAAAGCGAGTAACCCATCAAGAACATGAGTTTTGTTTGGGGAAGGAACGCGAACATTAGTAAACCACGTCTGAAAATCTTGGCTGCGAATGGCATCAAAGCCGAGCTTATATTTTGCTTTTATTCCTAGAGTAGCAATACTTGCCCTGATCGCATATTGCATATGAAGTAACGCATCAAAGCGTTGACCTTTAAGGCTTTTCCAAAGTGTTGTGTAGGCCTTCCATCCTTGTTTTTTGTCAAAAACGACCACTTCAATCCCATTCAGATCTTGGATTAGCTGCGCTTCGAGTTTGCCTGTAATCCATGTGATTTTGGTGGTTGGCCATTCTCGCTGGATTGCTTGCACTGCCGCCACGGTATTACACACGTCACCGATTGCCGATAGCCTGAGGACGCAAATTGAATGAGGAGCAGATGAAAACAGAGCCATGAAAAGAGTTCGCTATTTATTTGATTGCTAAGAATTATGCAGTCAGGGCGGATAAATGTAAAATGGTACAAGTCGCTGGTGATAGATGGAATGAGCAATTGAAAACGATAAAAAAGAGAAATGAGCGCATTTGGTACGATGAAATGTTGCTAAATGAATCGCCAGAATCGATTTTCGACCCTAAATTCTGGGAAAATTCGGGCAACGTGCTTGGTTCTGCACAAGGCAGGGGGACAACGTGGTTTGTTCAAACCGAAACTATTCCTGCGGCTCTTAGGCATTATCGTCGGGGCGGCTTGTTTGGAAAGCTAGTTAAAGACCACTATATATTTACAGGGTGGGATAAAACTCGTAGCTATCAAGAATTTCAATTGCTTCTCAAATTAATACAAGCAGGCGTCAACGTGCCGAGGCCAATCGCTGCCAGAGCCTATAAAAGCCACTTTAGTTACCAGGCAGACCTATTAAGTGAAAAGATAGAAAATGCCCGTGATCTTGTTTCTATATTGCAACAGCGTACGATTTCTGACTCTCTTTATCATGAAATAGGTAAAGAAATTAAAAAGATGCACGATACACAAGTTAATCATACGGATTTGAATATTCACAATATATTGGTAGACGACACAGATAAGGTTTGGATAATCGATTTTGACAAATGCTGTGTTGAACAAGGTGACAACTGGAAAGCGGATAATTTGAGCCGCTTAAAACGCTCTTTTGTTAAAGAGGTAGGCAAGCGCAGCATAAAGTGGTCTGAATCAGATTGGGGGGCGCTTTTTTCTGGTTATGGGAGAAAGTGAGTGCTTTGCCTCTAGGTACCCGCTTATCAAGCTAGCCTGATAAGCGGGTACCTTGTTATACTGGTCGCTATTCGGCAAAACGACATTCTTGATGTTAAGTATTTAGAATAAATAACTAATTTAGATAAAGAGAGAACTAATGAACGACTTCCCTATTCTTGTTTGTAATCGTCTTATTCGTTTAACAGGAAATATTTTTAAAATACTGTCGTATCCTTTTCATTTTGTTCTACCAAAATATCGATTTACCATACCCGCACATTCACCAGCCAAAATACGCCTTTCTGGTGAACGACGTATTCCTCGTACTATTTGGCAAACTAACTTTACCAACAAATGTTCCTTGCCAGTCTACCTTAACTACTTGTTTAATAGGTTAATGTCACTTAACTGTGACTATAACTATGTCAGTACAGAAGCTCGTGATGATTATATGAAAGAGAATGCGTTACCTGAGGTCTATGATGCGTATTCTCGCCTTACAAATGGTGCAGCTCAAGCCGATTTATGGCGATTGGTTGTCTTGAATCAGCAAGGTGGAGTTTATATGGATATTGACGCAACCCTTGTATGGCCTTTAGATAAACTGTTGGGTAACGAAGATGATGCTCTTTATATTAAGATCAGTAAAAATACTCGATTTACCAATTATTTCATTGCGTCTTTACCTAGTAATAACGACTTGCAAAAAGCGATAGAGCAAGTCGTATATAATGTTAATCACTACGATCCTAAAATGGGCGTATACTTCAGTACCGGCCCAGGGGTCTTTGATGAGTTATTTCGTGATAGAGATGATGTTAATTCAAGAGATCGTAAATTTGTTTGTATTCAAGGCACGTTTACTAACGAGTACTTTCAATATATAGATAAACCCCGTGGCAAATGGACTCATATTAATAAAGAAGATCTAGTGAAAAAACGAGACTAAAGAATGTTTATACGGCTGTGTTACACAATACTGCTGGCATTAGCCGCACCTTTTTTATTGTTTGGGTTGTATAAAAAGAAGGAAGGTAAGCCCTCAGTGGGGCATCGTTGGAAAGAACACTTTGGTGTGACTCCTAAGCTATCTATGCAATCCGAGCCCATATGGATACACGCGGTTTCTGTAGGGGAGGCGATTGCGGCGACACCTCTAATTAAAGCGATTAAACAACGCCACCCTGAACAATCCATCGTGGTCACTACTACAACGCCAACAGGAGCAGATCAGGTTGCTAAGCTCGGTGAATTAGTCGAGCATCGTTATATGCCAATAGATTTTCCATTTGCAATCAAGGGTTTTTTAAAGGCACTAAAGCCAAGCCAGTTATTGATTATGGAAACAGAGCTCTGGCCAAATACGCTTCATACAGTAGCAAAGGCTAATATTCCTATCACGGTAATGAATGCTCGCCTATCCGAACGTTCTTGCCAAAGTTATGCGAAGGTTCAACGTGTCTTTGACTTACTAGCCAACGAGTTAACCCATATTCTATGTCAGCATCAAGATGATGCAGAACGCTTCATTCGTTTAGGTGTTGAGCGCAATAAAGTGAGTGTCACCGGCTCCCTTAAGTTTGATATCGAGATGGATGGCTCTATTATTCACAGTGGCGCATCTTTGCGTGAAAAGTTAGGTAAACATAGGTCTATATGGATTGCAGCAAGCACTCATCAAGGCGAAGATGAACAACTTATCTCGGTACATCGAAAGTTACTGGTTACATTTCCTAAAGCCTTGCTTGTATTAGTGCCTCGACACCCAGAACGCTTTGCGTCGGTAGCCAAACTCTGCGCGAATCAAGGGTTTAACACAGTATTAAGAACCGATGAAAAAGCATCAGCGGAAAGTAGTCAAATCTATATTGGTGATACGATGGGTGAGATGATGACGCTTATTGCCGCAAGTGATATTTGTTTTATGGGCGGGAGTTTATTAGGTGATAAAGTTGGAGGGCATAACTTGTTAGAGCCAGCAGCTTTGGGTAAGCCGATTGTGACTGGCCCAAGCTATTATAATTTTTCCGATATAACCAAACAACTGACCCTGGTAAATGGTGCGATCGTCGTTGCACACGAAGAAGCATTGTTGTCGACGCTTTCAGATTTATTCACAAACCCGAAAGCAGTAGCAAAAATGGGTAGTGCTGCTTTAAAGGTAGTTGAACAAAACAGAGGCGCTTTAGATAAAACGTTATCAGCTATTTTGTAATAAGAATAAAATAGCTTTTATTTTAGCGGCGCAAGGATTAGCCATCGCTAATGCCATCTTTCAGCCTTTCTTCTAGCGGTGCTGACGTGTAAGTGATCGCAAAACTCCATAAAATCATCATTACATAGGTTTGGTAGCTAAGCTGGTTACTATAAAAAACACCAAAAATGCAATAGGCTAATACAAGCAAAAAAGCAGACTGGTGCAATGCGGTATTTTGTGCTCTAGACTTCTTCAGGCTTAATTTCAACATGTAGAAAATGGTAATGAAAAATAACCCGGTATAAATAAGCCCCATACGATTCATCAAATTCCAAAATGCATTGTGGTGATCTCTTACAGAGAACTGGTTATTCGTTTCTTTATATAGCCTTTTAAGTTTATTTTCGGAAGAAAGGTGTTTCTCAAACTCTGCTCCATTCTCGTTTATACCGACTCCAAAAATGAATGCTCGGGGATCTTCGACTAGATTTTTTTAGCAAAAATAGCTGCTTCTTCCCACATTTTTAGGCGTGCGATATTAGAGTGTTCATCTTGTACATTAAAAATAGAAACCACTCTATCTTCATAAGGTTTTATTTTATCTGGAAATGTGAAATGTAAAAACGTTGCAGCAAAGGAAATTATGACAATGGTTCGTACTAAATATTTTTGGTTATAAAACATAAAATAGAAAGCAGTAGTCAATGTAATAACTAGTATTGGAGCTCGACTGCCTGAAAGTACAATGTAAACTATTAAAGTGAATAATAATGGCCTGACGAGGTAGGCGGGTTCTCTCGAGTCCTTTTTGAATGCTTGAGGCAAAAGTAATATGAAGGTATAGGATAATATTTCACCCCATCGGCCTACATCCCAAAAGCTATCTAGCCGAGATATAGATTTTCCTTGTAGAAAATTCATAAGCGAATAGCTTAATGCGACCAGAAGGCCAAGGACCATACTATAAGCAAAAAAACGCCTAAAGCTCTTGAATTTAAAAAAATAGAATGAGACAGGGATAGCGAATAGAGGGGTCGCTTTTCTAAAAAAATCGATTGTACTAGTCACCCCTTCATTAGATAAAAAGCTAGTGATAGATCCAGTGATAATTAGAGTGACTAAAAGTTTAGCCACTCCAGACAGTTCTATATCGGAGTAAAGGTAGCTAAAATTCTTAAAGTATAAATAGGTCAATACTATCAAAATAGGAAAAAGGTACAGCCCGCCTTTAAAGGTGAAAATAGAGATACCTAATAGGCAAAATAAGACTAGTTGTATAGATGTGTGTATCTTAGGGTCTTTTTTTCGAGCCATTATTGAAAGAGATGGACGACTAGTTTTCATTGTATGCCTGTTCTAAACCATTTAAAGCAATATATTGTTGCGTTTTTTTAGTAACTTCAAAAATATCTAATACTGCTTGAGTTCTAGGCAGTTCTTTGTGCATTAAATGTAGAATGTTTGCTTGGTAAAAAACATTTTTTACCTTGATACCAACCCCACGCATTCTAAATTCGATGTCGGTATCTTCTCCAATGCTTGCAGCCTCATAAGTATTGTCGAACCCGTTCACTAACACCAGATCCGATTTAAAAGCAGAGAAATTGCACCCTACAATACCTTTATCTTTTCGATTTAAGAAGGCTAATAATATCTTGTTTTTTATCCTAAACCCCTTTTCAATATTTTTACCTTTAGAGGTAAGGTAAAGTGCTAGGACTTTAAGATTGTTTCTTGCAAAAAAGGATTCTGGGTTAGCTTGAGTATAAAGTTCTTCACCTAATTCTTCAGGAAGATCGACCCTACGCCCATTCAAAAGATAACCTTTTTCGCTGTTGGAAAGATGATCTTCAACGAAGTTTGTCTGTGGGATGCAGTCACCATCGATAAAAATAAGGTATTCGCTACTTGATATTGAGATCGCTTTGTTCAATATGCGATTTTTTCTAAAGCCATTATCTTTCTGTGAAACGAGTTTTATTGCAAAGGGGCTCGTCACTATTTTATCTTTGACGTATTTTACAGCATCATCATTTGAACCATCATCTGCGATAATGACTTCAAAATTATCTTTTTGACTTTCTAAAGCCGTTAATATCAGGCCTAACGCCTTAGTATTATTATAAAATGAGATAATTATTGAAGCATCAAACATTTTTTATTCCAACCTGAGTTTTTTTCATAAGTTGTTTAATTACAATATCAGGTGAAAGTTCTTTAAGACACTTCAAATGACCTAATGGACATTCTCGTTTAAAGCAAGGTCGGCAATCGATATCAGTATGCAGAACCTCGACATTTTTGGATAGCGGAGGTGTGTACATTGGAGATGTAGAACCATAGAGTGCAATAATATTGCATCCTACCGCCGCCGATACGTGCATAAGTCCAGAGTCATTGCTAATGACTGTATGACAACAAGCGAGCATATCCAACACTTCGATTAATTTTGTTTTACCTGCTATATCAAAGCAATACGGTTTACAATCATCTGATAGCGAAGCAAGAATTTTTGACGTGGTTTCCTGATCTTTTACCGAGCCAAATAACCAAACCTGTTGGCCAGATTTTATTGCAAACTCGGCTACTTGTGCGTAGTACTCTTCTGGCCATCTTTTCGCTGGTCCAAACTCAGCACCAGGGCATAAACCAACAATAGGGCGATCACATTGAAGATTTAGTGATTCTCTTATTAATTTTTGGTTTTTTTGTCCACCGTTAAAGATGGCTTTGCTATGCTGTCGATAGAAACACGGTTTAACATTTCTTCTAGTGGGTAAGCTAAAGCCACATACCTTTCGACCATGTATTGGAAGTCTTTTTTATTTGGTCTTAAATCGTTTAAGAGTCCATACCTAAACTCACCTTTCCAACCCGTCCGATTTTTAACACTTGCAAATAAAGGAATGAGTGCAGATTTTGCAGAATTAGGTAATACATAAGCTTGGTCATAATCGTTGTTTTTTAGTTGACGTGCTATTTTCAGCCGTCCTAACAAATCAAAACTACCATGCCCAATTGGCATTTCGATCGCATTATTGACTTCAGGCATACGTTCTAAAATTGGTTTGCACCAAGCAGGGGCTAACACATCAATACAAGAGCTAGGATGCAGAGTTTTAAGTTCTTTATATAAACTTTGAGACATTACCATGTCTCCGACCCAAGAAGGCCCAATAATTAGAATTTTCATATGTCTGTATACAACTGTAGGTTAAGCCGATTCTATCATCAATAGAATCTAGCTTGAATGAATACGCTGTTTTAAATCCGTTAATATGTGAGTCATTTATACCAGTTGTTCTATTTTTTCTTTCATAGTAGACCAATTTATATCGTTTACTGACGGTGGTGAGCATTTATTAGTGAAAATAGTAATAGCTTTGTCTGAATTTGGCCCCCATTGGGCAAAGTTTTTAGGGTCGGGGTTGTAGATCCCTAATTGGGGCTTATTGAGCCCCGATGCAATATGTACGATAGCCGTGTCTACTGAAATTACGTAGCTAGCTTGTTCGATCAATGCGATCACATCAAAAATGGTTTCACTAATATTAAAATGAGTAACATTTTCAGGTAAGGTCTGACACATTTTCTCAGCGTCTGCCTCCGTGTCGGGAGCTGACAAAAGAATGATAGGTAGTTCTGGTGTACTTTCGTTTATCAACGTAACTAATTTATGCACACTGTCATGATTGAGTTTTCGTGAGTGTCCACTGCCAAAGGGATTAAGGACTAAAAAATCGTTTTGTATTGAATTCGAATTTAGAAACTGGGTAGCCTTATCTTTCGATTCACCCAATACAGGAATGATGTATTGAGTAGATGATGCCGGTATACCAACTGATTCAAGAGCAGCGCTAAACTTATCTGAAAAATGTAGATTTTTTGTTTTTTCCCCTAGCTTAATATCCACTAGTTTTAATGTATCATCTAAGCCTGCAATATGATTGGCGTTAACCTTATTGAGAAAATACATATCTTTCATTTTCATGTTATCGTTTAAGCTAATAATTAGGTCTACTTCTCCTAACTCTTCTGCTAATTTTTTGAGTTGCCAATATTTAGGGCGCTTAGGTACTTGATAAATAGTATCGGCACCAAAATGTGTTTTAAATAACTCAGACATAGCAGGCGTTGTTACAACACTTATTTTACATTGAGGGTCAAATAACTTCAGAGTGTTGATAGATGAAGATGACACAAAAGAGTCACCAAGCTTTGCATCCCACCTTAAGAAAGCCACATGTTTAAGTTTTATGGATTTAGAGTGGCCCTTTTTTTGTCAAATAAAACGATACCAACTTTTCTACGAACAATGTCTCGAAAACGTTGTAGTAACGAAATAGGAGTATACAGCTTGTTCACTTTCAAAAAATCCTTACTAGCCAGTTTGAAAAACGAAAAAGGCTGGAAATATCCAGCCTATATTATTAAAGGTTTTGTGAGAAAAGCTGTAAATATTTCTGCTTTGTCTCTTTTTTATGCTCCAAAAGTTCTGAGCTAAGCTCTTCGATATTATTGATGAGATCTTTTGTAGTTGCGATAAGCTTTTCTTCACCCTCGCCTACATTATGAATTTTTGCTTTGAAGCCTTTTACAGTAACAGCTCTAGGATCGTGAGCAATCATGATTCCAGGGATGCCCATGGAGGCACACATGCCGACACCGTGAACCCTATATCCAATGATAAGATCATATTGAGAATAAATATCTAAATAATCCTTTGAATCAAATGAATACCGTAATTTCTGTTCTGGAAAATCTTTTTTGAATTCGCTTAGTTCATCGATATAGTGCGCCACAAACTCAATTTCATAATCAGAACCAAATTCAGTGATAATACGATTGTAAATTTGCATCAAATATTCATAAGTCTCTTTAGAAACATTATTATTTTTTGCTGAATTATTCGTTCCATAAATTAATCCGATGCGCTTAACTTTTTTTACTAGCGACTCTGTAGGGCTAGAAAATAAAGCAGGACATGGTAGGAATTTAGCTGAAACATCACTCAATCCGTCAGTGGTGTTTTGATCTCGGCAGGTAACAACTTTAGCTTTTTTGAATACAGCCATTTCATCTTTTGAGAATGCAGATTCATTGAACTCGAACTTCCCGTTGGTACCTAAACCAAGAAAAAGAGTAGGTAGGTTATATTCTAGAATAGATGAATAGAGTTTTTGCGTTCTCATTCCTCTCCATTCAGGTGAACCTGCAAAAATAACCATGTCAGCATAGTCCATAGGAAGTCTATCTTTTACTGAGTTATCATTGAATTTTTCAATAAAATCCTTACCCAAGGCATTGTCCACCGACTTAATTAAGTCGTATTTTCTGTGTCTTCGTATTTGAGGGTTTCGATTATATATTACTGGGTTAAACTCACCCAAGTGTTCTTTGAGCAAGTTCATACATCCCATAAGTATAAACTCATCTCCTGGGTTCCATTGTCGAGTTGTAGAAAAAATGACATTCATATAGCGTCCAAATTAATCAATAAAGTTTGAGTGTGTTTTATAATTAGCTAGCCAGTTGTTTAACTAGCTGAGAAATATGGCGTTCCATTGAAAATTCTTTTTTGCTCTTTCTCTGGAACGTTGACTGTTGCTTGATTTGAGTTCTGGTTTTAATAAGTACGTTTTGATTGCTTCAGAAATCGCTATAGGCGACTTCGGATCACATAATAGCGCGCTATCTTCCAATATCTCCGGTAGCGCCCCGGTATCCGCTGCGACGATTGCCTTTTCTGCTGCCATCGCTTCTATGGCGGTTAAACCAAACGCTTCATTAAAGTAGGGCAGACAAACAATATCCATAACCGAAAACATGGCAGGCGTGTCTTTTTGAAAACCTGCAAGATGTATTCGATCTTGATATTCGCTTTCTGAGGCTAATTTTTTCATCTCAATTGTATATTGCGGGTCTGCACCTTCTGATTCACTTAGGCCGCCAACAATAAGCAGGTGCACATCTTCAAATTTGTTAGCAATCAGTTGAAAAGCCTGAATGAGTTCACGTTGCCCTTTCCCATTGCAAATTCGACCTATCGTTCCAACAACGGTGGCAGATTCTGGAATATGAAGCGTTTTTTTTGTCTCGGCAATTAAACCGGGGTCTTTAATAGGTTGGTCAGGTATATCGGTTCCTAACCAAAGCCTTTCTATTTTGTTTTCAGGGACGGGAAGCGCCTTTAGGTTTCTTTTAAGGGTTTCATCGCTGATGGAAAGTACCTGATCAACATGGGAATATACCCATTTGTGATAAAAATCTTTTTTCGGGCGAGTAACGCCCATATGCTCGGTAAAAAGAGTTCGTCGGCTAGTCAGGATATTCAAAAGTGCAGAAATAAGGATGTCACCAGACTTATGGCAATGAATAACCTCTATGTTTCTTTCTTTTAACCATCGATTTATTTTGAGAATCTCTGAAAAGATTAACTTGCCTTTACTTTCAACTTGATAGGTTTCTAACCCTACGTCTGCCATACCTTTTGCAACACGAGTACCAGATACGCACAAGCCATATACCTGATAACCACGCTCAAGGCACTCTTTTCCTACTCGGATAGGGTACATTTCTAAGCCTCCCCATCCTTTGGAGAGGCAGATATGCAGTATTGCTTTAGGGGTATTCAAATGAAGAACCTATGAATTTTTAATGGCCATGTATTCAGCAACGCCTTCGGCCACGGTTTTAAATTGGTGATCACAACCAGCGGCACGCATTTTAGTTAGGTCTGCTTGAGTAAACTCTTGGTATGCGCCTTTTAAATGGTCTGGGAAAGGAATGGTTTCTATTTCCCCTTTGCCATGGTGTTTAATAACAGCTTTAGCGACCTGTTCAAACGATTCTGCATTGCCAGTACCTAAATTAAAGATACCGGAGGCATTATTTTGCATGAACCAAAGGTTTACTGCCGCCACGTCGCCTACATAAACAAAATCACGTCTAAATCCTTCACTACCAGAAAATAGCTTAGGGTTTTCACCGGCATTCATTTGATTATTTAAATGGAAGGCAACAGAAGCCATGCTTCCTTTATGGTCTTCGCGAGGCCCATATACATTGAAGTAACGAAACCCAGTAACTTGAGAGAGTGATTCATCGTGTTTTTCTGCAACTTGCCATAGTCGGCGAACATAATTGTCAAATTGCTGTTTGGAATACCCGTAAACATTTAACGCACCTTCATATTGTGGTTCTTCAACAAAGGTTTCAGTTTCACCATAGGTTGCAGCAGATGAAGCGTACAAGAATGGAATCTCTCTTTCTAAGCAGTAGTGAAGTAGCTCTTTTGAATACTCATAATTGTTGAGCATCATGTATTTGCCATCCCACTCTGTTGTTGCAGAACAAGCACCTTCATGGAAAACGGCTTCAACTGGGCCAAAGTCTTCTCCGGCCATTATTTGTATTAAGAAATCATCACGATCCATGTAGTCAGCAATATCAAGGTCAACTAAGTTTTTAAACTTCTTACCATTTTTAAGGTTGTCTACAACGAGTATGTCGTTGTGACCTGCGTCATTAAGTGCTTTAACAATATTGCTGCCAATCATGCCAGCGCCACCAGTAACTATGATCATAATTCTTCTGTCCACGTGTTCTTCAATTAGGATGATTATAGCAGGGATAAAGTGTTATCTGATAGATCCAATTGATACTGATTGATCGCTAAACTAAGTTAATGAAAGCGGATAATTTATTTGGTAAATCTATTATCTATTCAGTCAAAGTAGAAGGTAATGGTTAACTACTGTACAATATCTCCATCTTTATTGATAAAAACCACCGGTTTACTAGACTAAAATTCGCTTATGGTTATTGCTCGTTAGGGAGCTATCTAAAGGTGGTCGTTTACAACGTCCCATGAAGTAACAGCATCAGGAAGCTATAATGAAAATATCTCCGTCAGGTATGACACACTTAAAACAACTAGAAGCCGAATCAATTCACATAATGCGAGAAGTCGCGGCTGAGTTTGATAATCCGGTGATGCTATATTCCGTGGGTAAAGACTCTTCGGTTATGCTGCATTTAGCTAAAAAGGCTTTTGCTCCGGGTATCCCTCCGTTCCCATTAATGCATGTCGATACAACATGGAAATTCAAAGAAATGATTGAATTTCGTGACTATATGGCAAAAAAAATAGGTATGAAGTTAATTGTTCATCAAAACCCTGAAGGCGTAGCGATGAATATTAGCCCTTTTGTACATGGTAGTTCAAAACATACTGATATCATGAAAACCCAAGGTTTAAAGCAAGCGCTAGACAAATATGGGTTTGATGCCGCTTTTGGTGGTGCTCGCCGAGACGAAGAAAAATCACGAGCGAAAGAGCGGGTGTATTCTTTTAGGGATGAACATCACCGCTGGGACCCTAAAAATCAAAGACCTGAATTATGGAACATATATAACGGAAAGGTAAATAAAGGCGAAAGTATTCGCGTCTTCCCTTTATCAAATTGGACTGAATTAGATATCTGGCAATACATATACCTAGAAGAAATTGAGATCCCTTCTTTGTACCTATCGAAACCTCGCCCCGTTGTTGAGCGTGATGGCATGCTTATTATGGTGGATGATGAGCGTATGGAAATTAAAAAGGGCGAAGTAGTTGAAGATAAAATGGTTCGATTCCGTACTTTAGGTTGTTATCCGTTAACTGGAGCGGTCGAATCAAACGCAACAACGCTACCAGAAATCATTCAAGAAATGTTGTTAACGACAACGTCAGAACGTCAAGGTCGAGCAATTGACCATGACAGCTCTGGTTCTATGGAAAAGAAGAAAAGAGAAGGGTATTTCTAATTTGAATTTGGCGTAGTATATGCTTGTTATTTCAATTGTTATTATTACTCTTTTGGCTGCGCTTATATTTTCTAAGGTGCGGCCTTCTTTGCTTTTTACTTGCTCTGTTACCGTATTATATTTGACTGGGCATGTCTCACAGCAAGAAGTATTAGCAAATATTGTTAATACATCAGTGTTAACGCTTATTGGATTAATGTTGGCTTCGTTAGCATTGGAAAAAACACAGTTGTTAACCTGGATATCGAGCAATATTTTTCATCCGAGTTACAACCAAACTATTTTTCGCCTAGGCTTCGGAACCGCAATAGCGTCTGCACTGCTAAACAATACAGCCGTAGTCGCAACCATGATAAATGGTATACAAAAAAATCAAGAGCACGCAGCTTCCCGTTTACTTATACCTCTCTCTTATTTTGCTATTGTTGGTGGAACGTTAACTCTAATAGGAACATCAACTAATTTAATTATTAATGCGTTGGTTGTAGAGCAGGGGCTCCCTACTCTTACCTTTTTCAGCTTTTTACCAGTAGGGTTGTTACTATTTTTGATTGTTGGAGGGGTGATCGTGTTTTCATCTCGTCATTTGGCTCGTGTTGTTTTAGTAGAAGATGCACATGATTCCTATTTTATTGATGCAGAGGTATTAGCAAATAGCAAGCTTATCGGAAAAAGTGTTATTCAGAACCGATTACGAGCATTAGATGGCTTGTTTCTGGCCGAGATTGTTAGAGGTAAGGAGTTGCTTTCTCCTGTTAGTCCAACAATGGTGTTGCAAGAAGGTGATAAACTGATTTTTACAGGCGATGTTGGTCAAGTAAAACAGCTTAACGGCCTAGATGGTGTAGAGGTTTTTGCTAACAGCAGTAAACTTCTTTCTAGCAACTTAGTTGAAGTCATTGTTAGCCCTGAATCTATTTTAATAGGGCGCACTCTGAAAGAGACAGAGTTTCGGTCTAGGTTTGATGCGGCAGTAGTGGCTATTAAGCGTCAGGGCCATAGGTTATCAGGTAAATTAGGTGAGCAACCTATTTATGCTGGTGATAAGCTGGTATTAGCAACAGGTCAAGACTTTAGTAAACGACAGAATTTAAGTCGAAATTTTTCTTTTTGAAAGGGAAATTATTGCAAGAACCGCTAGATATTAAGTCGAACTATTTAGCGGTTTTTGGTTTTTTGGCTGCTATTTTAATTTCGATACTTACTCCTATATCTTTGCTAGAAGCGATAGTTGCCTATCTTATCGTGATGGTTGCGAGTAATGTTCTTGATGGTGCAACGATAAGACGGCGCTTTCCTTTCGAAATGTGGCTTATTTTGGGTTGTGCTCTATCTATTGCCCAAGCATTTAGTCAATCTGGTTTAGCAGATTTTCTGTCAGACGGTATATTTTTATTAGTTGGTTCTCAGAATCCGTATTTTGCATTAATTACTCTTTTTATCATTACAGTAATACTAACTGAGACGATTACCAATGCGGCGGCGGCGGCAATCATGCTTCCTATCGGACTCTCGTTGTCAACTATCTATAATGTAAGCAGTCTGCCATTTATTATGGGAGTGGCTTACGCGGCAAGTGCGTGCTTTATTAGCCCGTTTGGCTATCACACTAACCTTATGGTGATGAGCGCGGGAGGATATAAGGTGATGGATTTCATAAAGACTGGTTGGAAGGTTTCACTGGCATATACAATAGCCGCGTTAATCGTTATACCAATAGTTTTTCCATTTTGAATACGAATGAAGAACTAAAGAGAATATATGAAACAGAAAAAAACGAAAGACACCATAACTGAAAATATCGTATGGCATAATACGGTAGTTACCCATGAAGCACGAGCGAAACTGAAGAATCAAAAACCTGTCCTTTTGTGGTTTACTGGTCTAAGTGGTTCCGGGAAATCCACAATCGCTAATGCAGTAGAAAGTAAACTGTTAAGCCTTAGAAAATTTAGCTATCTACTTGACGGTGACAATGTAAGGCATGGTCTAAACAAAGATCTTGGTTTTAGTGATGACGATAGAGTAGAAAATATTCGCCGCATCGGTGAAGTGGCAAAACTGTTTGTTGATTCTGGACAGATTGTTCTGACTGCCTTTATTTCACCTTTTGCCTCGGACAGAGAACAAGTAAAAAATTTGTTTGAAGAAGGGCAATTTTTAGAGGTTTATATTGATACACCAATAGAGGTCTGTGAACAAAGAGATCCTAAAGGTTTATATAAAAAAGCAAGAGCCGGTGAAATTAAAAATTTCACCGGTGTAGGCTCTGAATATCAGCCACCTTTAGACCCTGATATTCATATAAAAACCTTGGGAATAACGATCGAAGAATGTGCCGCAATGATAATAGCGGTTCTTGTTGATAGAAAATACATTTAATTAAGGATGATTAAACGATGTCTCATAGTTCCGATTTAATCGCACAAGATATTGAAGCTTACTTAAAGGTTCATGAAAACAAAGATTTATTAAGATTTCTTACTTGCGGAAATGTCGACGACGGTAAATCAACATTAATCGGTCGTTTGCTGTTTGATAGTAAGTTAATTTATGAAGATCAAATGGCTGCGATAGAGAAGGATTCTCAAAAATTCAATACCACAGATGAAGCGTTTGATTTAGCGCTGTTAGTCGATGGTTTGCAGTCGGAGAGAGAGCAAGGTATTACTATTGATGTGGCATATCGATATTTTTCGACAGAGAAACGTAAATTTATTATTGCCGACACCCCAGGGCATGAGCAGTATACGCGTAACATGGTGACTGGCGCATCAACTTGTGATTTAGCTATCGTAATAGTAGATGCCCGTAGAGGTATTCAGACGCAAACAAGAAGACACAGTTTTATTTGTAGCTTATTGGGCATTAAGCACATTATTGTGGCCATTAATAAAATGGACTTAATGGAGTACGATCAAGGCGTATATCAAAACATTAAAGCCGATTATCGTGAAATGGCAAAATCTTTCAATATAGAGGATATCCGTTTCGTACCGATCTCGGCGCTAAAGGGCGATAACGTAGTTACACCAAGCGAGAAGATGGATTGGTACCCAGGAGCAACTCTTATGAAGCTCCTTGAAACGGTGAAGGTTAATAAAGATCAAAATTTAGTACATATGCGCTTCCCCGTGCAATATGTAAACCGACCTCATCTAGATTTTAGAGGCTTTTGTGGGATGCTTTCTTCGGGCTACATTAGTGTTGGCGATAATATAACAGCACTGCCTTCTGGAAAGTCTTCTAAAGTCAAAGTTATCTATACTTATGATGGTGAACTACAAAGGGCTCAACCAGGGCAATCAATTACTCTTACTTTAGAAGATGAAATTGATATTTCTCGTGGTGATATGATAGTGCACACTGGCAACGAGCCAATAATGAGTAATAAAATAAATGCTCATTTAGTTTGGTTAGACGATAACCCTTTGCTTGCTCAAAAAGGTTATATCTTCAAATTTTCCACTAAGTCTTGTAGTGGCAAAGTTTCTGTAATAAATCATAAAATAGATGTTAATTCGTTAGAAACGCACGCTGAAAATAGTGTGTCATTAAATCTAAATGAAATTGGTCAAGCATCCATTGATTTAGTAGAAAAAGTTGCGGTTGATAACTACGATGACCTACCTCAAACCGGTGCGTTTATCATTATTGATAGGGTATCTAACGCAACCGTTGGTGCAGGTATGGTTAATTCAGCAGACGATGCTAACGTGGAACATACAAGAGAATATTCCCAAGTAGATATAGAACTTAATGCATTTATTCGTAAAAACTACCCTGAATGGGATTGTTTAAAAATATAACAGGTAGATATGAAGATTTTAATAACAGGTGGCGCGGGATTTATTGGTTCTGCTGTAGTTAGGCATATTATCAATAATACGCAAGATGAAGTAGTTAACTTAGATAAATTAACGTATGCAGGGAACGTAGAGTCACTACTAGAAGTAGATGCTAATAGCAGATATACATTTGAACAAGTCGATATTTGTGATGCAAAAGAGTTGGAAAGAGTGTTTTCTACCCATCAGCCAGATGCTGTCATGCACTTGGCTGCGGAATCTCATGTTGATCGCTCTATTGACGGCCCTGCCGCCTTTATTGAAACCAATATTGTTGGCACCTATACGTTATTAGAAGCGACGCGTTCTTACTGGAATGGTTTGAGTGCTGAGCAACAAACAGCATTTCGCTTCCATCATATCTCTACCGATGAGGTTTATGGTGATTTAGAAGGGACAGATGATCTATTTACGGAAGAAACATCTTATGAGCCTTCAAGCCCGTATTCGGCATCTAAAGCTTCAAGTGATCACCTAGTTAGAGCATGGTTGCGTACCTATGGCTTGCCAACAATTGTCACTAATTGCTCAAATAATTACGGCCCATACCACTTCCCTGAAAAATTAATCCCACTGATCATTCTGAATGCGATAGATGGTAAGGCACTGCCAGTGTACGGTGATGGCATGCAGATAAGGGATTGGCTCTTTGTTGAAGACCATGCGCGCGCGCTCTATAAAGTAGTAACGGAAGGCATTGTTGGGGAAACCTATAACATTGGCGGCCATAATGAAAAAGCCAATATCGATGTTGTGAAAACAATTTGTTCATTGCTAGAAGAACTGGTACCGAATAAACCAGAAGGTGTTGAGAGCTATCAAGACTTAATCACTTATGTAACCGATCGCCCTGGACACGATGTACGATACGCCATTGATGCATCAAAAATTGAGCGTGAACTTGGTTGGAAGCCAGAAGAGACCTTTGAATCTGGCATTCGCAAGACGGTAGAGTGGTATTTAAACAATAAAACCTGGTGGAGCCGTGTACTAGATGGTTCTTATAGCTTAGAGCGTTTAGGTTCTGGAGAGAATAAATAATGAAAGGAATTATTTTAGCGGGGGGCTCGGGTACACGCCTTTATCCGATAACACGTGGTGTCTCTAAACAACTGCTACCCGTTTATGATAAGCCGATGATTTATTATCCCCTTTCGACCTTAATGCTTGCAGGAATAAAAGATATTTTAATTATCACCACACCTGAAGATAACGACAGCTTTAAGCGTTTATTGGGTGATGGTAGTGATTTTGGTATTAATTTAGAATACGCCATTCAACCAAGCCCAGATGGCTTGGCTCAAGCGTTTATCATTGGTGAAAAGTTTATTGGCAACGATAATGTTTGCTTAGTTCTAGGTGACAATATTTTCTACGGGCATAGGTTTAGCCAAACGCTGATCAATGCAGCGAATCGAGAAAGCGGTGCGACCGTGTTTGGTTATCAGGTGAAAGACCCTGAACGTTTTGGTGTGGTGGAATTTGATAACGATATGAAAGCGATATCGATTGAAGAAAAACCAACTAAACCTAAATCCAACTACGCCGTTACTGGGCTTTATTTCTATGACAACCGTGTGGTGGACTTTGCTAAAAACGTTATTCCATCAGAACGGGGTGAGCTTGAGATTACGACTATCAATGAGATGTATCTTCATGACGGGTCTTTAAATGTAGAGCTCCTTGGGCGTGGATTTGCCTGGTTAGATACCGGTACGCATGAAAGCCTGCATGAAGCGTCATCATTTGTACAAACCATTGAGCATGTTCAAAGCCTAAAAGTAGCGTGCTTAGAAGAGATAGCATGGCGTAATGGCTGGTTGAGTGACTTGCAGATAGAAAACCTGGCTAAGCCAATGCTCAAGAATGATTATGGACAATATTTAATGTCACTCATTAAGTAATACAGGAAAGTACCATGAAGGTTTTAATTACTGGATGTAACGGTCAGGTGGGCAAATGCCTGACGAAAAACTTAGCAGAAAATGCAGAAATATTGGCTGTCGATTACCAGGATCTAGATATTACAGATCAAGCGGCAGTATTTAATGTTTTCCTCGATTTTCAACCCGATTATATCGTCAATGCGGCTGCGCACACCGCTGTTGACCGAGCTGAAGAAGAGGTTGATTTATCTTTTAAAGTAAATAGAGACGGGCCTAAATTTTTAGCCGAAGCTGCTCAGGCTTGCGGCGCGGTGATTTTGCATATTTCAACGGATTATGTCTTTGGTGGTGAAGGGAGTGGCCTCTATACCGAGAGTGATAAAACCGATCCGCAATGTGTTTATGGTGAAAGCAAATTAGCAGGTGAAGCTGCGGTAGTTGAGAACTGTGAAAACCACCTAATATTGCGCACTGCGTGGGTTTTTGGTGAGCACGGGAATAACTTTGTTAAGACGATGCTTAAGTTGGCAGAAACACGCGATGCGCTAAGTATTGTTGGTGACCAATTTGGTGGGCCTACGTACGCGAAAGATATTTCAGATGCATTGGTAAAAATGATAGAGAGTATTGAAGCGGGTAAGCAGCCTGAATGGGGTGTCTACCATTTCTCGGGGTTGCCTCATGTTAGCTGGTTTGAGTTCGCTGAATACATCTTTAATACGGCTCATAAGGAGGGTATTTTAGACACGATCCCTCAATTGACTTCTATTCCAACATCTTCTTACCCTACCCCGGCTAAACGACCTGAAAACTCACGTTTAGATTGCCAAAAAATAGAAAATCAATTTCAAATTAAACCAAGTGATTGGCAAGCTGCACTAACCAATATTCAAGCTTATAAGTGACCGTTATGAAAGTTATCGATACAAAAATTCCAGATGTAAAAATAATTGAGCCTACCGTACATGGTGATGAGCGTGGTTTTTTCATGGAAACATGGAATGAGATCCGATTTAATCAACTCGTGACCAAAGCAAAGTTTGTACAAGACAACCATTCAAAGTCGGCCAAAGGCACCTTAAGAGGTTTGCATTACCAAACGGAAAACACACAAGGTAAATTGGTGCGTGTCATTTCTGGAGAGGTTTTTGATGTTGCCGTGGACGTTCGTAAAAACTCACCTACTTTTGGTCAATGGGTAGGCGTTTACCTATCTGAAGAGAACAAAAGGCAACTATGGGTACCAGAGGGGTTCGCTCATGGCTTTTACGCCACATCTGAAGAAGCCGAGTTTGTCTATAAATGCACGGATTATTACAACCCAAATGCTGAGCATACAATTATTTGGAATGATCCGGAGATTGGGATTGAATGGCCAATCTTAGATGGCCAAGAGTTACTTATGGCAGCAAAAGATGCTGAAGGTTTAGTGTTAAAAGAAACACCACACTTATAGTTATAAGTGAAGGATATTATTTCCAGTTCATGATATCCTTGCCGCGCTATTTTTTTACTGAATAACGTGCTTAAAATTTGAGCTATATATCGCCAATTAGGAGTGAAACCTAAGGGCGGTAGCGTGTTTTTTCTTAACCATAGATAAAGTGCTAAAAATAATAAGTTTTTTCAGTTTGATAGATTGTGTTTGACAGCGGAAATAGTTAAGTAAATAAATGAAAACTCTTTTGGCTGTTGACAGTGGTTTTATTAGTTTGACTATAATACGATAATATAACTGAATCCATGAAAGATGAAGTGAACAACATGGTTAAATTGACTTATGTAGATAATTTGGAGTATTTAATCGGTGTTGAATCTAATGAACGGTATGCATTTGAACAAGTCGATATCTGTAAGGCGAAATATCTGGAAAGGTCTTTATTACTTATCAACCTAATGCTGTTGTGTACTCGAGTACCTAATCTCATGTTGAGCGTTCCATCGATGGAGCAGGCGCGTTTGTTAAACTAATATTGTTGGCACCTATACGGTCTTAGAAGCGACGTGTTACCACTGGAATGGGTTGAATATTGAGCAATAAGCTTCATTTCGCTTTCATAATATCTTGACCGATGGGTTTTATGGTGATTTGGAAGGGGTAGATGATCTTTTTATGAAAGAGACATCCTAAAAACCTCCAAGATCGTATTCCGTCTATAAAACGTGAATGATCGTCTAGTTAGAGTATGTTTGATGGTTGCCTCGATTAAGTAAGATGAAAACGAATAAACCAGTGGAATCTATGAGCATTCGGGACCAGACCAGACCAGACCAGACCAGACCAGACCAGACCAGCTGAGCTGAGCTGGTTTCTCAAGAGCATTTAGGTACATGCCTTGATAGAGATTAAAATGTACTGGCGTTTGGGTGTCAGCATGAATGAAGATACATGTCGTATTCAGCGAGAATTGACTTGAGAAAGTTGAGTTGTGGTTTGCCATATTACGCTCAACATGTTAGCCAATGGGAACACCTTTGAAGAAGGTTTAGAAAGAAAGCTGTGAGCAGAAAATAGGAATTGCGACTACCTTTCACGAGTCCTTGCGGGGCAAGGAGTTGAGTAACCTTATCGTGTGTGAGCATGGCTTCTACGCCCTAGCTCAGAGAATAAGTGCTACATTCATGGAAAGGTGTCGAAGAGGAGGCCAACTGCAGAAAGTAGTACGTTTTTCTCGTCCAAGAAACAAGCAATACCATCGCTCCACAGTATATCGGTAGCTTAAGCAAGGCTATAAAGACAGCATTTATTACCCAAACGAAGCTCAGACGCTGTTGATTAAAAAGCGCAGATTAGTACGTAAATACCGCATATCCCAGGAAAGTGTAGGTTCTGTCTGCTTTCTAGAAGCGGAATGGAGTCTGAAGCAGGTTTCCAATGTAGTAAACGATAGTGGAGCAGAAGTCAATAATGAGTGGATTTATTTATTTTTCTCTCAATATAAACGCTTGGGCAATAGGTTGTATCACCACTTAAGGCAAGAACACAAGTAGTAAAAAAAGAGAAAACGTCAGAGATAAAGAATGCTGTTTTGATTGAAGATAGGGCAAGCATCGTTGACAGTAAGGAACTGTTTGGTAGCTGATAAATCGGCGCAGTACTAAATGTGCATGGCAAAGGTACAATGATAACCATTTTAGAGTGTAAGACTCGATTTTACGTGGTAAAGAAAGTGCCACCTAAGGAGTGGTTCATGTAACCAGAGCCACAATTGAACTACTAATGCCTTACAAAAAATAGGTCCATACCATCACGGCAGATAACGGATGAAAGTTTGCAGGTCATGAAGTCATAGCAAAAAGAATTAGAGGTAAGAGTGTACTTTGCTCACTCTTACAGTTCTTTGTAACGTAGGCTAATGGCTAATGGCTAATGAGAATACGAAGGCAATATGTGAAGAAAAGAACCGTCCTAACGACAGTAACGGACAGCGATATAGAGTTCGCTTTGTCGCGGATAAATTATCGACCAAGAAAAAGTGTTTGATATTGGAGATTGTCACAATTCGCAGTTGAATTCGGATATCACTAATGAATAAGTGGAGTTTGTTTACAAGTGTATAGACTAATATAAGTCGCAAACCGAATATTGCATTCTATAGAATGAGCTAGATATTGGGATTAAATTACTTATAAGCAATAAAAATAACTACTATTGTCCGAAAAAGGGAAAAATGTATTAGGTATGTTAAGATTCCTGATCTTTATGAGCATATATTTATGAGGTTTATTTTAAAGGGTAAGTGTAAGTGATTTTTATTAAAAATACATTCAAATTTTTGAGAGATATATATCTAAGTAAAAACCTAGTCTTTACGTTGGCAAAAAATGACTTTAGAGAGCAGTTTTTAGGTTCATACTTGGGATTAGTTTGGGCAGTATTGAAGCCATCGTTGTTTATGGCCATTGTCTGGTTTATTTTTTCGATTGGTTTTAAAGGGCATGCTGAAGAAGATGGTATGCCATTCATTTTGTATCTAATGTGTGGATATATACCATGGTTCTTTTTTTCTGACGCAGTAAACGGAGGAATGAATTCAATTGTTTCGAATAAGTACCTAGTAAAAAAAGTAAATTTTAGAGTGAGTATACTTCCCATTGTTAAAATCACTTCCATATTCTTTATCCACTTAATATTTTTGGTAATATTAGCGATAGTATTTTTGTTTTATGGATACTTTCCGACAATTTATTGGTTGCAGTTGCCATTTTATATTTCGATGATGTTTTTCCTCGTATTAGGTATGTCTTGGTTTCTCTCTGCTTTAAGAGTTTTTTCCAAGGATATATCACAGATTGTTAGTGTTATTTTGCAATTAGGTTTTTGGGTTACTCCTATATTCTGGTCTCTTTCGAAGGTTCCGGAGAAATACATGTATGTATTAAAGTTTAATCCGATGATTTTTATAGTAGAAGGGTATAGAAATAGCTTTATTTATCAAAAATGGTTTTGGGAGTCTTGGGAGTTTACGCCATCTTTTTTAGCTATTCTTTCTTTGTTTTTTTTATTGGGTGCTGTAATATTTAGGAAGCTAAGGCCTCATTTCGGAGACGTAATCTAGTGAGCAAATCGTCGGTAGTAAAAGTGAAAAAAGTCACTAAAGTTTATAAGCTCTATGACAAGCCAATTGACCGCCTAATAGAGTCGTTAAATCCTTTCAACAAGGATTACCATAAAAAATTTATAGCATTAGATAATGTTTCGCTAGATATAAAAAAAGGCGAAGCTCTAGGGATTATTGGCCGTAATGGTAATGGAAAGTCTACGCTTCTTAAAATTATATCTGGCGTACTTACACCTACGCAGGGTCATGTTGTTACTAGCGGAAAAATTTCAGCTATATTAGAACTGACTTCAAACTTAAAGTCTGAGCTTACAGGACTAGAAAATATAGAGCTTAATTTAAAAATTAGTGGCTTTACAAAAAAAGAATTACAAGAGAAAATAAAAGAAATAGAAGAATTTTCAGAAATAGGTGATTTTATTAATCAACCTGTAAAAAACTATAGTAGTGGGATGAAATCAAGACTCGGCTTTGGTATCGCCACCGCAAGCGAACCAGATATATTGATCCTAGATGAAGTCCTAGCTGTAGGCGATTTCAATTTTAGACAAAAATGCTTAGCCAAAATCAATAGCATGAGAGATGACATGTCTATTGTATTTGTATCTCACTCAATGAATGATATCAGGATGTTCTGTGACAATGTGTTAGTGCTGGAAAAAGGTGAAAAAAATTTTTGGGAGCAGTTGAACAAGGCATTGAGTATTATTTATCAAAAGAAGATAAGTTAGGGAAAGAACAAAAAAATAAGACGGACTCCTACTTTGGTAACATGTTTCATAATGAGTATAAAATAAATCAAATTCGACATCAGTGGAACAAGGATACTTATAGTTTAGAAGATGATATGATTCTTGATTTCAGCTTTGAATTAACGTTTGAACCTAAAAAACTTATTATTGGTATTCCGATATGGGATAAAGTCGGAAATAGCATTACTTCATTTAATTCAGATTATAAATGTACAAAAATTTTCAATGGCAATTATAAAGTCAGTGGTCAATTTAAGACTAAGTGTTACTTTAACCCTAATCAGTATGGGTCTGTTTTTGTCGTTGTTGATGGTAGCGAATTTATCTATCGGGATAGAAATGAAGATTTTCTGGTATCAAATAAAGAGAGAGTTTTTGGTTATGTAACTTTGCCTCATGAATGGATTGTAAATGAATAACTTATTGATGAGTGAATTTAGAAAAGAGCTTCTTAAAACCGATTGTATTCCAAAGGAGCTTAGCCACATTTCTTTGAGATATAAAGAACTATTTCTTCTTGATATTGAGAATGGAAATATCGAGCTAGAAGAGGTGACTAAGTGCCAGTGTGGGTGCGATTTTTTAGAAGAGTTAGCTAAAATCGATAGGTTTGCACTACCATTTGGGAGTTATATTTGTAAAAAGTGTGGGCTAGTGATTACCAGTCCTCGCATAAAATCGGCTTCCCTTCCTTTGTATTATGATAAGTATTATCACCCTCTGAATTATGGTCAAGAGCACTTAGAAGAGCAAGAAGCGCTTTTTGAAGTGGGTCAAGGGAAGAAAATCTTTAATGTATTAAAAGATTTTCTTCCGGCTAAAAAAACACTAAAAGTATTAGAAGTTGGGGCTGGTACTGGGAATGTTCTTAGTGAGCTAAAAGATGAGGCACTCAAATATGATATTGAGATTGACGAATTAGGTACTGAGTATAATCAAGACTGTATCGATAAGGCTAAGAAACTTGGCGTTAATATTATTTATGGAGACCTCGCTACGGCAGAAAAGTATGGTGAGACCTTCGATGTGGTTATTTTAAGTCATGTTTTTGAACACTTTATCGACCTAGAATATGAAGTAAATTTAATAAAAAGACTAATAAAGCCTGATAGTCTACTTTATATCGAGGTGCCAGGGATATTAGATTTACACAATAAAAAACATTACAACCGTAGTTTTCTAGGGTATCTTATACATGCGCACATGTATAATTTTACAATGTATAGCTTGTCAAATTTACTATTCTCTTTTGGATTTAAACCTATATTTTTAAATAATAAAGTCGAGTCTATCTTTCAATTAGGTGAATATTATCAGCATGAAAATGAGTATGTAAGAGTATTAAATTATCTAGAGTTGATAAGTGATTTGTCATTTTTTGACGAGAATCAAACGTTAAGAAGATGGCATGATTCTGAAAAGGAAAAAGCCAAAAATACAGAAGATGGCATGATTCTGAAAAAGAAAAAAGCCAGAAATACAGAAGATGGCATGATTCTGAAAAAGAAAAAATCAATAAAATTAATTCTGCATATGAAGACTTAAAAAGTGTTAGTCTATTAATTAGTCCGATTAAGAAGATAAGAAGAATTAAATTACTATTTGACTGTATTCGAGGTCTAAAAAGTTAAAAATGAAAGTTGTAGTTTTTAGTGAAAATAATTATGGTTGCGGTGCATCAATAGCTGCTAGCCGATTAGTCAAAGGCTTAACCAAAGAGCATGAAGTTTTATTTGTGTATGAAAAAAATAAAACTAAAATAAACCAATTTAAAGGGATTAATATCAACACATGGCAGTTGGGTGAAACTCAAAATAGATGGAAGAACGCTATTTATAGAGTATTTTATATGATAGCTAGGCTTACGTCTACTAATATCGATAGATGGCTATTGTTCAAAATATTTAATAAAAAAATAAAATCTATTCAGCCTGATATCATTCACTTCCATAATACGTATTTTACACATGAGCAGATTGCAGCATTAAGCGAAAAAACGCCTGTTGTTTGGACTATGCATGATCAGTTTGCATTTTATATTTATAATTACAAGATAACTAAGTTTGATGGGAATGAAAAAATTTACTGTCCAATCCAGGAATGGAGAAAGAGATTTTACAATCCTGAAAAACTTCTAAATAATTGTAATGCAAATGTCACTTTCACACCTCCCTCGCAGTGGTTAGTTGATCTGTCTGAAAAACGTAACGCAGGAAGAAAAGCAATTAAAGTAGTGCATAATGGGATCGATACTAACGACTTTTACCCACTGGAAAAACACCAATCCAGAAAATCTATATCAATTGATGCCGTCAAGTTCACATTGCTGTTTTTAGCAGGTACAGGAGCTTGGGAGCGAAAAAATTCAATCGTGATATTTGAAGCGTTAAAACTTATCCCTGATCTAGATATCCAAGTAGTTGCCATTGGTTCCGTAAGCAAATTTAAGTTTGAAGATAGTAGAGTTATAAAAAAAGGGGCAGTGTACAGCATATCTGCTCTGCGAGAGGTCTATAGTAGTGCGGATGTTTTCTGTATACCATCTGTATTAGATAATTTACCCAACACAGTATTAGAAAGCTTACTCTGCGGAACTCCAGTCCTTGGTGCTAAAGCAGGAGGTATTCCAGAAATGATTGATGATGGTAACACTGGTTGGTTGTTTGACCCGTATTCGCCAAGAGATTTAGCCGACAAAATAACGATGTTGTATAACGACTTCGAAAATGTGAAGAACAAATCAGAAACGTGTAGGTCTTCGGTAATTGATAAGTTTAGTGAAGGGACTATGGTTAAAAATTATATTAAAGTTTATAACGAGATTGTGAGATAGAGATATGACTATCAGAGAAGAGCTAAAGAAAATCACACCATTGTATAAAGGTTACCGACTTTATAGAGATACAAGAGGAAAACTTATTGATGGGAATACTAGACCATATAAGGATAAATATAATTCTTCGTCGTTAACTTTGGCCTGTGAAACCTTTGGTTATAAGATGGCTGCCCGAAGTCTGCCGATAACTAATAATCATAAAAATATTGTAAAATATCATAATAGTTGCAAAGGAAAGAGAGCTTTTCTAATTGGTAATGGCCCAAGCTTAAATAAACTTGACCTAACCAAATTAAAAGATGAAGTTACTATTGGAGTTAATAGTATCTATTTGAATGAAGAAAAGATGGGTTTTTTGCCAACTCACTATGTTGTTGAAGACAACTATGTTGCAGAAGATAGAGCCGTTGAAATTAATGCAGTGAGAGGGCCACAAAAGTGGTTCGGAAACTACTTAAAATACTGCCTTGAAGGTGCCAAAGACGATAGAGTTAACTGGCTAAACGTACGAATGCGTTACGATAACTACCCAGATTTTCCATATTTTTCTGAAAACATTGCAAGGCAAGCTTGGACCGGAGGCTCGGTTACATATATTTGTATGCAGTTGGCTTTTTATCTAGGCGTTGAAGAACTGTACTTGATAGGCTTCGATCACCACTATGATATTCCAGATGATGCCAAGGTTGATGGACTAGAAATAACATCCCAAAGTGATGATCCTAACCACTTCCATCCTGATTACTTTGGAAAAGGCTACAGATGGCATGATCCAATGGTCGATCGCATGGAGCAAGGTTATGCGAAAGCTGGAAAGTTCTTTGAAAAACACGGAAGAAAAATATATAACGCGACAACTGGTGGTAAATTAGAAGTTCTAGAAAGAGTAGATTATAAGAGCTTGTTCGAAAAATGATGAAGTTTGTAAAAAAAGCATTCTTTCCTATTCTTAAAAGTAGGTACTCTTCTAAGATCACTAAAGAAGAAGCGCGGAGAATTAGAACATTTAAGAATAAGTTTAAAGGAAAGAGATGTTTTATTGTCGGGAACGGCCCGTCATTAAATAAAATCGACTTGACGCTATTAGAAAGTGAATATACTTTTGGCGTTAATAGTATTTTTTTCAAAACTAAAGAGATGGGCTTTAAGCCCACTTTTTATGCAGTAGAAGACAAGCACGTTTTAGATGATAATTTGAACGAAATAAAAAAATTTGATTGTGAATACAAATTTTTCCCTTCTTTTTATCGAGATAAAACATCAAATGACGGTAACAATTTTTATCTCCCTTTCGATGTTGGTTTTTATCGTGAAGAGCATCCATTCTTTGAAGTGCCAAGGTTTTCAAAAGATGTGAGTAAGGTAGTTTATGCTGGACAAACTGTTACATATTTTAACCTCCAGCTAGCCTTTTATATGGGGTTTGAAGAAGTATACTTGGTAGGAATGGATTTCGACTACAAAATCCCCGATAGCGCCAAAATTTCTGAAGCAACTATAGAGTCCACAGAAGATGATCCAAATCATTTTCATCCAGACTATTTTGGTAAAGGTAAAAAATGGCATGATCCTAAATTAAATGCGGTATTGCTCAATTATGAAAAGGCTAAAGAACAGTTTGAATTAAACGGTCGTAAGATACTAAATGCAACGGACGGTGGGAAGCTTGAGTTATATGACAGGGTGCCTTATGATTTATTATTCTAATATCGTCTTAACAAAATTAAGCGATAATTGAGATTCAATTTTTAATCTAATAAAATTGAATCTTGAGAAAAATTTAAATACATATATGTTTTCGGTTGGCTTTCCTGGTAGTAGTTATAGTCAAACGCTTTGTGTTAAAGATAAATAACTTTTCTCGAGTAAGGGAGTTTTAATAATTATGGTTGTGTTTTTAAAGAGGGTTAATTGTGTTAGCAATTGCAAGAACTAACTTAATAAACATTATTGATAGTAGAACGGCAAAATATTTAATTTCTTTTTTGTTGTTTTTATATGTGTTCATTTCTCCTACATCTCCAATTATCTTTGGAGATGCTTTTACCTATCTAAAGTATTCTGTTGATCTTGAAAACTATCAACTTGTTAACTTTGGTACTAAACAACTTGGTTATAGCTATTTTATATATGTTTCGGAACAAATTGGAAGTCTTTTGTCGATAGGAGGTGTTAACCTTATTATTATCTTACAAAAAGTCATATTCTTTATTGCTCTGTTAAGTATTGTTTTTAGTTTTAAATTATTATATCCCATTTTAGTACTTCCCTTTTTACATTGGAGAGTGCTAGGAATGTTAAATGTTATATACCCAGAAGCATTAAGCCTTTCACTTTTAATTATATTTTCTGTATTGCTAATAAGATATTATAAAAGTCCAAGCCTTTTTTATCTTGTTACTCTGTTTTTTGTTCTTATATCACTAGCTTTGATTAAAATTCAGTATTTGGTGTTAGCCTTACCGTTATTGACTGTGTTTGTAGTGTCAAAATTATATAACTTTTTTCCTTAACTACTCTTTTTAGTGGTTTTGCTATTCTGGCATTGATTGTGCTAAGGATTTCTTATCTTAACGGGATTGATTATGGTAAGTATTGGATAGCTGTTAACTCAGAGCGAGTTAAACTGCATCATGCTCACGTAACATTACACAAGAATTTAAAGGTTCAGAATGGTAACGACGTAATATATGCTCAGCCAATATTTAAATATATACACAGAGTTGAAGAAACAGTCCCACTTTATGAAGACAGAAAAGATAAATTTTTAGCTTATCATGATGAGTTGTTTGAACACTATGGTATTAATTCCTCATTAGAACAGTTTAAATCTATCATTTCCATTTTTCTTGGTGGAAGAAAAGATGAACTTGCTAAGCTTTCAACAACTCTTTTCAATTTTAACACTAATAACCCAAATTTAAGTCACTTCCCTTATATAACTGGCAATAAAAGGAACGAGATACTCAGTAGTGACTTCTTTGAAAAATATAATAACGGAAAGGAACTTGTTTTCTATAATCCTGTAGATGTGAAAATTAAATGGTCTTATGACTGGTCAGTTAATTTGTTTTTTTCTGTTTTTAGTATTTTTTTTATGGTAGCGGTAATTTTCATAGTAACAACGGCAGATTTTAGAATGAAGTTAGTCGTGCTTTCAGTTATCAGCTCTTTTATCTGTGTTTCCGTTGTATTGGGAGTCAATTATCTAGACCAATTTAGATATTCACTTACGGGTTGGATTTTGATGTTCGTCGTAGGTCTTGGGATGACTGATGTATACATCAGTAAGAAAGAAAATGTTCATCATTAGATATAAAGAAAGTCAGTAAACCATACTTACGTAGAGGTATATAAAAGTGGGAAATTATAACTATAAAATTAACTGTTGTTTAGGTAAGTATACGCCTAATGAAGTTAGTTTTATTCTATATTGATTGGGTATATGAAATGGATGGTTTTGTTAAATGTAGGTTGGCAATTTGTTATAGCTTTGTCTATTTGTACTCAGGTGTTAGCGAACAGGAGTTATCAAAAGACTCGTGGTTATTTGTCGAACGTCAAATAAAGGTGATGCCTGACTACATGAGGTTCGGTATTATTTTTCTTACTGCTTTTTTTATGTATGGGTTTATTTGTTATACATGAGCTCTTTTTCTGATCTTCACGTATCAAAGCGTCTAATAATCATTAATAATTGGAAAAACTCTAGACTAGGCGTATTTAGAAATTTGATGCGCTTTTATGAGACGTTGGTTCTTTTCAATGTCGTATGCAAGAAAAGGGAAGATAAGTTATGAATCGTCTAGATGCTATTATTGTAGGAAGTGGTCCAGGAGGCGTGCTTTCAGCTCTACTTCTAGCAAATCAAGGGTTAAAAATTCTTGTCCTGGAAAAAGGTGGAGAATATAAACTAACCTCTTGTCCCCCTTCTCTAAAGAGGAAATGCTACAGAAATATAAGCACGGTGGCGTATCTGTAGCGCTAGGGAAATCAACCGTCACTTATGTAGAAGGTGAGTGTGCAGGAGGTGGTAGCGAGATTAATAGTGGACTTTATCATCGTATTCCTGAAGAGATCATCGAAAACTGGGTAGAGCAATATGGTGTAGCGTCTTTATCGTCAGAAGAGTTGGAGCCTTACTACCAAGAAAATGAAAAGGCAATATCTGTAAGTTATATGCCAAAAGAACATATTCCCCTTGCTTCATTGAAGCTTTATGAAGGGGCTCAAAAATTAGGGTGGGATGCTCGTGAGATACCTCGTTGGTACAAATATGATGAATCCGGCTCTGGAACCAAACAGTCAATGACTGAGACTTTGATTCCGGAATCAAAGCTGTTTGGAGCAACGTATAAATATAACAACACGGTTAAGAAGATTCAAAAGCGTGGAAATAAATGGATTGTTACAGCCCTAGAAGAATCGCCTGATTATAGTGAAGAACACGATTACATTGCTGAATCTGTTTTTATATGCGCCGGAGCAATTGCTACGCCGATGCTATTGCAATCAAATAGACTTGCGAAAAATGCAGGTAAGCAGTTTTATATGCATCCAACGGTTAAAATGGTTGCAGAGTTTCCCGACCAAGTAAACTCAGAAAATATGGGTGTACCCGTTCATCAAGTTAAAGAGTTTTCACCAAAAATAAGTTTAGGCTGCTCCATTAGTTCTAAAGAATATATTAAGTTGGCCATGTTAGATATACCGAATGGTCAAAGCCTTGCAGAACAAAAATGGAAAAACATGGCTGTTTACTATGCTATGACGGCTTCTGGCAAAGGATCTATTACTAAACTTCCTTTTTTTAGTAATCCTTTAGTAAGATTCGACTTAGGAGGGGAGGGATACTCCAATATATTAAAAGGAATAGAGTTTATGGGGAAATGTCTTTTTTCTGCCGGTGCGAATCATGTATACCCTGTAGTACAAGGCGGAATGAAGATTTCTAGCTTTAGTGAGCTTAAGGATTTCCTCTACGGAATTACGCCTGAACAATTGAACTTAATGACTATTCATTTGTTTTCAAGTTGTCCAATGGGAGAAAAAGATGTTTGTGTCACAAACTCGTATGGCAAAGTTAATGGACAAGAAGGCCTATATGTAAACGATGCTAGTCTACTTTGTACATCTTTGGGTGTAAATCCACAAGGTGCGGTTATGGCTATTGCCAGAAGAAATATCGAACAGTATTTGAAGGAACGTTTAAATGAATCATCAAACTAATGAAGTAGGCGCGGTAGTTACTGGAGCTGCTGGTTGGCTTGGAAAAGCGTTGGTGAGCGCACTAATTCACGGTATTGATGGGCTTTCCAGTTTGCCTCGAATTAGTGGGCGAATCCGAGTGTTTATATTGCCAGGAGAGGATAAAACTTGGTTTGCAAAATTTGGTGATAAAATCGAAATACATGAAGGTGACATTCGTGATAAAACTGCTGTAAAAAAGTTATTCGAATCAACTGAATGTGCTATTTTTTTCATACAGCAGGTATCATTCATCCTGATAAAGTTAAAGACTTTTTCACTATAAATGTCGAAGGAACTAAAAACTTGTTGAATGAGGCAGAAAGGGCGGATATTAAGAGGGCTGTAGTAGTTTCTTCTAACTCTCCGATTGGTTGTAACCCGACACATGAACATGTATTTACAGAGAGTTCTCCTTTTAACCCTTATATGAACTATGGTTTGTCCAAAAAGTTAATGGAGGAAGAAGTACTAAAAGTTCAAGCTAAAGGAAAATTAGAAACAGTAAGAATTCGAGCTCCTTGGTTTTACGGCCCATTCCAGCCACCAAGACAGACACTATTTTTCCAGATGATCAAAGAAGGAAAAGGTCCAGTTGTAGGGCATGGTAATAACAGACGTTCTATGGCTTATGTCGATAATTTGGCTCAAGGGTTAATTCTTGCAGCGTTCGCTGAAGTTGCGAATGGAAAGGTCTATTGGATTGCAGACAAGAGACCTTACACAATGAATGAAGTGTATCAGACAATAGAGAATGTCTTGGAAAGTAATTTCAATATTAAATGCAAAAGAAAGCGAATGAAACTGCCTAATATAGCAAGTGATGTGGCTTTTTGGGTTGATAAATATTTACAGTCTTTAGGCTTTTATCACCAAAAGATACATGTTTTATCCGAAATGAATAAAACTATAGCATGTGATATTTCGTTAGCCGAAGTTGAGCTCAACTATAATCCTACGGTCTCTCTGGAAGAAGGAATGAAAAGAAGCATTAAGTCATTATTAGATGAAGGAAAAGTCATATGAAAAAGGTACTAGTGACTGGGGGATCAGGGTACTTTGGTTCCTTGCTTATAGAGAAATTAAAAGAAAAGGGATTTGATTGCGCAATCTTCGATATTAATGATACTGAAGATAGAACCAATGATGTTACTTTTTTTCAAGGTGATATAAGAGATTATGAATCCATATCTGAAGCAACAAAAGGAATGGATATTGTTTTCCACAACGTTGCTCAAGTGCCTCTCGCTAAAGATAGGGAGCTGTTTGAATCAGTTAATGGATTAGGTACTGAAAATGTCCTAAGAGCATCTTTAGAATCCGGAGTTCAGAAACTGGTATATACATCTTCGAGCGCTATCTTCGGTGTTCCGAAAGAAAACCCTGTAACAGAATATACTCAGCCAACTCCTGGCGAAGAATATGGTCAGGCAAAATACGAAGGTGAACTTAAGTGTCATGAGTATGTAAAAAAAGGTCTAGATGTAAGCATTATTAGACCAAGGACAATAATGGGGCACGGTAGACTTGGTATTTTTCAGATCTTGTTTGAATGGGTCAGAGAAGGACGAAATATTCCAGTATTTGATGGCGGTAATAACGTCTATCAGTTTATTCACGCGGATGATTTAGCTGAAGTGTGTATATTGAGTGGAATGAAAAAGGGGCCGGCTATTTACAACTGTGGTACGGATAGGTTTGGTACTATGAGAGAGGTTTTAGAAGCGTTGGTTGTACACGCGAATACGGGCTCTAAAGTCAGAAGTGTGCCAATGGGACCTGTGGTTTTGGGTATGAAGGTGACTAGTGCGATTGGATTATCACCTCTTGGGGCATATCATGCCCTAATGTATGGAAAGTCAATGTATTTTGATACTACAAAGGTAGAAACTGAGTTTAGTTGGCAAGCTAAATACTCTAATATAGAGATGTTCATTGATAGCTATAACTGGTATGTGGAAAATCGAGAAAAAGTTCTAACGCCAGACGGTAATGCGAGTCACCATCGTTCTGCAGTTAAGCAAGGTGTTCTGAATGTAGTGAAAAGGTTTTTGTAGTGACTATTGGTATTGCTTGGGTATTTATATTTATAGCTGCGATAAATTCAACGATAGGAAATGTCTTACTAAAGCAAGCTCAGCGCGTTGAGTTTTCTATGTTTGGTAATCCAGTGTTAAATTTCTTACTTAACCCATGGTTTGTCGGAGGCCTTTTCTTTTATGGACTGAACGTTATCTTGTTTGCTAAGTCCTTGGAAAAACTACCTGTTTCCTCTGCATATCCTGTTTTAGCTAGTTCGGGTTTTGTCTTGTTAGCGGTTGTATCTGCTTACTTATTCGGGGAGTCATTTCATGGAAAGCAGTGGCTTGGCATGGTATTGGTTTTATTAGGAATCTATTTTGTATCAGGTAGTTGAGTATGTTGAATATTAAAGCTTTAGTTAAGTTGATGAGACCAAAGCAATGGGTAAAAAATGCTTTTGTTATGGCCCCATTAGTCTTTTCTGGGTTATTTTTATCTTTGGAGTCGGTATTACAAGCTATTACTGCTACCGTACTGTTTTGTATAGCATCATCGGCTACATACATCTTAAATGACTACAAAGATGTCGAAGATGATAGAAAGCATCCTGTCAAATCTAAGACAAGACCTCTGGCATCTGGTGATGTGACTAAGCATCAGGCTCTGGTGCTGATGACTTTATTATATGGGTTGGTTGCGATTGGCTTGGTTATCCATTTCGATTTTGTCGTGATAATACTATGCTATTTAGCTCTAAATGTTGTATACACTATCTATCTGAAGTACCAACCTGTCTTGGATATATTTACTATTGCATCAGGTTTTGTGCTACGAGTTTATACTGGTACCGTCGCTATTTCTGTTCCTTTATCACCATGGATGCTCGTTACGACATTTGCGTTAGCTCTGTATCTAGCAGCAATAAAAAGAAGACAGGAGCTAGCTAAGAATGGCTCGTCTAGTAGAAATGTACTAAATGAATATTCTGTGGAGTTAATGGATAGATATGCTGAAATGTCAGCTACCTGTGCAGTTATATTTTATAGCTTATTCGTTATGACTTCAAAAATGGATATGGTTCTTTCAATTCCATTTGTTTTGTTTGGTCTATATAGATATTGGTTTGTAGTTGACAGCTTAGATGGTGGTGAATCACCAACAGATGCGCTCTTCTCGGACTTTCAGCTACAAACCACAATCATCGCGTGGGTTGCTGTTTGCTTATACACCCTTTGGCCTTAGCACTGGTAAGCTGATATGGACTATATATACTTAATACTACCTTTCATAGCCTGGTTATTTACGGGAATCACAAAGTTTTTTGTCAATTCAATTCGAGAAAAAAGGTTGGCTGTTGACCTTATAGGGTATGGAGGAATGCCAAGTAACCATAGCAGTATTGTTTCCAGCACTGCTGCTATGATAGCTTTTAAAGAAGGTGTGCATCATCCCGCGTTTGGGGTGGCTATTACATTATGCTTTATCGTAATGATGGATGCGAATGGTTTAAGACGTAAGATTGGACTGCATGCTATTGAGATTAATAAGTTGAACGAGGCAAATGCTACAGCACAGACAATGCGCGAGCGGGTTGGACACACCAAGTCAGAAATCTGTGCGGGAATTTTGTGCGGGGTAATAATTGCGTGGTTAACTTACTCATTATTCTTCAGTTTAGAGAGCTTTTGAGCTAGTAGGCATTATGTGACGAAAAATATGAGAATCAATAGAAATAAAGAAGAAAAGCTTGAGTTTTTTTCTATCGATTAAGTAATGTAATCTTTTAATTTTTAGTTCTGATGGTTCTTGTAGAGATTAGAAACTATAAACACTTTAGGTAATAACAAGATGAAAGTAAAAGCTTTACTACCAATGAAAGGCAACTCCGAGCGAGTTCCAAATAAAAACATGAGAGACTTTGATGGAGCTCCACTCTATCATGCTATTATGAAGGCATTGCTAGGTTCAAAATATGTAGAAAAAGTCATTATCAATACAGATAGCGAGATTATTAAGCAAGATGCGGAAAAACACTTTGGTGATAGAGTTATTGTTATTGATCGTCCTGAAGGAATCCAAGGTGATTTTGTTTCAATGAACAACATCATTGACTATGATCTCGCACATTTAGATGGGGAGCACTTTGTCCAAACTCATAGTACTAATCCATTGGTTCGTTCAGCAACAATCGATGCAGCGATTGAGCAGTACTTTTCAAAACTTGAACAGTTTGACTCTCTATTCTCAGTAACGCGTTTACAGACTAGGCTTTATGACGAAAACGCTAAGCCTATTAACCACAATCCGCATGAACTGTTAAGAACTCAAGATCTAACTCCTTTATACGAAGAAAACTCCAATTTCTACATTTTTTCTAAGCAAGCATTCGCAGACTCTGACAACAAACGAATTGGCTTGAAACCACAAATATTTGAAGTAAATCAGTTAGAAGCTGTGGATATTGATGAGCCAGAAGACTTCAAACTGGCAGAATTATTATACATTCACAAGGATAAGTTATGAGCCTGAAAAGTAAGTTAAAGAACAATGAGTTAACTGTTGGCTCTTGGGTCACAATTTCACATCCCGCTGTAGTGGAGGTTTTGGCAAGCGCTGGGTTTGAATGGTTAGTGATCGATATAGAACACACAACAATTGGTCTTGAAAAAGTACAACATCTAATAACTGTAATTCAAGCTAAAGGCATGAAGGCTTTAGTGCGTGTGAGTAAGAATGAAGAAGTTGTTATTAAAAGGGTACTGGACGCCGGTGCAGATGGTATTGTTGTTCCGATGGTTAAGACGAAGGAAGATGCGGTAGAAGCTATTTCATATGCTAAATACCCACCTATTGGTGCTAGAGGTGTCGGACTTTACCGAGCTCAAAATTATGGATTAGATTTTGCAAACTATCAAAATTGGGTGAACGATGAGCTCATTATTATCGCTCAAATTGAGCACTTTCAAGCTGTAGAAAACATTGAAGATATCATCAAAACAGATGGTATTGACGGCGTAATTATTGGCCCTTATGATTTGTCTGCTTCTATGGGGGCCCCTGGTGAGTACGATCGTAAGGATGTACAAGAAGCAATTCAAAAAGTCTTATGTGTCTGCGAAGAAAATAAAGTCCCATCAGGATTTCACGTAATTGAATCGGAGCCAACGAAATTTATCGAACGAGCTAACCAGGGTTGTACCTTTTTAGCATACAGCTTAGATTTTTTCTTTTTGGGCGATAGTGCAAGAACAGGAATGAAAAAAATCAGAGAGGCTTTGAAGTGAAAAAGGTATTTGTATCTACACATCCATTTTCTTCGACATCGCCTGATCCGATGCGTTTGTTGAAGTATAACGAATTTGAAGTACGCTTAAATCCATTTGAACACAAGATCTCTACACAAGAACTTGCTCAGCATATCGAAGATACAGAGATTCTTATTGCTGGTACAGAGATAATTACTGAAGAAGTACTTCAAAATGCACCTAACTTGAAGTTGATCTCGCGAGTCGGTATTGGCTTAGATGGTATTGACTTTGATCTATGCAAAAGGTATGGGATTCGAGTTGCTTATACACCAGATGCACCAACAATGGCAGTGGCTGAGCTTAACTTAGGCATGATTTTGGATATTGCGAGAAAAATTTCTCATACAGATAGCAATATTCGGAAAGGTATATGGCAAAGGCATATGGGGACTCTCCTCTATGGTAAAACAATTGGTATATTTGGGATGGGGCGAATTGGCAAGAGTCTCGTTCATCTATTATCACCGTTTAATGTTAATATTTTAGTGCATGATATAGAACCTGATATAGCTTTGGGAAGATTGCATAGGGTTAAATTTGTAGAAAAGGTAGATGTGCTCAAATACAGCGATATTATCTCCATAAATGTTCCATTGAAAAAAGACACAATTGATTTTATCACAGCTAAAGAATTTGATCTGATGCAACCACATACGCTTTTAGTTAATACTGCTCGTGGCGGGATTATTAATGAATCAGATCTATATCAGGCACTAAAAAACAACAAGATAGCAGGTGCAGCTGTTGATGTATTTGAAGAAGAGCCATATAAAGGGAATTTGACTGAGCTTAGCAATTGTGTTTTGACTTGCCATATGGGAGCAAGTACTGTTGATAGCCGCACGAATATGGAAGTTGAAGCTGTTGAAGAAGCGATTAGATTTAGAAATAATCAACCTCTAAAAAATGAAGTTTATGAAAATGCGTAAAAAAGTAGTTGTTTTTGGTGGTAATGGTTTTATTGGAAGTTACGTCGTAGAAGAGCTACTAGACAGTGGGTACGATGTGGTTTCTGCGGATTTGAATCCTTCAAAGTATGTTGATAACAAGTACTTCAGAAGATGCGACATATTAAAAAAAGACGAAGTAAATGATTTAGTAAAAGATGCTAATATAGTTTTTAATTTTGCAGGTTTTGCTAATCTTGATGATGCTATTTCTGAGCCTACAAAAGCTATCGAGCTTAACGTTATAGGTAATTTGAATATTCTTGAAGCATGTAGAATGTATCATATAAAAAGATTTGTCTATGCGAGCAGCGCTTATGCTATGAGTGACAAAGGGTCTTTTTATGGAATTAGTAAGCTAACGTCTGAAAAACTAACAGAAGAATTTTATAAAAAATTTGGTCTTGAATTTACTATTGTGAGGTACGGTTCTGTTTATGGTGAGAGAGACTATCACAATAATTATATATATAACCTGTTAAAAAGCTCTTTGCAAAATGGTGAGATAAACCATAGTGGTGATGGTGAAGAAATTAGAGAATACATTCACGCTGCCGATGTAGCAAAGTTAGGACTTAATATTATTGAATCTGATGAGTTTATAAATGAACACGTAATTCTAACTGGTGTTGAAAGAATTCAGCGAAAAGAACTTTTTCATATGATTAATGAGATACTTGGTGGGAGATTGAAGATTAGTTTAAATAATGATGGGTATTCTAATCATTATAAGACAACGCCATATTCCTTTCACCCTACGCGAAGTAAAAAGCTTGTGGCAAACCCGTACATAGATATGGGGCAAGGGTTACTTGAATGTTTAAAAAGCATTGAAAATATTTCAAATGAAGATAATTTTTAGTTAAAAGGGAACTATCATGGCTATATTTGGTAATTTAGAAATATTAAAGGATCAGATCAAAGATGCAAAGTTTGATACTGCATTCGAGTATTTAGGTAAAGCTATGCAACAAGACTCTGAAGAGAATTTAAGATTAACTTCGTTACCCTTAAATGCATTTAATAAAATAGAGTTAAATGCATTTAGTTTTGCCTTAGAACAAGTTTATAACACAAAAATACGAAGTGAATGTTTCTTTGAGTCTCACAAAAAGTATATTGATGTGCAATTTATATTAGACGGTGAGGAGATCATAGCAATAAAAAATGTTAATGATTTAAAAGAAACATTTTCTTATGATGAATCTATAGATCTAATAAAATACTCAGACTCAGATAGTACTTCTTGTTTGATTTTAAGGAAAGGTGACGTAGCGATTTTTTATCCCGAGGATGCTCATATGCCAGGAATGAAAGTAGTCGATTCAGTTAAAGTAGTAAAAACTGTTGTAAAGGTAAGAGTTTGATTAGAAATATAATTTTTGATTTCGATGGGGTTGTTTTAGATTCTATTCCTGTAAAAACTGATGGTTTTAGGAAGCTTTTCTCTACATACGACGAAATATCGGTAGAAAAATTAGTTAATTATCATCTAGTTAATGGTGGTAAATCGAGATATGCTAAAATAGAGTACTTTTTTAATGAAATATTAAATCAGGATATTTCCGAAACTAAGGTTCTAGAATATGCTAATAAATATTCTAAAATAACAAAGAAAGAACTAGCTAACAAAAAGTACGTTATTCAAGAAACATTGTCTTATATAGAATCTAATTTTAATAAATATAGGATGCATGTTGCTTCTGGTGCAGATGATCAAGATTTGAACTATATATGTACCTCTCTTGATTTGAATAAATATTTTTTATCTATAGAAGGGTCGCCAAAGGTTAAATCAGAGATTGTAAAAGGAATAATTGATTTAAATAGATATAGTACGAATGAGACAATTTTAATTGGTGATTCGTCTAACGATTTTGAAGCTGCCAAATTTAATAACATCGAGTTTTATGGTTATAATAATCCAGAGCTTAAAAATAGGCATAAATATATAGATTCTTTCTTGGGTTTTATATGAAGTTCTCGTTAATTTTATGTACTGTGAATAGAGAAATTGAAGTAAAAGAACTACTTGATTCCTTAGTTAGGCAGACATTTAAACATTTTGAAGTTATTGTTGTTGACCAAAATCAGGACGACAGAATTAAATTACTATTATTAGAATATGAATGTCTTAATATAGTATATTTACAGTCTGATCTAGGGTTGTCCAAAGCAAGAAATGTAGGTTTAAAATATTATACTGGTGACATTGTTTGCTTTCCAGATGATGACTGTATTTACCCCCAAGAATTGTTGCATAACGTAAATCAATATTTTTTACTAGAAAGCTATGACATTTTGATGGGAAAGACGATAGATGAGAATTCCTATCAAATAGTAGCAGGGAAAAATATTACAACAAGGCAAAAATTGTCAACTTTTTATACGTTAGGTAGTTCTACTACTCTTTTTGTTAGAAGAAGTTCAGATATAGAGTTTGACGAACAATTCGGTCTAGGCTCGATTTTTGGTGCTGAAGAAGAAAATGATCTAGTCTTTAGACTTTTAAAACGAGGCTATACTGGTTATTACAATCCGAGCATTAATTACGTATTTCATCCACCTTCTGATTTGGATTTTTCTGATTTGGGAAGGGTAAAGAGCAGAGCGATTGGTTTAGGAGCATTTATTGCCAAGCACCTTTTTACAGCTGAAGGAGCCTTTTATTTTATAAAATTCAATATCATACGCCCTTTATTTGGTTGTCTACTATTTCTTTTTCTGCTGGATTTAAAAAAATCCAACTTTTATTTGAATAGATGGATTGGTATTTGGAAAGGATTTATTGGTTATATGTTAAAATAAAAAATTTGATTTCATCGTTTTTTAATTGATACACACTAATCCGACTAGTTTTGATAGTAGCTTGCTGGAGTGGTGCTAAACTTAAGGTTTTTAACTAGATTTAGTAAGTGTTATTATTTTTTCCTATTAGATAGTTATTCTCGCTTGGTATTCCCACTATCACTGTTTTTGACCAACAATTATTTTCTTTGAAGTATAAGGGTTTTAGCTCTGAAAAAATCACATAGATTGATTATATAGCGAAACTTCTTGATTACGATATAAATTTGATATTTTTTTGTTACTTACATCTTCGCTATTTTCTCGTAATTATCTGGAAAAATCATGTACATGCCTGTAAAGGATTCCTGATATGAAGATTATTTAATTTTGAGGTTTAACTAAATAACGTTAATGCATAATAATCAATAAAATAACGTTCTTATCTATATTTTTATCCTTAGCTATGACAGAGTTAAGGATAAAAAAATTAAATTATAGTTTTTGAATTTGAGATTAGTATGTTCAACGTTGATTTAGCTATCAATGACCAGTCTGAATCTACCTGTGCATATTCTGACGGTTGTGTTTCTATTGCCTTCGTTAGCGTATTGAAAATACTATCAGAGTCTATTTTTGTAATGAAAACATTGTCACCTTTAATACTTGATATAGCACTCTTCTCCCCAACAACAGCCTTTTTTTCATCGATAAAGCTTCTAAAGCTGGCAGTCCAAAACCTTCATATACTGATGGCATAGTAAGCACTTCACATGAAGCGTAAAGTTCTACTAATTCTTGGTCACTTATAAAGCCTTTTATTTCCACATTCTTTATTATGGAAAGTTTTTCAATTAAGGCATTGAGATTAAGGTTGCCCCAACCTTTCCCACCCACAATCACTAATTTATAATTTGAGTACTTTTCAATATCGATTAGTTTTTTGAATGCAATACATAAGTTTTCAAGGTTTTTTCTTGGTTCTAAAGTGCCTATAAAAAGAATAAGTTTTTCTTGATTAACTATATTGCTTCGCCCCAAAGGACCAATAAAACTCGCTAGTTGTGTAATTGATATTTTATTTTTTGGCACGTCAAAGTTACTAACTAATTCATTTTTAGTGAATTTTGATATGGATATGATTTTATCTGAAATAATCAAACTTGGTGTAAATAGTAGTTTTTCAAGTATTACTCTTGATTTTGGCATCGTTTCAGGATGTACCTTCCATACAATATCATGGATAGTAACGACTTTATTTATGTTAGGCATCAAATATGTAATTAAGGGTAAATGATGCCTTGGAGACCAAAATGTATTTATGTTATCTTTCTTAATCCAATATGGAAATACACATTGAGAAAATATTACACTTCCAATGGTTGAATTAATATTACCCTCTCTAACGTTCACATTTTTGAAAGTAGAAAAATCAAACTTCAACGTACAATCTGTATAGAGATAGTATGTATTTTTTTTGTCCAAAATAAACAGTTCTTTAAGGACATTATAAGTATATCGACCGATTCCGGCTAGTTCTCTGCTAAGAGGCCTGGCATCTATGGCTATTCTCAATTTTTGTTACCGTTTATAAGTGCATTGTATAACTTAACATATGAGTTACTCTGTTTTTCTATAGTAAACATATCACTAAATCTCGAAAAGCCACTTTCGCCTAACTGATGGCATAATGAGTCATTTTTAGCTAGATGATTCATTGCTAAACTTAATGAATTTACATCCTTCGGTGGGACAACGATTCCTGTTTTATTATGTATGTTTACAAAACTAGAACCGGTACCAATATTACAACTTATTATCGGTTTTTTAAACAGTTGTGCCTCTAATAATGAAACGCCAAATGCTTCAGAACGATACTGAGAAGGAAATACAAATGCTTTGCAAAGTCTCAAAAGTGCCTTTTTTTCATCTTCTGAGATAAAACCAGTCAATATGACGTTTTTTAAATTATATTTAAAAATTAGAGATTTAAGTTCTTCTCTTAATGGACCGTCGCCTGAAATTACAATTTTGTGATCTACAGTTCGTGCTGCCTCAATAAGATATTTAAGCCCTTTATAGTACCTTAATACACCAACAAATAAAAAAAGTTAGTGCCATATCTATTTTTCATCTCTGTGTCTAAAGCATCATTCGTGTGTTTATAGTCTTCCGGATCTATGGCAAGAGGAATAACTTCAACTTTTTTATTGAATTTTATTAAGGTTTTACTAGAAGCTGCGTATTGAGGGGATGTAGCTACGATAACACTTGCTTTACTCAAGAAAAATTGTTCTAAAGGGAAGTAGATTCTTTTGAGAAACTTTTGCTTTATTATATCAGAATGATATGTGATCACGGTTGGCTTAGAATAATTTAATATGCTTAGAAGATCGCCAGAAGGCCAAGGATAGTGATAGTGAATGATGTCAGCCCAGTTAGATAATTTATAGAACTCAATAAACATACCTAGTGAAAAACTATTTGATGCCAATTCAAAAATTTTCTTTGTTAAAATAACTTCAGTGTTTTCATGGATGAATTTTTTATTTTCAGTATCTGAGAGAGCCAAAATTTTCGACTCTACTCCAGATCCTTGGCAGCCTTTCGTTATGTAACGAATTACCTGTTCCACACCACCTTTGGTTTCGGGATAACAAGTTCTGTATACATGCAGTACTTTCATTTAATGCTCTTCTGTCGGTGCGTAGCCAGTTGGCGCTTCTAATAATATTCTTTTGATACACTCAATATCGAATTCATGGCAGCAGGTATCTAGTTGATGAATTAAAATATCCATTTCATCCCAACTTAATTTTTCTTCATCAGCGGTCATTATTTTTTTATGGCCGGTTCCTGCTACGTTATCGCCAATTAACAGCTCTTCGTAAAGTTTTTCTCCAGGGCGCAACCCAACAAACTTTATCGCGATGTCCCCTTCTTCTGCTGAGCCTTCCACATACTCTTTCATACCCATTAAATGAATCATACGTTTCGCTAAGTCCAGGATTTTAACAGGCTCACCCATATCTAGTACAAATACCTGCCCGTTATTCCCCATTGCGCCTGCTTGTATTACAAGCTGGGCTGCTTCTGGTATTAACATAAAATAACGGATGATATCAGGGTGAGTGACGGTGACAGGGCCGCCATCCTTTATCTGCTGCTTAAAAAGAGGCACAACAGAGCCAGAAGATCCAAGTACATTGCCAAATCGCACCATAGTAAAGGTTGTTTCGGTTTCTTTACTGGCAAGGGCTTGCAACACCAGCTCGGCCATGCGTTTACTTGCACCCATAATGTTGGTTGGACGAACTGCTTTATCGGTAGAAATCAGTGTGAAATCTTTTACGCCCGCTTCAATGGCTGCCTGAGCCGCTGCTAAGGTACCAAATACGTTATTACGAATGCCTTCTACAATATTGCTTTCGACCAACGGCACATGTTTATACGCAGCGGTATGGTATACCGTTTCAATGCTGTAGGCTTCCATAAGGTTTTGGACACGGTTTTGTCGTTGAACCGTACCTAATGCAGGGATAATCTTTGTATCAAGGTTTAAGTTGATTCTTGCGGCTTCTAGTTCCTGGTCAATTTTATATAGGTTGTATTCATTCAACTCTAAAAGAACCAAAGTCTTAGGGTTTTGTCTTAAAATCTGACGGCATAGCTCAGAACCTATAGAACCACCGGCACCGGTTACCATTACATTTTTACCCGTAATATTTTTTGCTAGTAATTCTTTTACTGGTTCTACTGGTGCTCGACCAAGTAAATCGGACACATCGAGGTCTCGTACATCCGTCAGGTTTGCTTTTCCTGTTGCGATATCTTCTACCGACGGAACCGATTGAATCTCAATTGGTAAGCTAGAGAGTTTTTCAACTAAGTCTAATCGCTCTTTGTTGTTTATATTGTTAATAGCGAGCAACAGTTTTACTGGTTCATATAAAGCCTGTAGCTTTTCAAATTCGTCACTATGGTGAATTCGAATGCCGTACATTATTTCGCCTGATTTGCGTTTATCATCATCAAGAATAACAACAGGGTGATATTCGTCACCTTGAATTAATGCGTAAGTCAGTTCTCGACCAGTAGCGCCTGCTCCATAAATAAACACATTAGGTTTTTGTCTTTTATAATAATGATAGTAAACGCTACGAATAAACACCCTTGGCCCACCCAAGGTAATAACAGCTAAACCTGCATAAATAAAAGGGACACTTCTTGGAATAAATGATTTAAAAAAATAGCTGCTAAGCGCTAACGTCAGCGCTGAAATAATAACGGAGACAAAAATATTTCCAAGGGCAGGAAAGGTCATGTAACGCAAAATGGCCCTGTACATGCCAAGCTTAATGAAGCAGAAAATAGTAACAGCTAATGTAATGAGTAAGCTTAAGACTTCATCGATATCGACAGCAAAGCTGTACACGCCTAACCTGACGGCAATGGCCATGTAAAGAGACAGCACTATAGCAAAGCAGTCATAAATAATGCTTATGATTCTTTTATTACTACGGTTGGCATTTAATAATCGTTGAATAGGGGTAAACATCTAAAGCCTAAGGTTTGTTTGTTACTTTTATAGTTATCGGCCGTATTGTAATGCGCTTGAGGGTTTATAGCTAGAGGTTGTACGATAAATGATATCCCACCACCTGCGACCTGAGCGCAACATAGGATTAAGCACGATGTTACAGTTCCGTCTTCTTGAGCCTAGGGCAATAACCAATAATGCCAATTTCAGGTACTTGGCCACAATGCGACACTAGCAAGTTTGCTCCAATTGTTACCTACTTTTTTAAGTATTTAGTAATGTACTTTGTTATTTCACTATTTTAATATCAGTGTGAATCGTAGGTTTTAAAAAGTTAGTACCCCTCACCAGAGGAGCCAATACGTACAATGTCGTCTTCTTCCAAATAGCTGCCTGTTCTCACTTCTATGATTTCAAGAGGTGTTTTTCCTGGGTTTTCAAAACAGTGTTTAACGCCTACTGCAATGTACGTAGATTCATTTTCGGTGATGGTATAGGTCTCATCATCTCGATAAATTTTCGCTGTTCCTGAAACCACAATCCAGTGCTCTGCACGATGGTAATGAACCTGCATTGCGGTCTTTTCACCAGGGTATACAAATACTTTTTTAACATGATACCGTTGCCCTTCAGCGATATGATCATGATGGCCCCATGGGCGATAGACTTGTCGATGTTGTAAAAATTCTGTTCGGTTTTGCTTCTTTAACTCACCTACTATATTCTTGATGTCTTGAACTTTATCTATATGCGCAACTAACAATGCATCTTTTGTGTCAACAATAACCAGGTCTTTAACCCCAACAGTCGCAATAAGGCGTTCTGGAGCGGTCACGTAACTGTTAACTGTATCTATGTTAATCGTATCGCCTTGAGTGACGTTTCCATTTTTGTCTTTGTCACTGAGTTCCCACAGAGAGGACCAAGAGCCTACGTCACTCCATCCTACATTCATCGGTACCACGACTGCATCCGAGGTATTTTCCATTACTGCATAATCGATAGAATCTGCAGGGCATAAACTAAACGGTTCTGGGGGTATACGAATAAAATCTAGATCACTAACTGCGACATCAAGAGATTCTTTAACAGCAGCTAAAATATCGGGTCTAAACTTGCCTAATTCTTCTAGGTAGCGAGATGCTTTAAACATAAACGTCCCACTGTTCCAGTAGTAACGGCCATCATCTAAATAAGCTTGTGCAGTATATGTATCTGGTTTTTCGATAAATGAGTCAACTAAATAAGCTATTTGAGATGTGTCGGTTGATTCACCTCTTTTTATATAGCCATAACCAGTTTCGGGGGTAGTAGGAAGTATTCCAAAAGTGACTAATTTACCATTTTTGGCGAACACTTGAGCGTCAATTACAGCCTTGCAAAATGCTTCTTTATCTTTAATTACGTGGTCGGCTGCAAGTACTAACAATATGGGATCGTTACCTTGTTCTACTGACTTTAGCGCCGCTAACGCTATAGCAGGAGCCGTATTGCGCCCTTCAGGTTCAAGGATGATGCCACTATGTGTACTTGAGTAGGCTTGAATTTGCTCTGCGACTAAAAATCGATGCTCTTCATTACAGATAAAACAGGCGGGTAGATGGTTGATCTCTTCTAGCCGTTGCAAAGTGTTTTGCAGCATGCTTAGTGTGTTCGTTAAGGTCAAGAATTGTTTTGGAAAGTGAGTTCTAGACATAGGCCAAAGTCGTGTACCTGATCCCCCTGCCATTACTACAGGTAAAATATCACTTTTCATCATTCCTCACTTTTATACTCGTCTTATATGTGCCTAACGACTCTTGATGAAGATAAGCCACAAATAGAGGTTCGTGAAATATTTCATCAAATTATGTGTATCTTATCGCATAAGATATCTTTTGACTTTTGTTGGTCTTTAATCATCGAAGAATAGGTGTAAATACCTATAATCTAAGGATAGTATGTTAATTTATAGTTATCGGCCGTATTGTAATCCGCTTGAGGTTTTATAGCTAGAGGTTGTACGACAATTGCGTTACCGAATGCTACAGGCGACATTGGTTCGGCTTAGGTGGTATAGTTTTGTTTTCTCGTTCTATGTATAGATGGGAGTTATTGTCCCTATTAATACACTATTATTTTTACAAATGATGGCGTGATACGTGGGGAATAGATGACATCTCTACGAAGCCGACGTTATTTTCACGAAACCTGCGTCATCCCCACGAAGGAGGGGAACTAAGTCCAGATTCCCTCCTTCGAGGGAATGACGAAGGGGTCAGGGAGTGACGAAGAGGTGAGGAAGTGACGAAGCGTGTGAGAATGACGAGGGATGGAATTGGTGGCGTTATACGCATGAAATCGGCGATATACTTACGAAACCGACGTTATTGTCACGAAACCGACGTTATTTCCACGAAACCTGCGTCATCCCCACGAAGGTGGGGAACTAAGTCCAGATTCCCTCCTTCGAGGGAATGACGAAGAGATGAGGGAATGACGAGGGGGTAGGAATGACTAAGTAAGATTTTTATTTTGATTTAATTATAAGCAGGGTATGAATTGAAAGTTCTTATTACAGGTAGTACAGGTTTTGTGGGTTCTCGGTTGGTTCAGATAGCGCTGAAGCAAGGCTGGAAGTGTGTTGAGGTTAAGCGCTTGTCTTCTCAGAATGATAAAACATCTTCAAGAAAATCAGCAGAGAACTCCGAATCTTTTCAGATAACCGATATCTCATCAAACACACAGTGGGAAGGCGCTTTTAATGGGGTTGATTGCGTTGTTCACTGTGCAGCTCGCGTTCACCAAATGAACGAATCCGAAGCAGAGGCAAAATCCGCATATCATGAAGTGAATACACTTGGTACGTTACATTTAGCAAAGCAAGCAGCGCAATCGGGTGTTAAACGGTTCGTTTTTCTTAGTTCAATTAAGGTAAACGGCGAAGCGACAATACCAGGTGAATCTTTTAAACCGGATTTAACCAATAAACCCACAGACCCTTACGGCCTTAGTAAATACGATGCAGAAGTCGGTTTGCAAAAAATAGCGCAAGAAACTGGTTTAGAAGTGGTAATTATACGACCACCCTTGGTTTATGGCCCCAATGTCCAAGCCAACTTTCTTTCTATGATGAATATTGTTGCTAAAGGTTTGCCGCTTCCTCTTGGCGCTATCGACAACAAACGCAGCATGGTTTATTTGGATAACCTCGTGGATCTGATTTTACTCTCTTGTGTACATCCCAAAGTAGCGGGTCGCACGCTCCTTGTTTCTGACGATCATGATGTGTCTATCAGTTATATGCTGAAATCTATCGCCAAAGCGATGAAGAAAAGGCGTTACTTTTTACTTCCTATTCCTCCGGCTTGGTTAAAGCTGGCGGCTAAAATTGTGGGTAAATCTGAGGTAGCTCAACGCCTATGTGGGAATTTACAGTTAGATATCCAAGAAACAAAAAGCAGATTGGAATGGGAACCGCCTTTTAATGTAGATGAAGGAATACAGCGAACGGTAGATCACTATATGCAGAAAAAGAAGTGAATGCGGTTCGGTTAGTGCTCACCCGCCCCCTCGTCTCTTCTGGTAAAACGGGAATCTAGAATTTGGGGTTAGACCGCCACCAATTTGATAGACGTTAGTTTCTTGCGGTTGTGTTTATCACGTATCAATAAAGCACTTTTTCAATAAATGACTTTGCACAGAAAATAAAACAATTAAAATCACCACAGACTCACACATAATGGATTACTAATGCTTCGATTTTTAGATCTGATTTTTTCTTTCTTTGGCCTACTGTTTCTTTGGCCGGTACTAATTATTGTGACTATTTTAGGGTACTTTGATACGGGCTCTCCTATCTTTATGCAGGAGAGGGTAGGTCGAAAACAGAAGCCGTTTACGTTAATAAAATTTAGAACCATGGGTGTTAACACGGCCTCGGTTGCAACCCATTTAGCCAATAGCAGCTCGGTTACCAAGCTGGGTTCGTTTTTACGTAAAACCAAACTTGATGAACTTCCTCAGTTGATAAACGTGTTAAAAGGGGAGATGAGCTTAGTGGGTCCACGGCCTTGCCTGTACAACCAAGAAGAGTTAATTAGCGAAAGAGAGAAAAGAGGAGTTTTTGACGTTCGCCCCGGAATCACAGGGTTAGCACAAGTGAATGAAATAGATATGTCTACCCCAGAAAAGCTTGCGATATGGGATGAAAAAATGATTCATTCTTTAACGCTAGTTAATTATTTTACTTACATTATTCAAACGGTAACAGGTAAAGGATCTGGCGATAGAGTGGTTTAAAAGCGATCGCCTGCGGCTTCTGGAGCGCTCACTGCGTTCGTTTCTAGAATCTAGAACCTAGAAACGAGCAAAGCGAGTGCTCAAGTCTCAAGCTTCAAGCCTCAATCATCTAAGGTTTTGATTTCCTTTGTATAAGTTTTGCGATGACTGCTGCAATTTTTTTCACGTCTTGAACTAGAAGCAACCCTTTTGTTTTGTCGATATAACCTAATTCTATTGCAATATATAGTTGGGTTACTAACTCGCCGCATGAGCCTTTAGAGTAGTAATAAAATCGAGATGTGTCTTTGTTGCTTTGTCTTTCTTCTCCTTCTGCGATATTTGAAGGGATAGAAAGAGCGCTCCTGGTTATCTGATCTTTTAGGCTATAATTTGAACATGTTGAAAAAATTTTCGTTATCTCAACAGATAATCGACAACTATCTTGCCAAACTTTTAGTTTCTCAAATCTCATAATCAGTTTCGTTGGTTAAATGAGATATATTGCTTTTTTAAATTATTTGCGTTGTTGAATTGTGAATTAAAATGTGTGATCTGGATTTAAAAGCGATCGCCTGCGGCTTCTGGAGCGCTCACTAAGTTCGCTTCTAGAATCTAGAATCTAGAACCTAGAACCTAGAACCTAGAAACGAGCAAAGCGAGTGCTCATTCTTTAATAATTTAAATTAGGGCTAGATAGGCTTGTAGCTCAGATCTAACTGACAACCACATGCTTTAGCGTATTTAGTCAACGTTTTTATTGTTGGGTTACCATTGCCTTTTTCTAGTCTAGAAATATTGGCTTCTTTCGTTCCCATTCTTTCCGCTACTTCATACTGAGTTAACCCAGCGTTTTGTCGCATGCATAGTAATGCATGGATAAAGTTGAATTCCGCTTCGAGTGCATCATATTCATGCTTAACTTCCGCGTCGCTGAGGGCTTTTAATTTGAGAGATTTTAAGGTGTTCATTTTTAGCCTTTTTCATTCTATTTATAGCAAGAGTGAGTTCTTTTTTAGGCGTCTTCTGACTTTTCTTAACAAAGGCACGAAGAATGACGATATTTTTGCCGTTTAAATAGCAAAATAAACTTCTACCGATACCTTCTTGTGCCTTGGCTCGTATTTCAAACAAACCTTTTCCCATTGATTTTGTATGGGGCTCGCCTAGATTAGCGCCATGTGTTTCAATGAGTTCAAGCATTTTAATCATTCGAGCTTGAATTTTAGGCGGCATACGAAGAATCTCATCTTCCACGCCTTCAAACAGGTCAATATTCCAAGCCATAACGGTATCTTCTAAATATTATATTATGACTCGCGAAGATATCATATATGATAGGTTTTGCTGATGCAATTGCCGTTTGAATTTTTAAGCTATAATTTGCAAACGTTGAAAAAGCTTTCGTTGCCTTAACAGGTAATCGACAATTATCTTGCCATACTTTTAGTTTCTCAAATCTCATAATCAGTATCGTTGGTTAAATGAGATATATTGCTTTTTTAAATTATTTGCGTTGTTGAATTGTGAATTAAAATGTGTGATCTGGATTTAAAAGCGATCGCCTGCGGCTTCTGGAGCGCTCACTATGTTCGCTTCTAGAATCTAGAAACGCGAGTGGTCAATCTTCAACCCTCAAGACTTAAATTTAAAATTAAAGTAAACTAAATAGTCTCTATGCAATCACGCAGGTAGCCAATGGATCAAATATTAATAGTGAAGGCGCTTCAGCAGCACCTGCCTAAAGGTGTTGAATTTGCCTATCTGTTTGGGTCTTATGCATCTGGACGGTCGACAAAAAATAGCGACATCGATATTGCTGTGTTTCCGACAGAGCCAATGACGTCTATCGCCGTTTGGGAATCGGCACAAGCCATTTCGAAGCAATTGAACAAAGACGTTGATCTCATCAATTTGATGGAGTGCAATACGGTACTGCGCTTTCAGGTTGTCACTGAAGGCTTGTTTTTAGTCGGTGATCGTATAAAAGCTGATTTCTTTGAGACAGACACCTTTAGAATGTATCAAGATTTGCAATATAGCCGTCAAGATAATCTTGCTAGTTTCGTAGAACGTTGGAAGAATGAAAATGCTGGTGGCAATGAGGTGGTAAGAAAATGAACAGCTATGATGATGTTATCGTTAATAAAGCTGAAATTATAGAGCGTTGTTTAGTCCGTATTGCTGAAGAGTATCAAGGAGATGCGCAGGCCTTGAGAGTCAACTTCACCAAGCAAGATTCAGTTATACTTAATTTACAGCGTCTTTGTGAAGCCTCTATTGATATCGCGAATAGAAAATTGAAGCTGTTCTTTAGGTATTAAAAATGATCGCCTACGGCTTCTTGAGCGCTCACTATGTTCGCTTCTAGAATCTAGAAGCGAGCAAAGCGAGTGCTCAAGCTTCAAGCTTCAAAACTCAAACTTCAATACTCAATCCCCGAAGACATCCCTCCAAAAAATTAACTTAATTTTCCATTCTATCCGCTACTTCATTTATCGTTCTTTTGATGCATAAATCAGGAGAGTTCTATGAAGGTCATTCATCATGGTGGCAAAGACACTGTTACCGGTTCTTGCCATGAACTTTTTTATAGCCCAAAGCGAAGCGTATTAATTGATTGTGGTCAGTTTCAAGGCGAGGATGTTAAGCCTTTAGCCATTCGTTTTCCTGTTCATCAAATCAGCACGCTCATTATTACTCATGCTCATATCGATCACATTGGCCGCTTGCCTTGGTTATTGGCGGCTGGCTATTCTGGGCCAATTTATTGCACTGCAGCAACAGCAGAACTGATGCCATTGATGTTGGACGACGGTTTAAAGCTTCAGTTAGGTATGAAAAGAAGCAATAGAGAGTCGATTTTAGCGTTAGTAAAAAGGCGAATTAAGACGATTGATTATGGGCGTTGGCAACGAGTTTCTGCCAAAGATGGAGTGTCAAAAGATTACTGTTATATAAGACTAAACCCCGCAGGCCATATTTTAGGCTCAGCCTATGTAGAAATAAAACTATCGGACGACAGTATCGTGGTTTTTACAGGTGACTTGGGAGCAAGCAACACCCCATTATTACCGGATCCTATATCACCTCAAAGAGCTGATTATCTGTTTATCGAATCCACCTATGGTAATCGCTGCCATGAGGATGTAAAAAGTCGCTCGTCCAGACTTAAGGAAATAATTACTCGCTCTTTGCGAGACGGTGGCACCATCCTGATTCCTGCTTTCAGTGTTGGTCGAACTCAAGAGTTACTTTTTGATATTGAGCAACTCATTTACCAATCAGAACTAGAAGCGGATATTCCTATTATTTTAGATTCTCCGATGGCTCAAAAGGTCACTAAATCCTATCGACGTTTCAAAAAACTATGGGGCAAAGAAGCGAAACAAAAAATTTCACAGGGGAGACATCCACTTGCGTTTAAACAGTGTATTCAAATTGATAACTACCCATCACATCAACGCTTAGTTAATCGTTTAGCTTCATCAGGTGAGCCTGCCATTGTGGTTGCCGCATCGGGTATGTGTGAAGGTGGACGAATAGTTGGTTATCTCAAAGCGTTGTTATCCGATAAGCGCACCGATATTGTTTTTGCAGGGTATCAAGCGAAAGGAACTTTAGGTCAAACATTACAATCGCGACCAGAGAGAGTTTGGATTGATGGTGACGAAATAGAGGTAAAAGCACAAATTCATACTATGTCAGGGTACTCAGCCCATGCTGATAATAGAGATTTACACGCGTTTGTAGACGAAATAGAAGTGAAACCGCAAGAAATACACCTTATCCATGGTGAATTTGACGCACAATTAACCTTTGCTAATGAACTGGTGGCTAAAGATTATTCTGTGGTTTGATTATTTAAAGCGATCGCCTTCGGCTTCTGGAGCGCTCACTGTGTTCGCTTCTAGATTCTAGATTCAAGATTCAAGATTCAAGAAATGAGCAAAACAAGTGTTCAAGACTCTAGATTCTTGCCTTTACTATTACGGCGTACCAACAAACGTAATGACATTGAAATCGTTAAGGTTGTAAAAATGGACACTAGAGTACAATTCAGAATAAATGAAGAAATAAAGTCACTAGCGCAAAAGGCCATAGAAAGAAAAGGCGGTACATTAAGTGATGTATGTCGAAAATTAGCAGAAGATTTAGCTAGGGAGCAGCGTCAGTTTGAAGACCATGATTCATGGCTTACCAGTCAAATTAATGCAGCGTTTGATAAGTACGAAAGAGGAGAGGCTAAGTTCCATTATCACAAGGAAGCAGAAATAATAATGGAAGAAAGAAAAAACAAAATTAGAGATGAGGTTCTATGACTATCGGATTACCCATGTTCACAACTCAAACGTATTAACTTGTTATTAATTTATGAGGTTTTGGTCGCATAATATATACTTACGCTGTGTGAATAAATAACACAGGTGTGAGAATGGGCAGAACAACAAGTGTAACGTTAGGAGAATCCTTAATTGGATTTATCGAAGAAATGATTAAGAGTGGTCGTTATGGTTCGACAAGTGAAGTTGTAAGAAGTGCTTTAAGGTTATTGGAACAGCAAGAATACGAAACCAAATCACTTCGCAATGCCATTGATGTTGGTGATTTAAGTGGGGAGTCTGAGTTAACAGTGACAGAAATTGCAGCGATGATTAAGGCTAAGCGCAATGTATAAATTGTCACTTAAAGCAGTACAAGACTTTAGTGACATTTATCAATACACGCTGAATAACTTTGGAGAGCAACAAGCAGAGCAGTACACATTTGAAATGGAGTCGTGCTTGAGTTCTCTTGGTTTTTCACCATATTTAGGTCGAGATTGCTCGCATTTGAAGGCAGGTATTAGAAGGTTTGATATTTCAAAGCATGCTATTTTTTACCGAATTAGACTCACTCACATTTTTGTAATTAGAATATTGCACCATCAAATGGACTCTCGTTCACATTTATAAACCCCCTTATAATTGCCGCGATCAAATCCAGTCAAACCTCTTCCCCCTTTAAGAATCAATAATTTCTGCTTATACTTGTTTTAATTAGCGTAATGCAATAGTTAGCACAATGGATAATAAGAATGAAAACCAGAGAAAGAATTGTTTTAGCTAGTCTCGATCTATTTAACGATAACGGTGAAAGAAATATCACGACCAACCACATAGCGGCCCATATTGAAATCAGCCCAGGTAATCTGTACTACCACTTTAGAAATAAACAAGAGATTGTTCGGGATATATTTGAGTGCTATTCCACCGAACTATTAGAGCGTTTTGCTCCAGTAGAATCACAAGAAGAAAGCTTGGTTTTGCTTAAACGCTATTTGGACTCTATCTTCACGCTTATGTGGAAATATCGGTTTTTCTATGCAAATTTGCCCGAAATTTTACAGCGAGATGAAGTGTTACATGAGCGTTATCTTAGCGTTCAAGAAAAGCTACGCAAAAACCTTGAAGCTATCTTTAATGGGTTTATTGACCTTCAGTTATTAAAGGTTGATCAAGAAGAGGCTAAGTCCCTTGTTACCACTCTTCACCTTGTGGCATCCAGTTGGCTTGGTTATCGTTCTGCCATGTCCCCAAGAACCGACATTACCGAAAAAATCATTCATCAAGGTGTCTTGCAGATGATAGCTATCGTTAAGCCGCACACCACGCCAATGGGAAGGGAGCAAATTCAGCTTCTTGAAGATGGCATAAAAGCGATGAACAACTAGGAAAACTATGAATTACGATATCTTTAATGGTGATGCTGATGGCATCATCGCTTTGTTACAACTTCGATTAGCAAATCCAATACCGTCAAGGTTAATCACTGGCGTTAAAAGAGATATAAACCTTGTTGAAAAAATTGAGGCAGAGACACAAGATCATGTGACCGTTCTGGATGTTTCTATGGCGAAAAACATCAAAGGTTTAGACGCTGTTTTAAATAAAGGGGCCACTGTTTTTTATGTGGACCATCATCAATCGGGTGACATTCCTACGCATGAAAATCTAGAAGCTCATATCGACTTAGATGCTAATACCTGTACCGCTTTGATCATTGATAATCTGTTAGATGGACAATTTCATCTTTGGGCTATTACCGCGGCATATGGCGATAACCTTATTGCAAAAGCCGATGAACTTGTCGATAAAGCTTCTTTAAATACAGAACAAAAAAGTGCATTAAAAGAGCTCGGTACGTTAATTAATTACAATGGATATGGCGCAAAAATAGAAGATTTACATTTCCACCCAGCTGAGCTGTATAAAGCCTTGCTTGCTTACCCTTCACCCTTTGATGTTATTGCAGATAACGAGTCGCCATTTTATAAACTGCAAAAATCGTATCAGGAAGATATGGATAAAGCATTGGCCATTATACCTATGCATAAGAGCGATTCTTTAAGGGTTTTTGAATTGCCCAATAGTGCGGCTTCAAGGCGAATTAGTGGCGTTTATGGTAATTGGTTAGCAAATGATAACCCGAACTCAGCCCATGCTGTGCTGACACAAAATGGTGACAACACTTATACGGTTTCGTTAAGAGCCCCTTTGAATAATAAGCAGGGTGCCAGTGAGATATGTGGCCAATTTGCGACAGGGGGAGGGCGAGAAGCTGCTGCAGGTATTAATGCTTTACCAAACACAGAGCTAGCTGATTTTATTAATAAAGTAGACGATTATTATCTACAGGCTTGAGTCTAGAATCGAACGTAGTGAGCGCTCCAGAAGCGAAGGCGCTCGCTTTTAACTCGCTCACTTTTAAATTAAGCCCTCAATATCGCAAGTAGCTCTTGTGTCTTTTTCTCCATCAATGCTACATCACCTTTAGATTCAACGTTTAAGCGGACTACAGGCTCTGTATTTGATGATCGAAGGTTGAAGCGCCAGTCTTCGTATTCAAAATTTAGTCCATCAGTCTCATCGACTAAAAGAGCACTTGATTCGTAGGCATCTCTAACTCTTTGAATAGCAACTTTTGGATTTTCGATGCGTGAGTTAATTTCACCAGATACAGGAAATGATTGAATTCGTTCGTTAAGCGCTTCGGAAAGCGTTTTGTTGTTCACGCATAATAGTTCAGCAACGAGCAACCAAGGGATCATACCGCTATCGCAGTAAGCAAAGTCGCGGAAGTAGTGATGGGCGCTCATTTCACCACCATAAACGGCATCTTCTTGACGCATTCTTTCTTTTATAAACGCGTGGCCAGATTTCGTCATGATAGGCGTGCCACCTTCGGAGTTGGCAATTTCTACAGTATTCCAGTAAACACGAGGGTCATGGATGATTTTTGCATCTGAATTCTTTTTCAAGAAGGCTTCGGCTAACATACCAACGATATAATAACCTTCAACAAAGTTGCCTTTTTCGTCAAATAAGAAGCAACGGTCGAAATCACCATCCCAAGCAATACCCATATCCGCTTTATGTTTCTTTACCGCATTGGCCGTATCTTCACGGTTTTCTTGTAAAATAGGATTAGGGATGCCATTTGGGAAAGTGCCATCAGCTTCATGATGTACTTTTATGAACTCAACAGGTACGTTAAGTTTTTTGAATTGCTCTTCTATCGCATCAACCACATGTCCTGCAGCGCCATTACCTGAGTTTACTACCAGCTTCATTGGACGGAAGTTTTCAGGAGAAATGTACGTTAATAAATGGTCAATATACGCCGACAAAACAGACTTTTTACTGTAGCTGCCACGTTGAGCAACATCTATAAACGCACCACTTTGAGCAAGATCCCTAATATCGTTGAGCCCACTATCACCACTGATCGGTTTTGACTCTTCTCGAACTAACTTCATACCGTTATAGTCAATAGGGTTGTGGCTGGCGGTGACTTCAACACCACCATCTACGTTTAGGTGACTAGTGGCAAAATAGATCTCTTCGGTGCCTGTCATACCAATATCAATTACATCGGTTCCCGCATCTTGTAAGCCATTCGCAATGGCTAATTTTAACGCTTCAGATGTCAGTCTTACATCCCCACCAACGACAACAGTTTTAGGCTTTAGAAGTTGTCCAAAAGCGCGACCAATTCTATAGGCAATATCTTCATTCAGTTGTTCGCCTAATTTTCCTCTAATATCATAGGCTTTAAAGCAAGTTAGATTTTCAATGCTATTCATTTTGATTCTCGATCGTCGTAATTTTAAATTATTGTGCTTAGTATTGTATTAAACTAGTTATGTTATTGACCAATATAGAGGTACTTCCACAGACCGCTCAAGACGTCCATGTACGCTTAACAAAGGGCATCCTTGTCCTTTGTTATCTGCTCCACTACCGCTAAATTGCTGAACAGTTAGATAGAATGACATTATAAGGGACTTAGGTAGGAGCTTGTCTATGGTTCGATTATCTCACTAGCCAACTTTTAGGATTTTGGGTTTTGCTGTTTCGGCGTATTTCAAAGTATAAAGAGGCTTGTGATTGTCCACCGGTATCTCCAGCAAGAGCGATGGTTTCACCCGCTTTCACTTTATCTCCTTCAACTTTAAGCAGTGTTTGATTGTATCCGTACAGAGTCATATCGCCTTTACCGTGATCTAGCAGTACCACTAAGCCATAACCTCGTAAATATTCGGCAAATACCACTGTGCCCGAATAAACAGCTTTTACAGGCTGTTCGTATTTTGCGTCTATAACCAACCCTTTCCAGTTAATCTGACCACTTTGCTTTGTACCATAACTATGGAGAATACGGCCTTTGAGTGGCCATGGTAGTTTGCCTTTTTGTTTGGCTATTCCATCCATTGGAACTGTGGTGCGTTTCGCGGCTTTTGCGATTTCAGACTTTAAGCGAGTTTCGTTTCGTTGCAGTTCTGAAAGGTAGTTTTTATCGTTTGAAATGTTACTTCTTATCTTACCAACGGTTTTTTTTCGTTGGTTTTGTGAAGCGGTGAGAGCGTCTCTTTTCTTGGTTTTTTGTGCCAAGAGGGCTTTTATCTGTTGTTGTTCTTTTAACAGTTGGGCATTTTTTTCATCCAGTTGCTTGCTGGTAACATCTAAGGCCTTAATGGTTTCTGTTCGGGCTTTGGCTAAATGCTGAAAGTATTGACTGATTCTATCTTGCTCGTCATTTTTTCCCTGATTCAAAATAGCGCTTACATCATTGTTTCTTTTGGTGATGTAGTAAGTTTTAATCAGCTCTTCTAGCGTGCTTTGCTGTTCTTGTTTCGTTTGTTCAAGGGTGGCTTTTTGCTTGTTGAATTGCGCCAGATTTTGATTGGCTTGTTTTAGCAGGCTTTGCGTTTTCTTAATATCACTCCCTAAAGAGGAAATCGAGAGTTCTTGTTCTTTCAGCGATTTTTGCAGTTTATTTAATTCTTTCTGTTGGGAAGTAACCGCATTTTTTTGGCGAGAAATTTCACTAGAAACCCCTTTCAGCTCGTCTTGGCTCGCAAAACTTGAAGGGGCGAAAACGATGCCAATTAGGCACAACAGATAACAAGTCCAGCAAGGCCAGTCCAAAGTATTGGATTCGATGTTATATGTTTGTTGAGTCATTCGAAGATTATCTTCTTGAAAAGAAAGCACGAGTGTTGAGTAGTATACTTCAAATGGTTAGAAGGGGAAGAGGGATAGCGGGAATATGGAACGAGAAAAGGTGGAACGAGATGACGAGAGAAGCGGAACGCCTTCTGCTTCTTGAGTCTAGATTCTTGACACGAACAAAGTGAGTGTTCCAGATTTAAGCAATGAGTAAAAGTGAGCGTTCAAGCTTCTATTTTCTAGAAACGTGAACGCTCAAATTAAATTAAACTAAAACTTCACCGCTCATTTCAGCAGGAATTTCCATATCTGTTAGTTTAAGCATTGTTGGCGCCAAGTCAGACAGTTTACCGCCTTCCTTAAACGTAACATCTTTGCTACCAACATAGATAAGTGGAACGGGTAGGTTGGTGTGCGCAGTGTGAGTGCCACCAGTTTCTGGGTCTACCATCATTTCTGCGTTGCCGTGGTCTGCTGTAATAAGCAGTTGGCCATCGACTTCTTTAATAGCAGCAACAACTTGAGCAACACAGCCATCAATCGCTTCGATTGCTTTTTCTGCCGCTTCATAAACACCTGTGTGACCAACCATGTCTGGGTTAGGGTAGTTACAGATGATATTGTCGTATTTGCCTGACTTGATTGCTGCAACCAGTTTTGCCGTTAACTCTTCAGAGCTCATTTCTGGTTGTAGATCATAAGTGGCTACTTTTGGAGAAGCGACTAGGCTACGCTCTTCGCCTTCAAATTCATTTTCAACACCACCGTTGAAGAAGAAAGTCACGTGTGCGTATTTTTCTGTTTCAGAAATACGTAGCTGAGTTTTACCTGCTTTAGATAACCACTCGCCATAGGTGTTTTCTAGTGATGCTGGTGGGAATGCACAAAGCAGTGGGATGTCGGCTGCGTATTGAGTTAACATAACAAAATCAACAGCAGGGAATTTGTTGCGCTTAAAGCCTTCAAACGCTGGTACAAATGTACGCGTAATTTCACGAGCACGGTCAGCACGGTAGTTCATAAAGATAACAGCATCGCCATCTTCAATAGCCGCAGACGCTTCGCCTTCTGCTTTTAATTCTGTTGGTTTAACAAATTCGTCGTTCTCGTCACGAGCATAAGCCGCTTGAAGGCCTTCAACAGCAGAGTCGTAAGTAAACTCTGATTTAGCTTCAGTTAGCAAATCGTAAGCTTTTTCTACGCGATCCCAGTTGTTGTCACGGTCCATTGCATAGTATCGACCGACTAGCGAAGCAACACGACCCTTGCCAAGTTCAGCAAAAAGATCTTGGAAGCGTTGAAGTGATTTTTCAGCGCTACGTGGTGGCGTATCACGTCCATCTAAGAAGCAGTGTAGGTAAACTTTTTCAGCACCACGCTCTGCTGCCATTTTTACAGCTGCGTAGATATGGTCTTCATGGCTATGAACACCACCTGGAGACATTAGCCCCATAACGTGTACAGCGTTGCCAGTTTTTACTGCTTTATCGATAGCGGTAACAAGGGTTTCGTTGTGTTGGAACTCACCGTCAGCAATAGACTTCGTGATACGTGTAAGGTCTTGATAAACCACACGGCCAGCACCAATGTTGGTATGACCAACTTCAGAGTTGCCCATTTGACCATCAGGAAGGCCAACATCTAGACCAGAAGCCGAGATAAGTGTATTCGGTTGGTTAGCAAACAGGCCATCCATAAAAGGTGTATTTGCATTATTGATTGCATTGCTTGCGTTGTCTTCACGGTAACCCCAACCGTCAAGAATCACTAGAGCCATTGGCTTCTTAGCAGACATAGTTATGACCTCGTCAAATTCAAAGTAATTTTAGAAAATAAATTAGCGTAACTTTACTACACTTTTAGCCTAAAACTGTAGCTTAAGATCAAATAATGATCGGTATATGTTGTTGCTTGCTTACAGTATTCGTTTTTTGATAATAGTAAGTGTAGTGCATTACTTATCTTTAAGGCTATTGTTGCGAACTATTCGCAGTAAAGATAATGGATTCTTACTATTGATTTGATAGGTCGTATTGCAAAATCAAAGATCGTATTCCCATTTATACCGATGAATTGCGATCGGCTCTCGCCTATAACCCTTATCCTCGTTATACTCACGCTTTAAATTTGTAATCAGGGCAAAGCCCACAATTCGTAAGAGTATTAGAAATGCAAGAATATATTGATTTTGTACAGGGCAACATGCTGCTGGCTATGGCTTTTGTTGGTATCGTTGTGGCGCTTATTTTGAATATCTATAAAACATCGACGGCTAAATACAAAGAAGTATCGCCTGCGCAGTTAACTCAATTTATTAATAGAGATGAAGGTGTCGTTGTTGATATCCGTACTAAGGATGAATTCAAACAAGGCCACATTACCGGCGCAGTTCACATTTTACCGACTGAAATTAAATCAGGAACGGTTCCAAACCTTGAAAAATACAAACAGAGCCCAATTACATTGGTATGCAAAAGTGGCCATACGGCAGTCGAGAGTGCAAATCTGCTAGCGAAAGCGGGTTACGAGAATGTGAACCTTTTGAAAGGCGGCATTCTGTCTTGGACCGAAGCAAAAATGCCACTTGTTCGCGGTAAAAAATAATTTTATAGCACTGGGTAGACGTGCGGCGCTGGCTAGATTGATAGAGCTGGCTAGTTTTAGAGCACTTTGCTGAGTTAGATGTGATAACGAGCACGTAATAAGTTGTCCATCTAGTTTTTGTAGATTTGCTCAGTTAATCTCAGTGCATTCTCAATTTTCGTCCTATCAATGGATATACAGTATTCTTTGAAAAAAGATTAAAGCATTAAGGAAAACAAAATGGCTGAAGCAGCACCTCAAGAAAACCAACAGAACTTTACTATTCAACGTATCTTCTTAAAAGATCTCTCTTTTGAAGCGCCTAACTCTCCAACTATCTTTCAAAAAGAGTGGAATCCAGACGTTAAGCTTGATCTTGATACTCAAAGCCGTGAGCTTGGTGAAGGCGTATATGAAGTTGTTCTTCGTTTAACAGTCACTGTTAAAAATGAAGAAGAAACAGGTTTCCTTTGTGAAGTTCAACAAGGTGGTATCTTCACTGCTGAGAAAATGGAAGCAGGACAACTAGCACATTGCCTAGGTGCTTTCTGCCCTAATATCCTTTTCCCATACGCACGTGAAACGATTTCTAGCCTAGTGGTTAAAGGTACATTCCCACAATTAAACCTAGCACCTGTAAACTTCGATGCTTTGTTTATGAACTACCTACAAAATCAAGCTCAAGCAGAAGAAACGCAAGCTGACGCGTAAGATATTTATCTTTCACGAAAAGTAGAACGTTTAGAAATTTAAAAATGCACAAAGCTTTCCGCTTGTGCATTTTTTTCTTAAGCTAATTAATAAGTACAGCAATACAGACAGGGAATATGCACATGGCTAACACTCATAATGCCTATGGAAAAGAGATTGCAATGACGGTGATTGGTGCGGGGTCGTATGGGTCATCACTCGCTATTTCATTAGCTCGAAATGGCGATAATGTCGTTTTGTGGGGACATGAAGCAGAACATATGCAACGTCTTGAAAATGATAGAGCCAACCAAGAGTTTTTGCCTGGTATTGAATTTCCTGACACCTTGATTGTTGAATCTGATTTAGAAAAAGCTGTCCAAGCGAGTAGAGATCTTCTCGTTGTTGTGCCTAGTCATGTATTTGGCATTGTACTTAAAAGCCTTAAACCTTATTTGCGAAAAGAGTCTCGTATCTGCTGGGCTACTAAGGGTTTAGAGCCAGAAACGGGTCGATTACTTCAAGAAGTTGCACACGATATTATCGGAGATAGCTATTCTCTTGCTGTTTTGTCTGGCCCCACCTTTGCTAAAGAACTAGCGGCTGGCATGCCTACTGCTATTTCTGTCGCCTCACCGGATGCTGAATTTGTTGAGCAGTTGCAAGAAAAAATACACTGTAGTAAAACCTTTCGAGTGTATGCGAATAATGACTTTATCGGTATGCAGCTTGGCGGTGCAGTGAAAAATGTCATTGCGATTGGGGCAGGAATGTCTGATGGCATTGGTTTTGGCGCTAACGCCCGTACGGCTTTGATTACTCGTGGTCTAGCAGAAATGACGCGTTTAGGCGCAGCGTTGGGTGCTCAGCAAGAAACCTTTATGGGAATGGCTGGTTTGGGTGATTTAGTGCTTACGTGTACCGATAATCAATCTCGAAACCGCCGATTTGGTCTCGCATTAGGGCAAGGAAAAGATGTGGATACCGCACAAGATGAAATTGGCCAAGTTGTAGAAGGGTATAGAAACACCAAGGAAGTTTGGTTGCTTTCGCAAAGAATGGGTGTTGAAATGCCAATAGTTGACCAAATATATCAAGTACTATATCAAAATAAAGATGCTCGATTAGCAGCTCAAGACCTATTAGCTCGAGATAAGAAAGCGGAAGGGTAATTATGGAACAGTGTAAGCCAAGTAATGTATGGCAGACGATTGTAAAGGAAGCGCGAGAACAGGCGGAACAAGAGCCAATGTTGGCGAGCTTTTATCATGCAACCATTATTAATCATGACAGTCTTTGTGCCGCCTTGAGTTATATCCTTGCCAACAAATTTAAAACGGCTTCGATGCCTGCAATGGCGGTGAGAGAAGTGGTTGAAAAAGCGTTGGCGGCAGACCCTGTAATTACAGAATCAGCCGCAGCGGATATCTGTGCCACAGTAAGCCGAGACCCTGCGGTTAGCTTATATTCCATTCCTTTGCTCTACCTAAAAGGCTTCCATGCCTTGCAAGGTTATCGCGTTGCTAATTATCTGTGGAAGCAAGGGCGTTATGCTTTGGCGACTTATTTACAAAACCAAATCTCAGTTGCCTGTCAAGTAGATGCCCATCCAGCGGCTCAAATTGGCAAAGGTATCATGCTCGATCACGCAACGGGAATTGTGATTGGTGAAACAGCGGTGGTTGAAAACGATGTTTCTATTCTGCAAAACGTAACACTAGGTGGTACGGGTAAAGAAGGTGGCGATCGACATCCGAAAATTCGTGAAGGCGTTATGATTGGTGCTGGTTCTAAAATTTTAGGCAATATTGAAGTGGGAAGAGGAGCAAAAATTGGCTCTGGTTCTGTTGTGCTTCAAGCTGTACCGGAGCATACAACGGTCGCGGGTGTACCTGCAAAAATAGTCGGCAGACCAACCACGGATAAACCTTCTGAAGATATGGACCAAGCCTTTAATGGTAAAGCGAATAGTTACATTGATGGTGCAGGCATTTAGTTTACTGAAAGCGCTCTGGTTATTGAGCGCTTCATCCACAAAGTGAACAATTCTAGATTCAAAACTCAAGACTCAAGATTCAAAGTCAACACTTCACGTCGTAATCTCAGCGCATAAAAATACCCGAATATCCCCCCAACAATATTTCCTAATGCTATTCCAACAAACAGCCCTTGAATGTCATATAAATAACTTCCTATCCAAGCGGCTGGAAGGGTAAACACAAATAACCTCATAAAGCTCCAGTAAAAGGCCTGAAGAGGTTGATGCATGGCGTTTAATCCGCTGACTAACAGCATAATGATGCCTTGGAATCCGTAGCTAAAAGGCACAATGATAAGATAAAGCCAAATGAGATCGCTAACGGCTTCTTCTCTACCGAACAGAGCAGAAATTGGAATGCTTAATGGCACCATCATGACAAAGATAATGAGTTGGAAAACGATTGAAAAGCGCATGGACAGAAACATAGCTTTGAAGCTGCGTTCATGATTTTCTGCTCCTAAATTTTGCGCCATAAAAGGGGTAAGAGCAGAGGTTAAAGACATGACCACTAAAAGTAGTAATGATTCAATACGTTGCGCAGCCCCATAAGCGGCAACAGCAGCAGTACCGTGGGAAGCCAATAACATCATAAGAATAGCACCAGAAATAGGTGTCATCGCAGTCGATATGCCAGCAGGGGTGCCTATTTTTAATACCTGTTTCCAGTCGGTCACGATATAAGAAAAATTGGGGAAGCTGAGCAGCTTTTCTCGTTTTATCAGGAGGTAGAGTGAACAGATCAAAGCACCAAACCAACTGATGCCGCTAGCGATTGCCGCACCTTGAATACCTAATTCAGGAAAAGGCCCATAACCAAAGATTAAAAGTGGGTCTAAAATTCCGTTGATGGCACCAGCAAGAATCATAATTTTGGCGGGGGTTTTGGTATCCCCTGTAGCTCTAATTGCACTGTTTCCCGCCATTGGGATAACAAGAAGAGGTATCGTGACATACCAAATCAACATGTAGTCTTTGATTAGCGGAATGAGTTTATCTTCAGCACCTAAAAAGCCAAATAGTGGATCGATGGTAAATAAACCGAAGAGAGAGGCAACTGAAATAAGTAAAATAGCCAGTAGTAAACCGTGAGAGGTAAAGTGGGCAGCATGTTTGTTTTCGCCCTGTCCTAACAATCTCGCAATGTTTGTTGAGATGCCTATTCCTATTCCCATCGTTATACAATTCACCCCGAAAGTGACAGGAAAAGTAAAGCTGATTGCCGCGAGCGCATCTGTACCAAGTAGTGAGATAAAAAAGGTATCAACAACGTTAAACATCAAGATCGCGACCATACCGAACACCATTGGTACGGTCATGTTTCGAAGAACTTGAGATATCGGTGCGGTTAATAGACCGTGCTTATCTTGCATGCGCTATTCATAAAGGGAATTGGATAGCTAGAATACCTGTTTTTACTGCTGGGTGCGAGAGTGCGAGAGTGTGAGAGTGTGAGGTTAGAGGTTAAGGGGCGAGGCGTCCGCCTCGCTCTCGTTAGTGGATTAACCCAAATAGGCTTCTAGGTCTTCACTTCCACCAATGTGCTTACCACCAATGTATACTTGAGGCACAGAAGTCTGGCCTGTAATTGCACGTAATGTAACGGTAGTGGCATCTTTACCAAGTACAACCTCTTCAAATTGAAGGCCTTTTTCTTTTAGGTTTTGCTTTGCTTTCGAACAGAATGGGCAGCCAGGCTTAGTAAATACAGTGATAGATTCTTGGGTTTTGTACTCAGGAGCAACGTACTTCAGCATTGTATCGGCGTCAGAAACTTTAAACGGGTCGCCTGGTTCATTTGGCTCGATGAACATTTTTTCCACAACACCATTCTTTACTAGCATACTGTAACGCCATGAACGCTTGCCAAATCCAATCTCGCTTTTGTCGACCAACATACCCATGCCGTCAGTGAAGTCACCGTTACCATCTGGAATGAAAGTAATGTTGTCTGCTTCTTGGTCATCTTTCCATGCATTCATAACAAATGTATCGTTTACGGAAACACACAGAATATTATCAACACCGTGATCTTTAAATACTGTGTACAATTCGTTATAACGCGGCAGATGGCTTGAAGAGCACGTTGGAGTAAATGCACCCGGGAGGCTGAATACAATCACGGTTTTGTCTTTGAAAAGCTCATCTGTCGTTATGTTAATCCAAGCGTCACCTTGACGAGCAGGGAAAGTAACTTGTGGTACGTTTTGGCCTTCTTTAGAAGTTAGCATTATGATGTTCCTTGAATTTTAATATTGAGTTTAAAGCCATATTTGACTGAATTATTTTTTGCTAAGCGGAGAAATTTCCGTTTCGTTAGAATTATTATCAGATATTTAATTTGATAGTTATAATCATTTGATATTATATTAACAATAGTTATTTTCTATGTTAGGTGAATGATGAACATTCGAGACTTTGAGTACCTTGTAGCTTTAGCTGAACATAAACATTTTCGTAAAGCGGCAGAAGCTTGTTTTGTGAGCCAACCGACGCTTAGTGGGCAAATTCGTAAATTAGAAGACGAGTTGGGAACCACTCTACTAGAAAGAAGCAGTCGTCGGGTTTTATTTACTGAATCTGGTTTGCAATTGGTTGATCAGGCTAAAAAAATTATCAGCGAAGTGAAAACCTTTGTCGATATGGCAAGTTTGCAGGGGAACGAGATGAGTGGGCCACTGCACATTGGTTTTATTCCTACCGTTGGTCCTTATTTAATGCCCAAAATTGTGCCTAAATTAAAAGATGAGTTCCCCGGTTTAGAGCTTTACTTACATGAGGCTCAAACACATCAGTTAGTGCGTCAATTAGAAGAAGGGCAGTTAGATTGTTTGGTCTTAGCTTCTGTTGCAGAAACGGAACCGTTTAAAGAGTTGGATCTCTATGACGAACCTCTTTATGTCGCCGTTCCTTGTGGACATGAATGGGCAGATAAAGAAGAACTCGATATGCAAAAACTTAATGGTCGTACCGTATTGTCATTAGGTGATGGGCACTGTTTGAGAGACCAAGCGTTAGGTTTTTGTTTTGCTGCTGGCGCGAAAGATGATGAACGTTTTAAAGCGACGAGTTTAGAAACCCTTCGAAACATGGTTGCGGCTGGTGGAGGTATCACATTGTTGCCAGAGCTGTCTGTACCAGATAACAAACTTCAAGATGGTGTTCGATATTTAAGAGCGATAGATCCTGTCCCGTCGCGTCAAATAGTACTCGCCTATCGTCCCGGTTCGCCATTGCGCAGCAGGTTCGAGGAGCTGGCGAAGTCTATTTCGAGTTACTTGGGGTAAGTGTGAAATCTAGAGCGTCTTATTTTGCCTACTTAAATCTTAGGTATTGAAGTGCTAACAAGTAGCAAAAAATAGATCGCTCTAGATCCAATACTTACGTTTTCTCTCGTTCCCGTTTGATGCCTCGTTATTTGTTTTTTTCCAGAGATAGTAAGCACCTGCGGCGGCAACCAACAGAATGATTCCCCCAGTGAGTTCTTCTGGGTGAGAGTGTGCATTGCCTGTGTGTGCCATTACAATATTTGGGAAAAGAAGTAGTGCAGGTAATAAAGTTTTCATTTTTTGTCCTTGTTTTTATTTATTCTATGTACGATAGAAACAGTTTATTTTTCTTTCATTAAAGCGATAGCCATTTGACCTAATGCCAATCCGCCATCACCACATGAAAATTTCGTGTGTAGTAAAAGGGTTATTTTGTCGTTTAGGGCTTTTTTTAAAAGTTGAGTTAAAAGCGCATTATGGAATACGCCACCAGTAAGCACTAAGTGGTTGATATCTTTATGCTGTTGTTGCGCTATAGTTACTATTTTTGCCAATGCGCTCGCTAAAGATAGGTGGAATAGATATGCTTTTTCTTCACGGCTACCCTCGTATTCCAAAAATGGCTTCCAGAAAGTGGTTAGATCCAATTCCAAGTGATGTTGGGCAATTTCGATAGGCGTTATATTGGCTTGTGTTGAGCAGTTTTGAGCTAGAGCTTCCAGTTGGCAGGCGGGTAAGCCTTCATATTCGCTGCTATCGAAAGCGATGCCAAGAGAAGCGGCAACAGCGTCAAATAATCGTCCTGCTGATCGAATACTATGGCAGTTAATTCCTTTTTCCATTGATCTTTCTAGTAGTGATATCGGCTTTCTCTTAAACACATCAGAGATTAAATTGCCGTTTATTTGTGGGTAGAACGCCTTTAAATGTGCATACAGTGAACGCCATGGTTCTTTAGCCGCTTTGTCACCACCTACTAAGTCAATTGCGGGAATACCGCCGATGCGTTGATAGTTTTTATAGTCTGCAATTAGTAACTCTGCCCCCCACATTGTGCCATCACCACCAAAACCGATACCGTCCATCGTTAACGCAAGCACTTTTCCGCTGTCGGGAGTCCATTGGTTCTCGACTAAACAACTTGCGACATGGGCGTGGTGGTGTTGGACAAAAATAGGACTTCCTTGTTGAGATTGGGCGAATTGATGGCTGAAATAACCCGGATGCAAGTCGGCAATGTGATGAATCGTTTTAATTTCATATAGCGCGGTAAAGTGTGCAATTGCCTTTTTGTATTGGGTTTGAGTTTCTATATTAGCGAGGTCACCAAGGTATTGGCCTACTATGATCTGATTACTCTTTCCTATCGCAAAAGCGCTTTTCAAGTCGCCACCATAAGCGAGATAACCATCTGCAAGAGGAAAGCCGTTTGGCAATGTTATTGCGTCTGGTACAAACCCACGAGATCGACGTAAGGTCTCTTGTTGGCCGTTTTTATCAACTCTAACTAATGAGTCATCACAACGTTGAACGATGCTTCGGTTGTGTAGAATAAAAAGGTCTGCAATGCCTTTAAGCTCTTGCATTGCTTGAGCGTTTTCTAACGTAGGAGGAAGACCAGTACAATTGCCCGAAGTCATCACTACAGGATTTTTGAAGTGGTTGGATATCATGTGCTGGACTGGATTAGAAGGCAACATAATCCCTATCTCATTGAGATGAGGTGCTACGTTGTCCGCTAAGCTGTATGGTCTTTTACGTTTGAGTAGCACAATAGGAGCGGCACTGCTTTCTAGTGTTTTTTCCTCATATTCGTTCATTTTGGCAAGGCTGTGAACGGTTTTTGAGTTACTGACCATTATGGCGAATGGTTTGTGTTGGCGGTGCTTTCGATCTCGCAGAGTTTGAATCGCTTTCGTATTAGTGGCGTCACAAGCTAAATGGAATCCACCAACGGATTTAATGGCGATAATTTTTCCTTGAGCCAAGGCGGTGATTGCAATATCGAACCAGTTTTCAGAGCTTATTGTACCGTCTGGGAGTACCGCTTGAGCTAAAGGTCCGCAGTGTGGGCATGCCACCGGCTGAGCGTGATAGCGCCTATCAGCGGGGCTTTGGTATTCTTTACTGCAATTTTGACACATTGGAAAGTCAGCCATTACCGTTTTTGGCCTATCGTAGGGCAATTGCTTAATAATGGTAAAACGAGGCCCGCAATGAGTGCAGTTGATAAACGGATAATGATAGCGACGATCCCGGTTGTTAAGCAGTTCATCTAAGCACTCTGGGCAGGTCGCTGCGTCTGGAACTACTTGGGTATCTATGTTGGTGGCCTTTGACTTAATAATTGAAAAACCATCAGGCAGAGTATCCCAGTGGATATCTCGGATTTTTAATTCGTCTATATGTGCAAGTGGTGGTAGTTCACTAACTAATTGTTGTTTAAACACATTGATATTGCCATGTTTGGCAAAGCAGATGAGTACGCCTTGTCCATCATTCAATACCTCTCCCTTTAACCTTAAACGGTGAGCGAGTTGCCACACAAAGGGTCTAAAGCCGACCCCCTGTACTTTGCCTTTTACTCTAAGCTCGATACCGTTCATATATTCCTCAACAAATTCGTGGCATTGGTTCGCTGTTGGGCAAGTCAAGCCAGCGGCTACCACCGAAAGGGTTTTTAATGGTAATTTGATTGGCGGTGTTAGCGTAACCAATAATTGCGGCTTCTTTGCCTCCGGCAGTCTGTTTCATTGCTTGAAGTGCTTGCTCTGCGTCTTGCTCGGCGACGATGGCGACTAGTTTCCCTTCATTTGCAAAATTAATTGCGTCTAATCCAAGTAATTCACAAATTCCTCGGACTGCTGGCGTTAACGGAAGGGCATCTTCATCAAGTTCAAAACCGCAACCGGAACTCGACATAAATTCGTGCATTACCGCGTTAACGCCACCACGGGTAGCATCCCTTAAGCAGCGCACGCCACTAATAGGAAGTAGGGCTTCAACAAGAGGATAAAGGTGCTGACAATCACTGGTTAACTGTCCTTCTAAACCTAGGTCTTCTCGCAAGTTTAATATCGTTGCTCCATGGTCTCCTAATGTGCCTGAAACGATGATCTTATCTCCCGCTTGAATCTTGTCTGCACCCCAGTGTATCTGCGTTGGAATAGCGCCTAGACCGCTGGTGTTAATAAACAGTTTGTCCGCTGCTCCCTTAGGAACCACTTTTGTATCACCAGTAACGATTTTAATGTCGGCCTCTGAAGCGGCCTTTGCCATTGACGCGACTATTTTTTCTAAGTCGGAAAGCAATAGCCCTTCTTCCAAAATAAAGGCGCTAGATAGAAAAAGTGGTTTCGCACCACTCATCGCCACATCATTGGCGGTGCCATAAACGGCCAGTTTGCCAATATCTCCTCCTGGAAAGAAGATTGGGTCGACAACAAATGAGTCTGTTGAATAAGCAAGCGTCTCGCCTGTAATATTAAACAGCGATAGTGGTAGCCTTGCTTGGTCTTCTTGCTGAACGAGCGTAGCGTTAGAAAAGTACTTTATAAACATCTCTTCTATTAATTTTTGCATCGCCTTGCCACCACTTCCATGGGCAAGTGTAATTCTGTCTGTCATCGTATTTCCTTACCGTGGCTATCCTTTGCTGGCTGGCAACGGCTTTCATTTATTGATTTGAACGATAGTTGTAATAAGCTGCACAAGCTCCCTCAGACGAAACCATTAGTGCGCCTATGGCATTTTCAGGTATGCAAGCTTTTCCAAATAGAGGGCAATCTGTTGGTTTACATCGGCCTGCAAGGATATCGCCACAACGACTGCCTTCAGGGTCTTGAGCCGAATGTGTTTCTGGTTTGAAATAAAGCTCAGCATCAAATTCTGCATAGGCGTCAGAGATACGAATACCAGATCGCTCTATCAACCCTAGCCCACGCCATTCACTTGTGTCTTTGGTTTCAAATACTTGTTCCATGGCATCGAGCGCATTGGTGTTGCCTTTATCGGCGACGACTCGTGAATACTGATTCTCAATTTCGCACCGTTTTTCTTTTAACTGAGTCACTAACATCAGTAAGGCTTGTAACATATCCAGTGGTTCAAACCCTGTGACAACGGAAGGCTTACGGTGGGTATCGACAAGTGGTTGATAAGGTTTGGTACCTATAATCATGGAAAGATGACCAGGTAATAAGAAACCATCTATACGGACATCGTCTTGGTTTAGTAGTGCTTCTAATGTTGGCATTAAAGTAATGTGCTGACAGAAGAGCTTAAAATTTTTAATCTGCCGTTTTTGGGCTTGCAGTATGGTCATGGCGGTTGCGGGCATGGTGGTTTCGAAGCCTAAACCGAAGAACACGACTTGCTTGTCTGGGTTTTTCTCTGCTAGCAGTAACGCATCCATCGGTGAGTAGACAACTCTGACATCACTACCTCGCGCTCTTGCATCTAATAAAGAACCGTTTGACCCGGGAACCCGCATCGCATCGCCAAAGGTACATAAAATAGTATCTTCTATTGCGGCGATGGCAATACATTGGTCCAATCGAGATTTAGGCAGAACACAGACTGGGCAGCCAGGACCATGTACAAATTCGATATCTTTGGATATTAATTGAATCAGCCCAAATTTAAACAAGGTATGAGTATGTCCGCCGCACACTTCCATGATTTGTAATGGTTTTTTGTTTTCTGCTATTGCTTCTAATTCGGTATTAATGTTTTTGATGATCGCTTTTGCAAGCGTAGGATCTCTAAATTCGTCTACATACTCCATTATTTATCTCCTACCGCTTGTCCAACAGCACTAAAATCATTGACTTCATGGTCTAGGGCTTGCATTGTTTCTAACGCTAATAGTGTCTCTTTTGCTTGAACTTCATCTATGATGCACATGGCAAAGCCCACATGTACCAACGTCCACTTTCCTACTAGGTCTTCAACTGTCGTTTCGATGATACAGGCGATATTTATCTCTCGCTTGATTCCGCTAACCTCAACATTCGCGAGCATGCTTTCGACATCTGTTATCTCAACTATTTTTCCGGGTATTCCAAGGCACATACCTTAATTCCCCTCTAGCCAATCTAACCATGTTTGCATCCCTTCACCTGTTGTGGCGGAAACAAGCATGATCTGCATATCCGGATTAACCCGCTTTGCATTGGCAATACACGCGTCTAAGTCAAAACGTAGATGGGGGAGAAGGTCGGTTTTATTGATGATCATAATGTCTGCATCAGCAAAGATATCAGGGTATTTTAAGGGTTTATCTTCACCTTCTGTGACTGAAAGTATGGCGACCTTGTGGCTTTGGCCTAAATCAAACGCTGCGGGGCAGACGAGATTTCCAACGTTTTCTATAAACAAGGTGCTGTTTTCTTCTGGTGCTAAATGGGCAATCGCTTCAGAGACCATCTGTGCATCTAAATGGCAGCCTTTTCCTGTGTTTATTTGTATTGCCTTGGCTCCGGTTTCACGAATTCTGTCTGCATCATTGGTCGTCTGTTGATCACCTTCGATAACCGAGCATTTTTTCTTGTCGAGACGCATCAACGTTTCTGTTAATAAGGTGGTTTTACCTGACCCCGGACTAGAGACAAGGTTAAGTGATTTGATGTTGCGATGATTTAGAAACTCTCGATTACGTTGTGCTATAGCATCATTTTTTGCCAAAATATCGGTTTCAATCTGAACCATACGACTTTGAGTCATTCCCGGAGCATGGGAATGCGCTGCTCCTTTGCCAAAGTGTAAATCTTCCCCTTTTTTTCAGCCGAAAAGTGTTCATGGGCTTGTTCATCAGAATGCTCATGATGTTGATGTTCTGATTCGTGGTGGTTATGTTCATGGTGAGAATGGTCGTGACCATGGTGATGACCGTGTTCATGACTGTGCTCGTTATGTGAGTGCTGGGCATCACTACGATCCGTAATCGATGAAACATGATAATGGATATGAACGGGACCGTGATAGTGGTGATGGTGAACAGCTATTGGGTTTTGTTGATGTGTGTGATGGTGCTCGTTGTCATGAGTATGGTGTTGGCCGTGAGGATGGTTATGTTCATGGCTGTGATCGTGAGTATGATCATCATGTTCATGGTGTCCATGTGCCCCTTCTATTTTTACGTTGCCTGCTCCGCAACCACATGTTGTACACATTACACTACCTCCAATTCTTTAATTCTCATTTCGTCACCGCTTTTCGTTTGCAAGCTATAGCCGCTGCATTCTGGGCAAGGGTCTATACGAGTTGATATTGTGACTTCTTTTCCGCAGTCAAAGCACCACGCTGTGCCGGGTAATTCTATAATTTCTAGTGTTGCTGAATCTGCCATCGTCTCTCGGCAAACCACGTCAAAGCAGAATGTCAGAGCATCAATCTCGATACCTGCAAACGTGCCTATTTCTAGAAAAACGGTTTTTACTTTATTGAAACCTTGCGCTTTAGCTTGCTCTTCTATTACTTGAATCAAGCTTTCACACAGCGACATTTCATGCATGCTTAGCTTTCCTTTTGAGTATCAGTAACGATTTGATTTACCGTTACTGTAAATTCGATACAAGGGTCGATGGCCCAGATAAGTTGTCTTATCCATTTCGACGCCATGTTTGGTATTTGTTGTCCAATTAGCGATTTTTTTACTAATCCACCTAAAGAGAAATAACGGTCAGTTGGGGCATCAATAGTGTAGTGGGAGATAAGTCCGTTACTATCGGTGGTGATCTGGTGTGTTAATGTACCTCTAGAAGCAAAAGCCACACCTTGTTGCGTTGATAAGCTTATTTCTGGGTTAAGACTTACTTCGACTATTTCAATTAATCGGGCCAGAGTTCTGGTTGCGACGCTTGCGCCCCAAAGTTTCATCGCGGAGATAAGTAAAGGGTGTTTTCTTTGTCGGCTCAACGGCCCGTCTTCATCCGAAATATGCCAACTTTTGAATGCCCCTAATCTACAAACACCATTTAGTTGCAAAGCTTGGAATAGTTTTGCGTATGGTGCTTGACCTTCAGACCACTTCAACAACTCTTGCCAAGAAAAACCAGTGAAGGTGCTAGGTTTACAACCAAAAAGAGTATTTAAGAATTCATTTACTGGGGCGCTGTACCTACTGGCAGCGCTGGATGACTCATCTTGGAGCTGCTTTAGTAAAAATCGACTAAGGGCTAAGCTCTCTTTAATGGCAAAGTTTTCACCGAACAATTCTCTTTCCATTTGCCACAGCTGCCAACTGTGTTCCTTTAACCACTCCAAAGCGCAGCGCTCTGCCATTTCAGTTTTCTGTGTCGTTGATAATGGCTTATTTTCCAAAGCTGATATGGCACTTATTGCCGCGGCTTGTTGTGCTTGTGAACAGAGTGAAAATAGCTTAGGAATGACCATTAATGCCTGTTGTGGGGTTTTTCCTATTAATAATCGGCCCATGTTTTTAGGCCGGCTATTGGTAATGCTTACGTGGGTTATTTCGCCATTTTTCGTTGTCGTTAGGGCAATATCAATCTGCCCAATATAGCTAGGGGTAGTGTGTGAGTCATCGACCGGTTGAATTGTTTCTGTCATCTTAATTACAATCCACGTTTACGCTGTTGCTTTGTTTCTGAGACCAAATAAACTGCGCCGAGATGGGTCTGGTACATGCACCTCTTCTGTTGGTATCGCTGTAATTAATTGACGCAAGTCCTTTGCCAGTTGCACGGCAACTGCTTGGTTTTTCATATCTTGTAACGGAGACATTATGGAACTGGCAAGGTAGTTGCCGAGTTGTTCGTGCGCACCGTAAGTAAATGAATAGTCACCAGAAGGTAAACGTATGCCAATTTTGTCTCCAACCGTTCGTGATTGCCACACGCGATTAGGCCCCGGAATTAAAATGATGCTTAAAGTCCAAGGTGTTAACAATACGCCTAACCAGTCACTCTCATACAAAGAAAAGCCCACGGCTTTTACTTTTAGTTTTTTATTAACGAATGGCAGTTCATGCATCTGATTCGCGTGGATATCGTTGAATACAATTTCAAGGACATCGGTTGGGTTTTCAGTAAAGTTCAGCGGCACGTTCATAATCTCCTTCGGCAAGCGCTTGTTGTAGCTTTATCGCTTTGAGTGCTTCTTGTTTCTCTACTTTGTCTACTGCAAAATTACCGACTTGAATGAGTAAGTAATCGCCTACGTGCACCTCATCTAGAAGCATCATTAGGCTTACCGTTCTCAGGTGTTCTTCTTCTCCAACAATGGCTGAGAGTTTGTCTTCATAGACATGCTGTACTAAAGCGGGAACACCTATGCACATGGCTGTGCCTCTTTTGTTTCTAGTTGGACACCAATGTTACTGAGGTAATCTATAACCTGTTTTTTCATTAGGCCTATTTGAGATTTGACGGTATCACTCATCTCAAGGCCAGGTTCAACGGTTTTTGGGACGACACCGACAAGAAAGATATTTTTTGGCGATTCGCCAGTCAGTTTTAGTGCCCCGAGTAGATCAGATATACCGAGTTGATGTGGAGATACCTTGTTATGGAAAAGCGCAGGTACTTCGTCATCGCGAAGATTCACCACAGTGCCGGGTTTATCACCAGTTAATACCGCGTCGATAATGATGATATGCTCTCTATCGGCAATAAACTCAAGTAACTCCATGCCAGCAGTACCGCCATCAACGACATCTACACCTTTAGGAAAATAAAATTCTTGCTCTAGCTCATTAACAAGGTGTACGCCAACAGATTCATCTCTTAGAAGTAGATTACCTACGCCTAAAACCAAAATATTCATGTTTTCCCTTAAACCATGGTTCATATTTGTTCGCTCATCTTTTAGACATATTCTGTTATTTGCACGTCGCCATTCGTCATCTCCACGTAACCATTCATCATCTCCACATAACCATTCGTCATCTCCACGAAAGTGGAGACCTAAAGCCAACCAGATTCCCGTTTTCACGGGAATGACGAGTAGGGTTGTGTGCAAACTGAACGGCATTGCGTTTTTACGGGAAATACGAAGAATTTGTTACTATCAACAAGATCATCTTCGAAACCAACGTCACCTGCACGAAATAAAACCAATTCGCAGTGCGATCCCTTTGCAACAAGCGTTACAGTATTTTAACTTTCGTTATTCCTTTGCCTCTAGTATCCACAATGTGTACTGCGCAAGACATGCAAGGGTCAAAGGAGTGAATGGTACGAATGACTTCCAATGGGTTTTCTGGGTCGGCAATTGGTGTTCCGATAAGTGACTGCTCATAAGGGCCGAGCTCATCTGTATCGTTTCGCGGGCCAGAGTTCCAAGTGGATGGTACAACGGCTTGGTAGTTCTCTATTTTACCATCGTTGATAACAATCCAGTGTGAGAGCATACCGCGTGGTGCTTCGTGGAAACCGACCCCTTTGATAACACCATACGGGAAGTAAGGTTTTACGTAGGTTGTTGTGTCACCTTCCGCGATATTATCGATTAATGCTTTGTATTGATCCTGCATGGTGTCTTTCAACACCGCACAACGAACCGCACGAGTAGCATGCCGACCAAGGGTAGAGTGCAAATGCTTAATTTCGGGTTTAATGCCTGTTAGCATCTCAAAGGCACCAAGTACGTCATTAAGGTGCTTAGTTGTGCTCTCGTCACCAGCAGCAACAGCACATAAAACTTGTGCAAGTGGGCCAACTTGAGTGGCTTTACCATAGAAGGTAGGCGCTTTTACCCAAGAATATTTGCCATCGTCTTCAAACCCTGTGTAGTTCGGGTCTGTCTTTCCTTCCCAAGGATGGAAAGGACCGTCCTCTTGATACCATGAGTGTTTGCTGCTTTCGGCAATACCATCTATTAAGTATTGGTCATCGTGGCTAGTAATCGGTCTAAAAGTAGATAAGTCACCATTTTCAATGTAACCGCCAGGCATCAAAAAACTGCCGCCTTTTTCATCAGTGGGCATGTCCGGAATAGATAAGTAGTTAGTCACGCCTTCGCCGATAGCTAACCATTCAGGGTAATGGGCGGCAACAATAGCCACATCGAGCTTATAAACTTGCTCTATAAATTCATCAAGTTCGTCAATAAAGGACTTGATGTACATTAAACGTTCTTTATTCAATACGCTTGGGGCATCTAAGTTGATTGGGTTTGCTACCCCTCCAACCGCTAGGTTTTGAATGTGTGGGGATTTACCTCCGAGGATAGCAACAATGCGGTTTGCATTACGTTGATACTCGAGAGCTTGTAAATAGTGCGCTACTGCAATTAGGTTGATCTCGGGAGGAAGTTTCATCTCCCTGTGTCCCCAGTACCCATTAGCAAAAATACCGAGCTGACCGCTATCAACTAACCCCTTTAGCTTGTCTTTTACCTTTTGGAACTCTGCAGCGGAATTGAGAGACCAAGTAGAAAGTGGTCGACAGATATCTTCACATTTAACAGGATCTGCCTCTAATGCAGAGACGACATCTACCCAGTCAAGAGCAGAGAGTTGATAGAAGTGGACTACGTTATCGTGAATGCCGTGTGCGGCGACAATAAGATTACGAATAAACTGAGCATTTTTCGGTATATCTAGTTTTAATGCGCTCTCTACAGAGCGTACGGAAGCAATGGCATGAACCGTGGTGCAAACCCCACAAATTCGTTGAGTGAATACCCATGCATCTCGTGGATCTTGACCTTTTAAGATCTCTTCCATGCCACGCCACATAGTGCCTGATGACCATGCATTGGTTACTTTACCATCTTCAATTTCGCAATCGATACGCAAGTGGCCTTCGATGCGGGTTACTGGATCAATTGTAATGCGTTGACTCATTTGTCATCCATCCCTTTGTTATGTTTCTATGCCACTTAGGCTTCTTTGTGAATACGGTTACTGGTTGCTGCTCCCGGTAATACGGGCAGTAATTTAACGAGTAATATGTAACCGACGACTTCAATTGCGACCAATCCAAATGAAAGCAAGATTTCTTCGATTGATGGGAAGTAGGTATAACCATCTCCTGGGTAGTAAGCTACGATGGCGAGGTCCACACGGTACATTGCTGCACCTACGAGTAGGCTTGTTGCGGCAGCAAAAAGTAATGCCGCGCTGTTTTGAATCCGTTTTATGAACATGACTGGCCATGCCATCAGTGCCATTTCAATGAAGAATAACCAACTAAACATGTCCCCTGCGAAAACGTAATCCCATTTGTCACCTAGGTTCACTGCATGCAATCGAAGAACAATAAACATTCCGACCAGTACCTGAACAAAAGTAATTAAACGGTTAAAGAGAGGCCTTTCATCGGGGAGCCTACCCTTCATACCAGCTGCGACTAGCGCGCCCTCAAAGACAACAATGGAGAAGCCCATGATGAGTGCACCCAATAAGGCAAATACGGGTAGAAATTCGTAGTTTTGCCATAACGGGTGGATCTTGTGCCCGGCAGAGATAAACAGTGACCCCATTGATGATTGGTGCATAGCGGGTAACAGAGCACCCAATGCAATAACAGCAAATAGAATTTTATTTAATATTTTAAGTGGTATTTTTAATCCCATTTTTTCTAGCAGTGCTGGTGCAAATTCAACAACCAGAACCACCATGTAGATGGTCATACATATCGCCGTCTCAAACAGTACCGAGTTAGTATTAAAATACCCAGGAATGTAAAAGTAGGGCATGTTCCACCAACGACCGATGTCCATCATGATCGACAGTCCACCAAGGGCGTAACCAAATAAACTGGCTAATAGTGCAGGGCGAACAAGCGCGTGATACTCACCTTTGTTGAAAATGTAGACAGCCCAAGCGAGAGCCCAACCCCCACATGCAAAGCCAGTACCAACTAAAAGGTCGAAGCCAATCCAGATTCCCCATGGATAACCACCATTTAGGTTTGTGACAGGACCTAGGCCTAAGATCAGTCGTTTAATAATGACGATGACGCAGACAAAAGCGAAGAAGCCAAAGAAGATCACTGGCCAGGTGGTGAGCCGTCCTCCAAGCGCTTTGGATTCCGTATGATCATTCATGGTTATCCTCCTTATCCGTTACTTTGTCTTTAGATTTCTCTTTATCATCCAACGGATACATATTCTTACGTGTTGCGTACATTAATCCCATAAAGGCTGCAAATGGCAGCATCATGCCCTGATACATTGTGTGCTGAACATTTTCTGAACGAGCACCGTAAGAGAGTTCGGGCATATCTGGGAAATCGAGTTTTTCTTGAGGAATACCAGATAGAACTAGAACCTGAGTACCACCCCCTTCTGTTTCGCCATAAAGGTGTTGATGATATTTCGGTACGGCTTTAACGTGATTTAAACCGGCATCTATCCTTTCACGTGGATACTCGTAGTCTTCACCGATCGGTAGCTCTAATCTTTTTTTAGCTTCGACTAATAATTCGTCATAATCACCAAATAGAATGGCACCAGTAGGGCATACCTCAACGCATCCCGGTAGTAACCCTTGGTCAATACGCTCAACCCCTTTTTGATTGCATAACTGGCATTTTTGTAATTGACCGAATGGGTCATGGTATTCGTATTTCGGAATATTAAATGGACATGCGACCATGCAGTAACGGCAACCAGTACAAACATCAGGGTTGTTGGTTACTATCCCGGTAACGGGATCTTTTTGCATTGCGGATACGGGGCAAACAGAGACACAGTTTGGGTCAACACAGTGCATACATTGACGTTTGATGTAGGAAAAACCGTTTATTTCAACATCTTTTTCGCTGGCATCACCATGGCTATATTTACGGATAACATTGAGAGCATAAGGTGATAAGTGGCTGTTTTGTTCCCACTGGGCGTCACCATTTGGATTTGGTTCCATATGGTTAACGTCTTTACACTTCACTACACAAGCCTGACAACCAATACAGAGTGTTGCGTCGTAAAGCATTCCCACGGCTTCAGGAGAGGGTTTATGCGACTCCCTTGCAACACTTGGGCAACTGGTAGTGGCGATAACCGCACCACAGGCGGATAATTTCAAAAAGTCCCGGCGGTCCATTATGCCTCCTCGTTACTTTCTGGTTTTGTATCTTTGTGCTGACGAGTTAGTTCACGTACGGTCATAACACTGATACCCGCCGCTAAACCGGCAATACCACCTAACAAAGCTGAAGCCCCAGGAGATGCGGATTCACCAACCTGCGTACCCACTTCAGGGAGTGCGGCTGGTGGTGTTGGAAGCCGAACGTTGGCGAGTTGATGGATACCTTTGGTGAACCCAACATCTTTTTCGTTACAGCCGATACATGGGTGCCCAATACCTACAGGCCAAATACCACCCCCCACATCGCAGAACTCTAGTGTCGAGCAGTTACCGTAGGTTTCTGGCCCTTTACAGCCAAGCTTATAAAGGCACCATCCATCTCTATGGCCTTGGTCACCAAATTCAATTGCAAATCGGCCTGCGTCAAAATGGGGGCGGCGTTCGCAGTTTTCATGGATAAGTCGGCCATAGGCAAAGGTAGGTCGATTTTTTTCATCTAAAGCCGGCAGTTTGCTAAAAGTAAGAAGATGAGCAACAGTGGCTAAAAAATTGTGTGGGTTTGGAGGGCAGCCTGGAATATTTACAATGGTTTTACCTGGAAGGATCTCTTGTAATGATTTTGCTTCGGTAGGATTGACGCCAATGGAAGCAACACCACCCCAAGAAGAGCAAGAGCCAATCGCAATAATTGCAGCAGCACCTTCAGCTGCTTCTTTAATATGTTCTACAATAGGCTTTCCTGCAACCATGCAGTATACGCCACCATCTTTTATTGGAATTGACCCATCGACCACTAAGACATATTCACCTTTGTATTTTTCCATCGCATGATGTTTATTTTCTTCTACTTTATGTCCGGCAGCAGCAGAGAGTACTTCGTGATATTCCAAAGAGATCATATTTAAAATTAAATTTTCAATCGTTGGGTGAGTTGAACGTAATAGAGACTCTGTACATCCAGTACATTCTTGCGCGCCAATCCAGATAACAGGTGGTCGTTTAGATTGGGTTATCGCATCCGCAACGGTTTGGGCTGCATTTGCCTGTGTTATACCCATGGTGGCAGCAAGGCCGGCACAGAATTTCATAAAGGAGCGACGGGATACTCCATTGTATTCGAGTAGATCGTAGCCATCCATTTCAGACCATCCTTCGTTATTTTATGTGTAGGTAGTGATAACGTGTTCGCTTTTATCTTTAGTTTATTAGTGTTTGTTAATATAATAAAAGTTAGTAGAATGTAATGATTTTGATAAATACGGAGCTTGATCTGAATCAACTTACAAGGACATATGAATACACGAGTATAAAAAACTTGCACTATGTAGGGTTTTTACGGTGAGCGTACTATTCTAAAGGGGTAGAGGCTTTATTGTTAATAATTCTTATTCATTATTTGGTGATTTTACCGAAGGTTTTTATGTGTAATACTTTGTAGGTAGATTATAGATTAAGTCATGCGGTTAATTAGTTGTTAACAAATATGACAAATAAAATACAATGACATGAGGTTTTGTTCTTTTGTGAAAGAATGTTAACCAATACGGGATTATTACCAAGTATATGAATGATGCGATCAAAAAAGGAAGCGAAAAGCTTCCTTTTTTGATGTTCTGTTTTTGAGATATGGTTAGAAGAGGGACTCCTCCTCACCCGCTTCACCTTGGGCAGAGTAGATATCCAATTCGTCCCTATTGGACTCTTCAATATACTCTTTAGGCTCTGTTCCTTTTTCGAAATATTCAAACAGAGAAGTCGAACCAGATTTTTTGGTCAAAAGCCCAGAATCTCTATCAATACGAATGCGCACAATATTCGGTGGGATGGACTTTTGTTCTTGTGGGACATTTTCTAGTGCCACTTTCATAAAGTCTATCCACGCTGGTTGAGCTGTCTTAGCGCCCGCTTCGCCACCTGGTGCTTGTTCGTTATTTTTTAGGTTCGTATTTTTACTCGTGCGACCTAATTTTCGGTTATGGTTGTCGAAACCAACCCACGCTGTAGCGACAATTCCGGGGCCATAGCCGTTATACCAAGCATCCTTAGAATCGTTGGTTGTGCCTGTTTTACCCCCAATATCCCTTCTTTTTAACTTCTGAGCTCTAAATCCTGTTCCGTTCCAGCCAGTACCTTTAGACCAGTCCCCTCCACCCCAAACGTTGCTATACAGCATTTCTCTGACCAAAAATGCATTTTGTTCCGTTATGACCTGAGGGGCGAATTTGTGTTGTTGTTCTTCGTCGATGATATCGACTTCATTAAATTCTGAGTCAGTAGCCTCTACGTTTGTAATTTCGACGGATTGTTCACCACAATCGCGTTTACATACGGTAGTTGGTTCTACTTGATAGACTAAGTCACCGAAAGGGCCTTCTATTTTAGATATGTAATAAGGCTCTACGTAATAACCACCGTTAGCGAAAACAGAATATCCTTGCGCTAATTTGATTGGTGTTAGGCTACCAGCACCAAGTGCTATGGTTTCAGATTTAGGTAACTCATCCAACTCAAAACCAAATCGAGCTAAGAAGTTACGGGTATCTTCTAGTCCAACAGAACGAAGTACTCTTACGGCCATTACGTTTTTAGATTGAGCTAAACCAAGGCGCATGCGAGCGGGTCCAACGTACGTGGGTGGTGAGTTTTTCGGACGCCAAGCAGTACCGCCTGCGGCATCCCATTGATTAATCGGGGCATCATTGATTAAAGTGGCTAACGACAGGCCTTCATTAATTGCGGCTGAGTAGATAAATGGTTTGATACCGGAGCCAACCTGACGAACCGATTGTGTTGCTCGGTTAAATTTACTGTGCACAAAGTTGAATCCACCCACTAAGGATATAACGGCACCATCGTTTGGATTGATAGCAACAAAAGCAGTGTTGGCATTAGGAACCTGACTTAGCTTCCAAGTGTGTTCCTGTATAGAGGTTTCTTCGTCACTGTTTTCATTTGAGAATTCAGGTACAACATCAGCGAGCGGTCTCACCCAGATTTGCTCGCCAGCAATTAAGATATCTGAAGCTTTCTTGGGGGCGGGTCCCTGCCTTTCGTCAGTGATGAATTTTCTAGCCCACTTCATCGCGTCCCAAGAGAGTTCTGAATAGCCTTGATTCTTAATATAAATTTGAGCTGTTTTTTCATCTACAGAAGTCACTACGGCAGGTCTTAGTTCACCATAGCTTGGCTGGCTCTTAAGGTGCTTTGTTAATTCGTCTTCAGTAAAAGCGTCAGCACCTTGTGTCCAAACTTCTTGTTCCGCTCCTCTATAACCGTGCCTTTCATCATAGGTAAGTAAGTTATTGATAGCCGCTGTTTGTGCTGCTTTCTGTAACTTAGAGTCAATGGACGTATAAACCTTCATACCAGAGGTGTAGGCATCCTCTCCATATTTGTCTAGCATCCACGCACGAGCAATTTCTGCAATATAAGGGGCATTGACCTCTATCTCAGCACCAAAAGATTTTCCTGACAGCTCTTCGTTTTTAGCCGCGTCTAACTCATCTTGTGTGATGTAATTTTCAGCAAGCATTCTAGAAAGTACAACGTTGCGTCGTGTTGTTGCACGATCAATAGAGTAGATAGGATTCATTGTTGAGGGTGCTTTAGGTAAGCCTGCAATAAGTGCTGCCTCACCAAGCGAAAGATCTTTTGCATCTTTTCCAAAATAGACTTGTGCTGCTGCACCGACACCGTATGAACGGTGACCCAAATAAATTTTGTTTAGGTAAAGTTCTAGTATTTCATCTTTCGTAAGCAGTTGTTCGATATGGAATGCGATGAACATTTCTTTGATTTTTCGAATCAGTTTTTTCTCGTTAGATAAGAAAAAATTTCGAGCAAGCTGTTGAGTAATAGTACTAGCACCTTGCTTTGCTGAACCAGACATAATGACGACAACAGCAGCACGAGTAATACCTATCGGGTCAATACCAAAATGCGAATAAAAACGACTATCTTCCGTTGCAATAATCGCTTCTATAAGCTCCTCAGGCATATCTTCCAGCCTAAGCGGAATTCTTCGTTTTTCACCAAATTGTGCGATGAGCTTATTGTCTTGACTATACACCTGCATAGGTGTTTGAAGCTCAACATCTTTTAATGTCGCTACATCTGGGAGTTGAGGCTTCAAGTAAAAATAGAAGCCAATGATTGTAGTCACTCCAAGAATGATGCAAATCACTGAAAGTATGAGCAATCGCTTTATGAACTTCACCGAAAATTTCCTGATTGGTTGAGGTCGTCTAGTTACGAATCCGAGTACATTAAGGCAAGAGCTTAGCACATGGCATTTAGCTACTGCCTCATAATTATTTTTTCACCCAAGAAAAATCTATAAATGGAGCAAGATAAAAAATGGCCGAGTCACTGATTATAGGTATTGATATTGGTACTTGGTATGTGAAAGCCGCAGTACTAAGTCTAAATAATAAGCGAGTTATTCTAAAGTCTTATCAAGAAATCATTACTAAAAGTGCTCTATTTTCTGATAATAATCAGCTTAATTATCAAGAAATTGTTAAGAAACTTCAAATTCTTAAGAAGAAGCTGCCTAGATTTTGTACCCAAGTGGCCGTTGTTATTCCAGATAATGCTGTATTTACTAGCGAAATTTCAATTGATTCGAACTTATCGGCGACAGAGATTCAATATTCTATTGAGCAAGCATTATCTATGCAATCGTCTATACCTATACAAGATCTTTGCATTGATTTTCTAAAAATCGATGACAAAAATACAACGAAGTCATCAACCTCTCAATATAGGGTTTATGCCACTCCCCGTGAGCTGATTGAAAGTAGAGTGAGCGCCTTGAGAAAAGCAGCGTTTAAACCTGTTTTCATCAACAGTGAATCTCAAAGTTTAATATCGTTATTGTGTTTACTTGAAAAACCGTCGAAATATGCAAGATTTAATTGCTCGAAAGTAAACAAGTTGGGCCATGAGGTAAAAATTAAGCACTTTTTACTTTATGTTGCAGAGACAACTACAATCTTTTGTTGTCAAAATCAAGACTCTGCTCCCTACGTTAAAACCTTATCTGCAGGTTTATCTGCCTTGGAAGAACTCGGTAGTGAAATTTTTCTTCAGCAACTTGGAAAAAATCTGTTAAAGCAGCTCGATGCTAATCTCATATACCAAGATGGAATCGACGTATGTAAGGTCTGGTTGAGCACTGAAGATAGTAATGTAGATAACCTCTGTATATCGATAGCTCAACAACTAGAAAAGCTCGACTTTCCTGTCACGTCCTCCCCGAGAAAAATAGAGGTATCTCCTTTAGCTATCTATGACGTTCTTGGTTTTCATAAAGATGAAACGTTCCCTATTGGATTTGAAAAAGCAATTGGGATAGCGGTTGGTTTCGATATCTGGAGAAAGGCACAATGATGAACCGAATTAATTTGTTTCCATGGAGAGAGGAAGAAAGGCGAGAGCTTAAAAGGCGTTTTCTTAAATTGGCGTTACTGACGGCGGTTTTCACTCTGTTGGTTCAAATTTACGTCTACCGACATTATCAGTCTGTAATACTTGATAGCCGATTGTTACTTCAACAGACCGAAGAGGCCCATATTCTGCTTAATAAAGGGTTGGTTGAACTTGCCAATTTGCAGAAACAGCAACAAATTTCTAGTGAAAATATCAATACAATTTTACAGATACAGCAAAGTAAATACGTTGTCGTTAATACACTAAGTTTATTGCCTTCACTGGTTCCAAATGATCTGTTTTTAAATGAACTGAATATTCTCGGTAGCAAAATAGTGCTAACAGGCACAAGTACCGATATGAGATTTATAAACACCTTTGCTGATGTACTGAAAAACGATGCAGCGATCTCTAAAGTTGAAATTGATTCTATTACGTCAAATAGTCAACGACCTGATTTGCATGATTTTTCTTTGTCGTTTCGTCTGTTATGAACAGGGTTGTTTCAGTGAGTAGTAGTGGGGAAGTAGATCAGAATGGTCATATTAATAAACTATTGCAGCTAGATTTAGAGGATATAGTGCGTTGGCCATTCTATTCTCAGGCTTTATTGCTCGTTCTTATTTCTATTCTTGTTCAAGCTGTGACCTGTTGGCTTTTGGTGCTACCCAAAATGAATCAACTTGAAAATATAGAGGCCCTCAATGCTGAAACAGAAATAACGATTGCCCTTAAAAATAAACAATTAGAAGCAATACCGCCTTTAATTCAGCGCATTGAAAGTCAGAGCAGACAATTAAAAGAATTTTTAAATACTCTTTTATTAGAAGAATCTCTTACTTCATTGATCGCCTCCATTACTCAAATTTCCAAACAGAAAAATATCGAAATTGTTCACATCCGATGGGGTAAAAAAGAGCCTTTTAGTTTCTTAGATAGGATACCAATTGATATTGAATTAAGAGGGCAATACAGGGACTTCATTTTCTTTTCACAAGCGATAACTGAACTACCAAACGTTGTCATTCTTGATAATTTCAATTTGAAAAAGAGACAAAATAATAGTGAGGTGCTGAAAGCTACAATCACAGCATTTACATTCCTACATAGGTCAAAGGAAAGTAGCAATGAACGAATATAAGCGCTATTTACTTTTGGGGTTACTGGTAATCGGTACTCAAGTCCATTACTTAGCGAAAGCAAGTGCTGAAGAAACCAAAATGAATGCTATTAAGGTTGAGAATACCTTAGAGAGCTATCGCTTTAATAAAGAACGAGACCCTTTTTCAACCTCTGACATTATCCAATCGACTTCGATTAAGAGTAATAGTGAAGTTGAAGCCAAGCGCTTTAATAGTCGTCCCGTAGAATTTAACCCTAAAGAAATTAATGCCCTTGACCCGCTTCAAACTGAGTACATTACATTGCGCTTCACGGATGCAAGCAGTATTGCTCAATTGCTGGAAAAAAATAGTGGCCGAAGATTACTTAGCGAGCAAGGAAGCTTAGCCTTTGATGAAAGAACCAATACAATAATTTTGAAAGAGCAACCAGAAAACCTAAAGGAGATTATGGAGATCATCCGTCGACTCGATGTTCCAGTTCGACAGGTACAAATTGAAGCAAGAATAGCCATCATCAATGAGGGAGATATAGAAGAGCTTGGCGTTCGTTGGGGAATATCATCAAAAAATAACAATTTGACCATAGGTGGATCAATCGATGGGATATCTGGTAATGAATTAAGGGTTGATGGTTCAACCGAAACCGATATTAGTGACTATCTAAATGTTAATCTTGGTAGCACGTCGGAGAATGCCTCTAGCATTGCATTTCAAATTGCCAAACTGAGCTCTTCAACTTTGCTTGATTTGGAGCTTTCTGCACTGCAATCGGAATCGAGGGCAGAAGTAATTTCAAGTCCAAGATTACTTACGATGAACAAAAAGCCAGCGTATATCGAACAAGGTACAGAAATACCGTATTTAGAATCGAGTGAAAGTGGAGCGGCAACAGTTAGATTTAGAAAGGCCGTATTGAGTTTAGAGGTGACGCCACAAATGATCGCGGACAACAAAATTATTCTCGACTTACTAGTGACCCAAGATAGGCCGGGTCAAATCGTAAAAACGGGAACAGGGGAAGCTGTCGCTATTGATACACAAAGAATCGATACACAGGTCATCGTAAAAAATGGTGAAACGGTGGTTTTGGGCGGTATATTTCAAACAAGTAATATCCGTTCAATTGACAAAGTACCGTTACTTGGTGACATCCCCGTCCTTGGAAACTTATTCAAACGTAGTTATGAAAACGAAATGAAAAGAGAATTGCTTATCTTTGTTACACCTACAATAGTAGATAATTAGAGTCTAATTATCTGATTTTAAATGCTTTAATTGCTTTCTTTGAACGGCGCTTATACTTGGTTATTTGTGAAATAAGGAAAACAAAGAAAAATTAGGTTGCATTAAGGGCAGCAGATCTAGATAATTTCGGGTCTTATCACGACAGTACTGTGAGGAATCGGTGTCACCAATGAAGTTCGCTGAAATATAAATAGCAACCTAACGAGTGGCAATGTCATTGAATTAACGTTGTAAATTAATTGCTGAACATGGCTGAGAAACGTAATATTTTTCTTGTTGGCCCTATGGGTGCCGGCAAAAGTACAATAGGTAGACACCTAGCATCGCAACTGCATATGGAGTTTTTAGACTCAGATACAGTTATTGAAGAACGCACAGGCGCAGATATCGCTTGGGTATTTGATGTTGAAGGTGAAGATGGTTTCCGCAAACGCGAAGAAACGGTTATTAATGACCTGACTGAACAACAAGGTATTGTTCTAGCGACAGGTGGTGGTTCGGTTAAAAGTAAAGATAACCGTAATCGTCTATCTGCTCGAGGCATTGTTGTATATCTAGAGACAACAATCGAAAAACAATTAGCACGTACCAACAGAGACAAAAAACGTCCGCTACTGCAAACCGATGACCCAAAAGAAGTTTTGGAATCGCTAGCTGGTGAACGTAATACTTTGTATGAAGAAGTGGCGGACTATACTGTCCGTACCGACGATCAAAGTGCTAAAGTAGTAGCAAATCAAATCGTAAAAATGCTAGAAGAACGTTAGGTTCAATAACGGAGAGCAAACCATGGAAAAGATCACTGTTGATCTTGGTGAACGAAGCTACCCTATCTCTATCGGCGCCGAGTTATTTAATAACTCGGCGTACTTTTCTTTTTATCCCCTAACAAAAAAGTTGTCGTTATCAGTAATGTTACTGTTGCGCCACTATATGCAAACAAAGTTGTTTCGCTTATAGAAAAGCAAGGCTGTGAAGTTTCTGTGCTTGAGCTACCTGATGGCGAAAAGTATAAAACGCTAGACACGTTTGAAACGGTGATGAGTTTTTTGTTAGAAGGTAGTTATTCACGAGATGTCACCTTAGTAGCATTGGGTGGTGGAGTTGTTGGTGATCTTGTCGGTTTTGTCGCCGCTTGTTACCAGCGTGGTGTTGATTTTGTTCAGGTACCAACCACATTATTATCTCAAGTTGACTCATCTGTTGGTGGTAAAACCGCTGTGAATCATCCTCTTGGTAAAAATATGATTGGGGCTTTTTATCAGCCTAAATCTGTCATTATTGATACCAACTGCTTAGAGACACTCCCTGAAAGAGAGTTTGCGGCAGGTATGGCTGAAGTCATTAAATATGGCATCATCTATGATGAAGATTTTTTCGTTTGGCTAGAAGAGAATATCGACAAGCTTTACGCTCAAGATGAGCAAGCACTTACTTATGCGATTGCTCGCTGTTGTGCAATTAAAGCAGAAGTTGTTGAGCAAGATGAGAAAGAGTCTGGTATTCGTGCACTGCTTAATCTTGGTCACACATTCGGACATGCTATAGAAGCTGAGCTAGGTTATGGTAATTGGCTACATGGTGAAGCTGTTTCTGCTGGAACTGTGATGGCGGCTAAGACTGCTCATCTTCAAAGTTTGATTACAGAACAGCAACTTGAAAGAATAATCGCTATACTTCAACAAGCGAAGTTACCAATACATACACCTAAGTCGATGTCTTTTGATGATTTCATGAAACATATGATGCGCGATAAAAAAGTACTTTCAGGTCAATTACGCCTTGTTCTTCCAACGGGTATTGGTTGTGCTGAAGTCGTGTCTAATGTGCCAAGTGAAAAGATTGAGCAGGCTATAGATTTCTGTCGACGTTGATTAATTACCTAGTTCATTAACTTGAATTTAATAGGATAGCTTGAATGAGTTTGGCCCATGAGTTGCGTGTTTTAGATTTAGAGTCGCAAATTGAATTGCTAGATCGTTTACGACTACTAACGCGATTTGGTTCCAACTTAACCAATATTACCGGAGATAAAAACTCCGGTAAGTCTTGGATAGCGCAACGCTATTTAGAGGCGTGGGCTCAAGATAAAAATCAATCCCTCGTAATGTGTCATGCTAATCAGACTGACGCCCAAAAGAGAACCATACTGCTAAATCAGATCGTTCCGAATCCATTATTTAATGAGAACGACTCAATTGCCGATAGTTTCAGTCGAATGATTGAAGACAATCCGTGTGATGTTGTTATTGTTATCGATGACGCTCAATTACTTAGTGAGGCATTGTTAGCGGAATTATGGACGCTCGTATTACAGGCTCAAGTGAATCCGCAATGGAGTATTAATGTAGTACTGTTTACTGCAGGTAATGGATTGGATAACGTATTATCTCGTCTGAGCTATGGGCAAGAGACGAAGCCTCTCTCTTTAGAGGTTGAGCCGTTATCAGATAAAGAAGTTGAAATGTTTATTGAACTCTTGGTATTAAAATATGTGCCGGGAGAAGACGAAAAAAGAAAGGTCCGCAACAAAGTTAAGAAAACGCCGCCGCTACCTGGTTCTTTAATGGCTTTAGGGGAGAGTAAAGTGGAAAAACGAATAATCATTCGCTCAATTATTGGTTCTCCAATGAAAATAGCGGCTTTGGTGCTCATTTTACTGCTGCTTATTCTTAGCGGTTATTTTTGGTTCTTTAGCCAGTCTGGGCCAACAATAGAAGAGTCGACCAATATAGATGGTCAACCGGTGGAGCAGACGGTTATACCAACGATCAACACTGACGAAGATGGTCGTTCCACTGTGTCTGTCAATGGTGACAATATTGATCAGGGTATGGTCGATGAAACTGGTGCGGTTGATGATTCATCCTCTTTGCCTCCAGCCATTACTAATAGCTCAGCAACCGTAGGTCAATCTGATGATGGTCAGCGAGTAGTCGTGCCTTCGGTCGTCGTTGATGCTTTATTAGAAGGTGATACATCAAACTCTCAAATTATTGATGACGCTGTTCTTAAAGCTCAATTGGAGCAAGCACCTCCAGTTGCCGAAACTGAATTTGAACGAGATGAAGGTGCACCCCCGCTGATCACTTTCTCATTCTCTAAGCAAGAGCTAATGGCTGTCTCTGATCGAAACTATACATTGCAAATAGCTGCTCTTCAGTCTTTGAGTGAGACACAAAACTTTATTGTTAAATATGGTATAGACAAAGACGTCAGAATTTACCCAACAAACCGAGGTAATACCCAGTGGTTTATAGTGACTTATAAAGACTTTACCACTATTCAAGAAGCTCGTAATGCAAGAGCTGAGTTACCTCAAGCAGTGCAAGACTTAGAACCATGGGCTAAATCCATGCTTCAAGTACACAGGGAAATTGAGCGTGCAAATTAACGCTTGGCTGAAAATGTGTTACAGTCCGCAACCTCGTAAAATAGTGGGTGGTTTAAGCGGTAAATGAAGAAGCAACGTGCCTTTCTTAAGTGGGCTGGTGGAAAATATGGACTTGTAGAAAAAATACAAAGCCACCTGCCGCCAGCAAAAAAACTAATTGAACCATTTGTTGGTGCAGGTTCTGTTTTTTTGAATACCGATTATGAAGAGTATCTACTCGCAGATATTAATCAGGATCTGATTAATATCTATAACCTGCTAAAAACAGACCCTGAAAAATATATCGAAGAATCAAGACGACTTTTTAAGCCTGAAAGTAATAAAAAAGAGTTTTATCTAGATATCCGAATGCAATTTAATGCAACGGATGATGTCTGGTTTAGATCTACCGCCTTTTTATATATGAATCGATTTGGCTTCAACGGGCTGTGCCGCTATAACAAAAAAGGGGGTTTAATGTTCCGTTTGGCTCTTATAAAAAGCCATACTTCCCCGAGAAAGAGTTGATTTTCTTTGCTGAAAAGGCGAAAAAAGCGACATTCGTGTGTGAAAGTTATACCGATACCTTTTCGCGTGCGCGAAAGGGCAGTGTGATTTATTGTGATCCCCCTTATGCACCGTTATCAAATACAGCAAATTTCACGTCATACGCGGGTAATGGATTTACGTTAGACGATCAAGCCAACCTTGCTGAAATCTCAGAACGTACAGCTAAAAAGCGTGGTATTCCTGTCCTTATATCGAATCATGATACAGCGCATACTCGCCGTTTATATAAAGGCGCGGAATTAGATACCATTCAGGTAAAACGGACTATCAGCAGAAACGGTGCTGGCCGAAATAAAGTGGATGAACTCTTTGCGCTATTTAAACCTGCAGAAGAAAACTCAGATGACAGGATTAAAAAGAGTCTTGTCTAAGCTGAATCCGACCACATAGCACTATGATCTCCCGGTTTCCTTAGGTAGAATTGCGACCACATTTCACCCAATTCTATAAAGAGACTAAGCATGAAAGATTTTCTTATTGCGCCTTCAATATTATCCGCAGATTTTGCCCGATTAGGTGAAGATGTCGAAAAAGTACTCGCAGCGGGAGCTGATGTTGTTCACTTTGACGTTATGGATAATCATTTCGTACCAAACCTCACTTTCGGTGCTCCTATCTGTAAAGCGCTTCGTGACTACGGAATTACAGCGCCAATAGATGTGCACTTAATGGTTAAGCCCGTCGATAGAATCATTCCTGACTTTGCTAAAGCAGGTGCTACCATGATAACTATCCACGCAGAAGCGACCGACCACTTAGACAGAAGTATTCAGTTAATCAAAGAGTGTGGCTGCCAAGCTGGCGTAGTCTTTAACCCTGCGACACCACTTCACTACCTAGATTATCTAATGGATAAAGTGGATATGATCCTTCTTATGTCTGTTAACCCAGGCTTTGGTGGTCAATCATTTATTCCTAGTTCTTTAGACAAACTTCGCGATATTCGTCAGCGCATAGAAGCGTCTGGTCGCGATATTCGGTTGGAAATAGATGGTGGTGTTAAGGTTGATAATATTCGTGAAATAGCGGAAGCCGGAGCGGATATGTTTGTAGCTGGTTCTGCGATCTTTAATCAACCAGACTATAAAGCTGTAATCGATGAAATGCGTGCAGAGTTAGCGAAAGTAAATAGCTAGTATAAATAACTAGAAATTCGTCATCCCAACGAAGGTAGGGGATCTATTACAATGAGATTCCCATTTTCATGGGAATGACGTGTAGTTAACAATGACGTGTAATTCGGGCTAATGTAATAAAATTTATGACTCTCGTTATGGAGAATAAAATGTCATTTGAAAAAGTAAAATTTATCGCTTTTGATTTAGATGGAACACTACTTGATAGTGTGCCAGATTTAGCCGTAGCAGTAGATCAAACAGTACAAGCACTGGGTTATGACCCGATAGAAGAAATACAGGTGCGCGATTGGGTTGGAAATGGCGCAGATGTTCTTATTGCTAGAGGTCTTAGCCGAAGTATCCATGTTGATGAAAACCTAAGCTCAGATGAGATAAAAAAAGCACGAGAAATGTTTGATCGCTTTTATAGCGAGAGCGGCCACAAATTAAGTCATCTGTATCCTACCGTTATCGACACATTACGTCAGTTGCAAAAACGTGGTTATACAATGTCATTGGTGACGAATAAACCTTCGAAATTTGTACCTGAAATCATGGAACAACATGGGATTACTTCTTTCTTTACCGATATTATTGGTGGCGAAGATTTTCCAAAACGTAAGCCAGATCCTATTGCGTTAAATTGGCTACTCGAAAAGCACGGATTTTCAGCAGATCAAATGTTGATGGTTGGGGACTCGAAAAATGACATCTTAGCTGCAAAAAATGCGGGCTGTTTTTCGTTTGGTTTAACGTATGGATATAACCATGGTGAATCTATCTCGGACTCTAACCCTGACGTTGTCGCTGATCAACTTTCAGATTTATTAGAAATCTTACCAGAGCTGGCGTAAAACTCTGGAAATATACTCATCAATGAGTACACTGGATTATACCCAAGTCACCGCAAGGTACTTGGGTATAATAATTTTTGGATATCAAAGTTATCATCCATAAATATCAATGTAGTTAGCTAAAATTCAAAGCTATTCATTATCGATCATAAGTAAGTAAAGGAAATCATAGAATGAGCAAACCTATCGTATTAAGTGGTGTTCAGCCATCAGGTGAACTAAGTATTGGAAATTACTTAGGTGCTCTACGTCAGTGGCAACAGATGCAAGACGATTATGATTGCCAATATTGTGTTGTTGATTTGCATGCAATTACGGTTCGCCAAGAGGCGAAAAAGCTTTATGAAGCCACATTAGATGCATTGTCGATTTGTCTTGCTGTCGGTGTGACACCAGAAAAGAGTACCCTGTTTGTTCAATCCCATGTACCAGAGCATGCGCAGTTAGGTTGGATTCTTAACTGTTACACTCAAATGGGCGAGTTGAATCGCATGACTCAGTTTAAAGATAAATCAAAGCGTTATGCGAATGACATCAACGTTGGTCTTTACGATTACCCAGTATTAATGGCGGCAGATATTTTGGTGTACCAGGCAGAGCAAGTACCTGTAGGCAGTGATCAAAAGCAGCATTTAGAGCTAGCTCGCGATATCGCCAACCGCTTTAATAATATCTATGGTGAAACTTTTGTTGTACCAGAACCTTATATCCCGACGGTTGGTTCGCGCGTCATGAGCCTTCAAGACGCGACTAAAAAAATGTCGAAGTCAGATGACAATCGTAAAAACGTGATTACTCTTCTTGAGGACCCTAAATCGATTACTAAAAAGATTAAAAGTGCGGTAACCGACCCTGAAGATCCACCGCGTGTTGCGTTTGATATCGAAAACAAGCCGGGTATTGCCAACCTTATGGGGCTGATGTCTGCTGCGACAGGGAAAACTTTTGCGGAGATTGAGGCTGATTATGAAGGGAAAATGTACGGCCATTTAAAAGGTGACGTAGCTGAGGCGGTTGTCTCTATGCTTGAGCCAGTACAAAGCGAATACAAGCGTATTCGAAACGATCGAGCTTACCTAGATTCTGTTATGAAGATGGGCGCAGATAAAGCATCTGAACGCGCAGCAATAACACTGAAAAAAGTATATGAAGCAGTAGGCTTTGTTACTCGTCCCTAGGTAATAGTCGTTTAATTTACTCCTTCATTTCGTAAACAAAAAGTCACCTTTAAATGGTGACTTTTTCGTATCTAAAGAACTTACTATTCACAGCCTCATCATATTGGGCAACCCAATTGTTATTCTCAATATTGATAATAGCCTCAATTGTTATAAAAAAGTTATCGATTGCTTTCTCAAATATAATGAAATTCGTTCCAAATTTGGAATTGTCAAAAAAGTAAAGCATTACATTCACATTACCCTGTTGAACTTTGCTCTAGTATTCGCGATGTAAATTTAGGATTGGTTTACATCATAAATATTAGTAATTCGATCGAGTCGTACGAATTAAAACAACAATAAAAGAAAATTAGCTTTTCAGTGAGCAGATCGTTGCAAGGGAAGCTAAGAGGTGAATTATGGACAATAACTTTTTTAAAAAGAGTGTTTTAGCTACAGTCGTATGTGCAATTTCATATTCAGCATCAGCAGAGGTTTTTATCTCTCAGTATGTCGAGGGTGGAAGCTATAACAAAGCGATTGAAATCGCGAATACCGGATCAGACTCGGTGACGTTAGAAGGGTATATTCTCGCCATTTCTAGTAACGGGGGCGGGGAGTGGACTAAAGAATATGCTTTAGATGATGTCACCATTGCTGCAAATGATGTGGTGGTGTTTTCAAATTCTCGTGCAAACGACAAAATCCAGGCGGTAACTGATTTTACAGATAACGCGGTTATTAATCACAATGGTAATGACCCTATTGCGATACTCAATGCGGCCGATCGCAGCGTACATGATGTGGTTGGCCTTATGGGAGGCGCAAATTGGGGGAAAGATGTAACATTAGTAAGAAAATCTTCTTCTTATAACCCTTCAACGAGCTACGCATCTGGTGATTGGGAGCCCTTAGATAAAGATGACATCACCAATCTAGGTTCTCTAGAAGAATTACAAATGCCAGTGGCATTTGATTGTAAAGTGGATGGGCTAGAACCAGAATTTACGTCAATATCTGATGTTCAAGGGGATGGTGATACTTCGCCACTACTTGAAGAGGGATCTTATAGTAGTACTGAAAATTACTATGTTAAGGGTGTTGTAACCGCCGTCACTCGCTCTATTACAAAAGGTTTTTTCTTACAGTCATTGAATGCAGACGCGGATCCTAAGACCTCGGAAGGGCTATTCATATTCACTAATAGTGATTCAACGGAAGTCGCTGCCGGAGATGTTGTTTGTGCTTACGGCAAAGTAAAAGAGTATTACTCAAATACACAGCTTTCTATAGATAAAAACGATTGGGTTAAGCTTGCAGAACAAGATATCCCTCAAGCGACAGCAATAAAAATGCGCAGCACGGATCGGGACTTTGAACAAACCCTTGAACGTTACGAAGGGATGTTAGTGAAAACTGATTCAGATTTAGATATGCGCGTAACAAGAACTTTTGGTTATGATTATGGTTCACGCAGAAATAACATGGTTCTCGCCCAAGGCCGTCCTAATATGCAGCCTAACCAACTATTTGTAGCAGGCTCTGAAGAAGCCGATAATCAATCTAAGCAGAATGCGATTCATCGTTTATTTATCGACTCAGATGAAAAAGCGGACGATGGTGTGGTGCCATATTATCCTGATTTTGGCAGAACAGACGCCGATTCAGATGGGTCTACGGAAGATTATATTCGAATAAATGACAGAGTAGATGGTTTAGAGGGTGTGCTTGCTTACACATACGGTGACTATCGTATGATTGTGACCAATACCGTTACGGCTGAAAACTTTATCCATTTATCTGCTCGGACAGACGAGCCAGAACTGTATGAAGGCGATCTTCGTATCGCAACCTTTAACGTTTTAAACTATTTCAATTCACCTTTCGGGGGGACAGCAATCAGTTTGGGAGCAATCGTGGTGCAACAACGCAAGAAGATTTTGAGTTGCAACAGGAAAAAATCGTCCAGGCGATCCTTCGACTCGATGCCGATATTATTGGTCTGATGGAAATTGAAAACAACGGTTTTGGTGAAAAGTCAGCAATCAAGCAACTGCTTGATCAGGTGAACAGTCACATAGCTAAAAGGAAAAATCAGTATGCGTTTGTATCTTATGATTCAAATACTGACGGCGTTTTAGATGCGAATGATTCCGTAGGAACCGACTCGATAGCTGTGGGTGTCATCTATCGACCGAAAGCGGTGAAACTAGTGGAATCGCGAGTTATTCCTATGCCTTCACAGCAAGCGCCTGAAGTAAGAGACTCCGACGATAAAGTGATAGAGGATGGAAAGAACTATCAGCGTGATTCGTTAGCGCCAACGTTCAAAGTGAAAGGGATGAAAGGCAAACACGGTAACAATAAGATTACAGTAGCGATTAATCACTTTAAATCTAAAGGTTCTAAATGCTGGGAAGATGCAGCAGCAATTGAAGATGGTGGGCAAGGTGGTAAAGACGCTGATCTTCAAGGATCATGTGAGCAGTTTCGTGTAGCCGCAGCCGTTGCTTTAGGTGATGCGCTAGAAAAAATTGATGGGCACAAAGTCATTCTAGGTGATATGAATTCTTACGCGAAAGAAGACCCAATGCTGGTATTGACCGAGTTTGATTCGTTGACTCTAGGCCGTGATATTCGTGCAGCAAGAAACACGTATATAGAAGGTGCAGAGCAGTATGGCGACCAAGGTGGCGTAGTAAATAAGAGCTATGGCTATGTTAATGCCGTATCTCTATTCCACCCTGAAGCATGGAGTTATTCATATAATGATGAAGTTGGCTCTTTGGATCATATTTTGGTTAGTGATTCACTAGAAAACAAAGTGGTTGATGCTGTCGATTGGCACATTAATGGTGGAGAATCGACTCTCTTTGAGTATAGCTCTAAATATACTGGCGATTTGCCGAAGTATGCCGACCATTATCGTTCATCGGATCATGATCCTGCAGTACTAGAACTAGATATGAAAGGGGGCAGTGTAGGCGCCGCTCTTCTTATTGGTTTAGCTGGTTTTGGTTTTGTTCGATCTCGTGAGCATGTTAAAAAATAATCCATTTGATTATAGGTTAGCAAAGGCCAGCAAATGAATGCTGGCCTTCTTTTTGTTAGTTTTTTCTTGCCATTCATTTTCCCTGTAGCACAATACCGCCTTAGTAAAATAGCCTAAAGACCCTTATGTTACTTATCATTGATAATTACGATTCATTTACTTATAACTTGTTTCAGTATTTCTGCGAGCTTGGTGCTGATGTAAAAGTGATAAGAAATGACGAAATTGATATTCAAGGTATCGAAGCGCTTAATCCTACTCACCTTGTGATTTCCCCTGGTCCATGCACTCCGAGTGACGCAGGTATTTCATTAGAGGCGATAAAGTATTTTGCGGGTAAGTTACCTATTTTTGGTGTTTGTCTGGGGCATCAAGCTATAGCGCAAGCGTTTGGTGCGAATGTCATTCGCGCTAAAAAAGTGATGCACGGAAAAACGTCTAAAATTCGACATAACAACAAAGGAGTATTTAGACAGCTAAATGATCCGTTAACGGTAACTCGCTATCACTCTCTGATTGTGGATCAACAATCACTGGCTGATTGTTTTGAGATTACAGCGTGGACTGAAAAACAGGACGGCTCAATTGATGAAATTATGGGTTTTCAACATATAACGTTACCGATAGATGCAGTTCAATTTCATCCTGAGTCAATCAAAACAGATCAAGGTCATGACCTTCTAGCTAATTTCCTACGTCGTTAGGGCCATATTTACTTCCCCTATCTCGCTAAAGATCTCTTTTCTTAACATTTTTTTCTCTAGAATGAATATTCTCAGATATGAAAATTTATGCGCAGTTTAATACACTGCTGTGCTTAAACTGTATGAAATTGCTGTAAAAAGTAATTATTGCAGCAAATTTTTGGGAAAATTTATTTATAACAGTGACTAAATAATGAATAAATCGTCAATAATGAGCCTTTCTTGCTGAACAGTATTTGTTAAATAAGCATTTATAGCTATTGAAATAGTTAATAAATTGTTAATACAATGCAAGAGTAGAATAAATCACCAGCTGGCTAATTCATTTGTAAAATTAAAAATGGCCGACTGCGGGGAAATGGAGAGTTAAGTAATGGATAGTAAAGTCGAACGTAATTGGTTCAATGACGTGATGGTACCTTGTTACAACCCAATGGAAATGATTCCTGTAAAAGGTATTGGTTCTCGTGTGTGGGATCAACAAGGCAATGAGTATATCGATTTCGCGGGTGGTATTGCTGTGAGCTGTTTGGGCCACTGTCATCCGGTTATGGTAAAGGCAATCACAGAGCAAGCAAATAAGATCTGGCACTTAAGTAATGTTATGACGAATGAGCCAGCGTTACGACTTGCAAAGAAACTCACTGAGATCTCATTTGCAGACAAAGTATTTTTTGCCAACTCTGGTGCAGAAGCGAACGAAGCTGCTCTTAAGCTTGCTCGACGCGTTGCTGCTGAAAAATACGGCGATGATAAATCAGAGATTATTGCCTTTAAACAAGGTTTTCACGGTCGAACTTTCTTCACCGTTACAGTGGGTGGGCAAGAAGCTTACTCCGATGGGTTTGGTCCTAAACCGGGTAATGTTACTCATCTTGATTACAACGATATTGAAGCATTTAAAGCCAAAATATCGGATAAAACCTGCGCAGTAATGATGGAGCCGCTTCAAGGTGAGGGTGGTATTGTTTCCTCTAGCAAAGAGTTTGCACAAACTGTTCGTGAATTGTGTGATAAGCACAATGCTCTGCTAATTTACGATGAAGTTCAAACTGGTAACGGTCGTACAGGTACCTTTTATGCTTATGAAGGATTAGGAGTAACGCCTGATATCTTAAGTACTGCAAAATCATTAGGTGGCGGTATTCCAATTGGAGCGATGTTAACCACTGATGAATATGCCCCTTTCCTAAAAGTTGGTACACATGGCTCTACTTATGGTGGTAACCCACTTGCTTGCGCAGTAGCAGAAGCGGTCGTTAATGTCGTTAGTTTGCCTGAAACACTTGCTGGAGTGAAAGAAAGAGAAGCTCTATTCCGTGATGGCCTGGAAAAAATTAATGAGAAATACAATATTTTCTCTGAAATTAGAGGTCAAGGCTTACTTATCGGTGCTGCGCTAAATGATGAGTGGCAAGGTCGAGCGCGTGATGTGCTGGTTGCAGCAGGTAAAGAAGGTTTAATGCTTCTAGTGGCTGGCGCAAGCGTGGTTCGTTTTACCCCTTCGCTTGTCATCGATAAAAAAGATATTGAAGAAGGGTTAGCTAAGCTAGATAAAGCTATCGCTTCAATCGTTTAAGAATAAATGGAACTTTGGGTACCTAGTCTCTAGTCACAAACTGGAGTCTAGGAGCCATAACTGCGAGGAGTACTGCAGATGCTGGTTGTTCGACCAATAGAAAAGACAGATTATGAAGCGCTGCATGTTTGCGCTGTAGAGTCTGGACATGGATTTACCTCCCTTCCTGTTAATGAAGAATTACTGACCAACCGAATAAATAACTCGGTAGATAGTTTTAGTAAACCTAACGTAACCAGACCTGGAGATGAAGGGTACCTAATGGTTGGTTACGATTCAGAGACGGGTGAAATCGGTGGTACAACTGGCATAGAAGCGTCTATAGGGTGGGATGTTCCTTTTTATACTTACCATATTAGTAAAATAGTACATACGTCCCCCAAATTAGGCGTAAATAACGTCGTTAAACTTCTGACATTTGGTAACAATTACACTGGATGCTCTGAAGTCTGCACGCTTTTTCTCCGACCAAGTTTTAGAGGTGGCTTAAATGGCCGTCTGATGTCGAAGTGTCGCTTTTTGATGATGGCAGAACACCCAGAACGTTTTTCTGAAACTGTATTTGCTGAAATGCGCGGTGTATCCGATGCTGACGGTAACTCCCCATTCTGGCAATGGTTGCAGGAACACTTTTCTCAATTGACTTTACGTTAGCCGATTATCTTACTGGTATCGGTAAAAAAGGTTTTATTGCGGATCTCATGCCTAAGCTTCCTATTTATATCAACTTGTTAAGTAAAGAGGCTCAAGCGGTTATTGGAAAGGTTCATGACAATACTGTACCAGCTCTTAAGTTATTGAAAAAAGAAGGCTTTGTTTGTCGGGATTATGTCGATATTTTTGATGCTGGTCCGACGGTTGAATGTGATTTACAGAACATTGTGTCCGTTCGAGATTCATTTAAAGCTAAGGTTGAAGTGAGAGAGCATAGTAGTTCACAAGACTATTTGATGATTAATACTTCTTTTGAAAATTTTCGAGGCACCGCTGCAAAAGGGGCTTTTGACCATGAGTCAGAAACGGTACTTATATCTCCAGAAGTAGCGAGTGCATTGGAAGTAAAAGATGGTGATTACGTTCGAATGCTCACTCAATAGTGACTGTTGATTGGTACAAGAGAAACCGCAGAGATTAAGGATAAATGATGGGACAGTGGATAGCAGGTCAATGGGTTGCAGGTCAAGGTGACGGATTTGATTCAGTCTCGCCGTATAACGGCGAGGTTATTTGGCAGGGTGATAGTGCAACAGTCTCTCAAGTAGAGCAGGCTGTAAAAGCGGCACGTGTTGCATTTATTGACTGGAAAAAACTGAGCTTTTCAGAACGTGAAACTTATGTGCTCGCGTTTGCGGAAGAGGTTAAAGCAAATAGCGAAGAGATAGCTCAAATTATTGCTAAAGAGACAGGCAAGCCAATTTGGGAAACTCGAACAGAAGCGGGTGCGGTAGCCGGAAAAATCGCTATTTCTATTCGTGCTTATCATGACCGTACTGGCGAAACTCATCGCGAAGTAGGGGACAATCAGATTGTTCTCCGTCACAAACCTCTAGGCGTTATGGCAATCTTTGGTCCGTACAATTTCCCTGCTCATTTACCTAACGGACATATGGTACCAGCACTTTTAGCGGGTAATACGATTGTGTATAAGCCATCTGAGCAAACACCAGCCACTGCGGAACTTATTATTAAGCTGTGGCAAAAAGTGGGCTTACCTGCTGGTGTTATTAACCTTGTACAAGGTGCGAAAGAAACAGGTGTTGCACTTGCGGATTCAAAGGGCATTGATGGTCTATTATTTACGGGGAGCGCGAATACAGGGCACATTCTCCATCGACAGTTTGCTGGTCAACCGGACAAAATGCTTGCTTTAGAGATGGGCGGGAATAACCCTATGGTGATTTCTGAAAATTACGGAGATCTCGATTCAACGGTTTACACCATTGTACAGTCTGCATTTATCAGTGCAGGTCAACGCTGTACTTGTGCTCGCCGTTTATATGTTCCTGTTGGTGAAAAAGGGGATGCGCTTATTCATAAGCTCACCGAAGCAACGAATAATATACTTGTCGATGAGCCTTTCGCTGATCCTCAGCCATTTATGGGCCCGCAAATCTCTATTCAGGCAGCTGAGTTCATTTTAAATGCACAAGCAAATCTATTAGAGCTAGGCGCGACTTCTATTGTTGAAGCAAAGCATACCAAAGCGGCATTTGTTACACCGGGCTTAATAGACGTTACGAAAATAGATGCTCTACCAGATGAAGAGTATTTCGGCCCACTTCTACAAGTAGTCCGTTATGAAGGATTAGAGAAAGCGGTTGAGCTAGCTAATGACACACGTTTTGGATTGTCAGCAGGGTTAGTTTCTACGGATGACAAAGAGTGGGAATATTTTGTCGATCATATTCGAGCTGGGATCGTAAATCGTAATCGCCAGTTAACCGGCGCAAGTGGTGATGCACCATTTGGTGGGCCGGGTGCTTCGGGTAACTTACGCCCTAGTGCTTTTTACGCAGCGGATTACTGTGCTTATCCTATGGCCTCTATGGAAGGAAGCGAAACATTGCTGCCTGCAACCTTGAGTCCTGGCGTTAAACTTTGATGAATTTTGAGCGCTTCGCTATTTGAAAGAAATTGAATCTTGAGCGCTTCGCTTCTCGAATCTTGAAAAAACATTTGCATTGGTGTTTTTAAAAGCTATTTTTTACTCAAGACTCAAGACTCAAGACTCAAGACTCAAGACTCAAGACTCAAGACTCAAGACTCAAGACTCAAGACTCAAGACTCAAGACTCAAGACTCAAGACTCAAGACTCAAGACTCAAGACTCAAGACTCAAGACTCAAGACTCAAGACTCAAGACTCAAGACTCAAGACTCAAGACTCAAGACTCAAGACTCAAGACTCAAGACTCAAGACTCAAGACTCAAGACTCAAGACTCAAGACTCAAGACTCAAAATTCATAACTCAAGGAGGCATCATGTCACCGAGTATTTTATTTCAATCACTATGGAATGATTATATTGAGCGGCTCTGTCCTAATGCAGATAAAGTACATGATCTGCTAGAAGAAGATGAGTCACTTATTAATGACCATATTGCTCTGCGTACCTTTTCTCTGGCTCCTTTAGGAATAGAGACGTTGGCGAAACCATTTTTGGACCTTGGCTATAAAGAATGCGGTGATTACATCTTTGAAAGTAAACACCTGACGGCAAAGCATTATGAGCATCCTGATACGACTCAGCCGAAAGTATTTATTAGCCAGTTAGAGGTAGGGTTGTGCTCAACACAATTACAATCCATTGTTGAAAAACTGGTTGCTCAGGTTGATTCTAAAGAACTAGGCAGTAGTGATTTTCTCCATAATGGCCGTATGTGGGACATTAGCCATGAAGAATATTTGCTGCTCTCCGAAGAGAGCGAATATGCGGCTTGGCTAGCGGCTCATGGTTATGGTGCGAATCATTTTACCGTGAGCGTGAACCAGCTTAGTGCCTTCTCCAGTGTAAAAGCAGTGAATGACCATTTAAGAGTCGCAGGTTTTGATATTAATGAATCGGGTGGGGAAGTAAAAGGTTCTGCAGAAGTGTTGTTAGAGCAGTCTTCTACCATGGCAGATAAAGTCCCGGTATCGTTTTCAGGTGGAAGTCAGGTTATTCCCGGTGGATTCTATGAATTCGCTTTAAGGTACCCTATGAGCAACGGTGAGTTGTATCAAGGTTTCGTTGCGGCTTCTGCCGATAAGATCTTTGAAAGTACAGATACGTAAGATGAGCGATTGATTACCTTTTATGCCGCTATGCATACTCAGGTACCTCACTCCGTCTTGTCTACGTTTCGCACTCTAATCTCCGACATCCCCACGAAAGTGGGGATCTAAACTACCAAATGCAAACGTACATCGATTGGTGTCACTCCAACCCTAAATCTAAGGGTGTTTTACTCGGTTTACCGCCTATTTCCCTTGTAAGCTTAGGTACGATGTACCCTGAAACACGAGCGATCACTTCTATCATTATCTGCTTTGCATCATGGTCGCTAACATAGAAGTGGGCAGCACCTTGAACCTTGTCTAACACATGTAAATAATAGGGTTGTATACCCACATCAAATAACCGTTCATTCAGGTCTACTTGAGCATCAGCATTATCGTTCACTCCTTTTAGTAGAACACCTTGGTTGAGAAGGTGAACACCAGATAGTTTTAGTTTGTGAACAGCGGAAGCAAGATGCTCATCTATTTCATTGGCATGATTAATATGAGAAACAAAGACAACCTGTAATCTTGTACTGCGTAAAAGGTCGCAGAGTTTATCCGTTATTCTAGACGGTATGACAACAGGCAATCGTGAGTGAATTCTCAAGCGCTTTATATGGTTTATCTGGCTAAGTTCCTCAATGAGCCATTCTAATTCATGATCTTTTGCCATTAATGGGTCACCCCCCGACAATATCACTTCGTTAAGCTCTGTGTGCTCTGCTATATAATTAAGGCTTTGTTGCCAGACGGTTTTACTGCCTTTGTTATCACTGTATGGAAAGTGTCGTCTAAAGCAGTACCGACAGTTAACAGCACAACCCCCTTTTAATATAAGTAGAGCTCTGTTGCGATACTTATGTAAAAGCCCGGGTCTTTCGTTCTCTTGCTCCTCTAATGGATCTGAAGAGTAGCCTTCATGGATCTCTAATTCTTCACTAACAGGCAGCACTTGGCGAAGAAGCGGGTCATGGATGTTTCCCTTTTCCATTTTATCGATAAAGCTTTGGGGTACTTTTTGTGAGAACTTTGTTCTCGCGGTGAAATTTATTTGACCGTTTTTATCTTTAGGCCATTGAGACAGAGGAATACCGAGCTTTTTTAATAGTATTTGAGGATCTGAGATCGCATTCGTTAGTTCATTCAGCCAGTTTTGCTCAACAGCGACGGTTTTTCGGGGTATGATATGCGACATTAAAGTTTAACTCGAAGAAAATTTAAGAGGACAAAATGGCTACAGTTAGCACTAATGAATTTAAAGGCGGTCTTAAGCTAATGCTTGATAACGAGCCTAGCGTAATCCTTGAAAACGAATACGTAAAACCAGGTAAAGGACAAGCATTTAACCGTGTTAAAATTCGTAAACTCCTTTCTGGTAAGGTGCTAGAAAAAACATTTAAGTCTGGTGAAAGCTTTGAACAAGCAGACGTGATGGATATCGATCTAGATTACCTATACTCAGATGGTGAATTCTACCACTTTATGAACTCAGAAACATTCGAACAAATTGCAGCGGATGTAAAAGCAGTAGGTGATAGCGCTAAGTGGTTGGTAGAAAATAACACTTGTATGATCACTTTGTGGAATGGTAACCCTATAACGGTAACGCCACCTAACTTTGTAGAGCTTGAAGTAACTGAAACTGACCCAGGTCTTAAGGGTGATACGCAGGGTACGGGTGGTAAGCCTGCTACATTGGTAACTGGTGCAGTCGTTCGTGTTCCATTGTTTATCCAAATTGGTGAAGTCATTAAGGTCGATACTCGCTCTGGCGAATATGTAGGTCGAGTGAAGTAGGTTCTATTTTAGAAAAATAAAAAGGGATTGATGTTTTAGCATCAATCCCTTTTTTTATCTTATGGAGACTTAAATCATAAAGATAAAAATCACACTCAGCGCTGAAATTAAAGCGGCGATAAAGTAGCAAACAATTTTACCAACCACACCGGTGTGTAGTTTTAAGTCGTGCATACCATGGTGTACACGGTGCATCGCATGCCACATTGGTAGTGCTAATGTACCAATGATAAATAGCGCGCCAATAAAGCTAGTTGCAAAGTCTGCAACACGCTCGTAGCTCATCGCTTCTGCATCAATGATCCCTAGCGGTGCAAGAATACCCATTACCAATACAGTAATCGGGGTAATCATTGCAAACCAAGTACCACCAGCACCAAATAAGCCCCACCATACGGGCTCGTCTGAACGTTTTGGATGTTTATTAACCACAATGAGCCCCTTATACAATGATGAGTACGATTAATGAGATAGCAGCAACTGCAGCCCACTGACCAAGTACAATAATCTTCGTGTCTACGAGTTTGCCTTTCAAACGGATCGGCATAACTTGTGGGAACATAGTGAAGAATGTCTGTGCGTGGAACAGGCTTCCTGCTAATGAAACGATATTAATCGCTACGACAACAGGGTTTGCCATAAAGGATAGCCAAGCTTCCCATGATTCAGGACCCTTAACTAGGCTGCCTAAACCAAAGGTTAGACATAATGTAAAAAATATAATCGGTAATACTGTCGCTTCACGGATCATATACATGCGGTAGAAGTTACTCTTCTGCCACCATGTTGCTTTCATTTCGCGAACGTAAGGTTTACGGTTGCTCATCCTTAGCCCTCCTGAGGTTTTAGCATAGCGATCACAAAGTCTTTAGAGGACTCTACTTTCCCTTGGTTTACCGCAGCGGCTGGGTCGACGCTCTTAGGACAAACTTCAGAGCAGAAGCCTACAAACGTACAGCCCCATACACCATTTTCACCATTGAGTAGCTCCATACGCTCGGCTTTACCATTGTCACGGCTATCTAAGTTATAGCGGTGGGCAAGGGTAATCGCTGCAGGACCAAGGAACTCAGGGTTCAGACCAAACTGAGGACATGCTGCATAGCAAAGACCACAGTTGATACAAGCCGCAAATTGCTTATATTTCGCCATCTGCTCAGGTGTTTGATTGTTAGGACCATCTTCAGGTGTGCGGTCATTGCCTAAAATATAAGGCTTAAGTGCTTCTAGACGTTCGATAAACGGCGTCATATCAACAATTAAGTCTTTTTCGATAGGGAAATTCGCTAATGGTTCGATTAAAAGACCATCAGGGTAATCACGTAAAAATGTCTTACAGGCTAGCTTAGGATAGTTATTCACCATCATTCCACATGAACCACAGATAGCCATACGACAAGACCACCGATAAGAGAGGTCTTTATCTAGGTTATCTTTGATGTAGCCCAGTGCGTCAAGTACCGACATTGTGTCATCGAATGGTACTTCGAAAGTTTGTGTATACGGTTCTGCGTCTTTTTCTGGGTCATAACGCAGAATATCGACTTTTTGAATTCTAGTGCCCGTCATTACTTCTGCTCCTCTTCGGCTTTAGCTGCAGCGGCTTCTTTTGCAGCAGCTTCTTCTGCTGCGGCACCATACAGGCGAGCCTTAGGTTGAGATTTAGTGATGGTGACATCGCTATATTCAATCGTTGGTGCGCTATCTTCGTTATATAGAGCCAGTGAGTGTTTCAAGTAGTTAATATCATCACGCTCGGTACAACCTTCATCTAAGCGTTGATGTGCGCCACGAGATTCACGACGAAGGATCGCGGAGTGAGCCATCGCTTCGGCTACTTCAAGGCCGTATCCAATTTCAATTGCATAAAGTAGGTCAGTGTTAAACACTTTTCCTTTATCTTTAATGCTGATTTTCTTATAACGCTCTTTAAGCTCTGTGAGTTTATTGATGGTTTCTTCGATGAGGTCTTCACGGCGATAAATACCACAACCGGCTTCCATTGAATGCCCCATTTCAGTACGAATGGTAGACCAACTTTCGTCGCCTTCTTGATTCATCAGTACTTGAATTCGGTCTTCTACCGCTTTCACTTGCTTGTCGATAGACTCTTCGTTCCAACCAGTAAATTCTTCAGCGCGTTTGACGGCACTTTCACCGGCAACACGGCCAAATACCACGAACTCAGCCAATGAGTTTGACCCTAAACGGTTTGCACCGTGCAAGCCAGAAGATGCACACTCACCAACAGCGAATAGACCTTTGATCTTCGTTTCACAACTCGGGTCGGTTTCAATACCACCCATCGTGTAGTGTACCGTTGGACGAATTGGAATAGGCTCTTTGGCTGGGTCAACATTCACATAGGCTTTAGATAGCTCACAAATAAATGGAAGACGTTCCTGAAGATACTCTTCTCCTAAATGTCTTAGGTCTAGGTGAACGACATCGCCAAGTGGATGCTCAATGGTGTTGCCTTTTTGCTGCTCATGCCAGAATGCCTGAGATACTTTGTCGCGAGGGCCGAGTTCCATGTATTTGTTTTTTGGCTCTCCAACCGGTGTTTCCGGTCCCATTCCGTAATCTTGTAGGTAGCGGTAGCCATTTTTATTGACAATAATGCCGCCTTCACCACGACAACCTTCAGTCATCAAAATGCCCGTACCTGGAAGACCTGTTGGGTGATACTGAACAAATTCCATATCACGCAGAGGTACACCGTGACGATAAGCAAGGGCCATACCGTCACCAGTAACGATACCGCCGTTGGTGTTGGTGTTATAAACACGTCCTGCACCACCAGTAGCGAGTACCACGGATTTTGCTTTGATAGTAACAAGCTCGCCTTCGGACATGTGGATCGCGACTAAGCCTTGAATTTCATCGTTTTCTACCAGCAAGTCCACCACGAAATATTCGTCAAAACGTTTGATCTGACTGTATTTGATCGAGGTTTGGAATAGTGTATGAAGCATATGGAAGCCAGTTTTATCTGCAGCAAACCATGTGCGTTCTACTTTCATTCCACCAAAGCGACGGACGTTCACTTCACCGTTTTCTTTACGGCTCCATGGACAACCCCATTGCTCCATCTGGATCATTTCTCGTGTTGCGTTTTCAACAAAATATTCGACCACATTTTGTTCACAAAGCCAGTCACCACCACCAACGGTATCGTTAAAGTGGTTATCGAGTGAATCTTCATCTTTGATGACGGCAGCAGAGCCACCTTCAGCCGCGACGGTATGTGAACGCATTGGGTAGACTTTAGAAATCAGAGCTACTTCTAACTCAGGATTTGCTTCAGCCGCTGCGATTGCAGTACGAAGACCAGCGCCACCGGCGCCGATCACTGCGATATCTGTGGTTATTATTTGCACAGTTATCCTCCAGTGTGTGTTTTTTACAAAGTAATAAGAGATGAACATTAGTTCATCTCTATATTCGATGCGTATTTAGTTATAAATTATTTTCTGACCTGAAACTAGTGTACGGTACCAATGTCAGGAATAAATTGATATTGACGGTTTTTTACCTTAGAAATAAGGTTGTATACTTGTCATTTATTGAATGTGTGATGTCCATCACTGAGTTGTTTTTAATGGTTTTAATTTTCAATACATACCAATGGGTTACATAGGCTTATATATATGAATAATGATAGTTGGCAACCGAGTGCAAGTATCGAATCGCTCAAATTACGAGCGACATTGATTGGAGGCATTAGACGTTTTTTTGTCGATAGAGACGTACTCGAGGTGGATACACCAGCAATCAGCCATGCAACCGTAACAGATATTCACTTACATACCTTTAAGACCGATTTTATCGGCCCCGGTTATGCAGATGGGCAACCGCTGTTTCTGATGACAAGCCCTGAATTTCATATGAAGAGATTGCTGGCAGCTGGTAGTGGCTCTATTTATCAGATTGGTAAGTCTTTTCGCAATGAAGAAAATGGTCGCTATCACAATCCCGAATTCACAATGTTGGAATGGTATCGAGTCGGTTTCGATCATCATGATTTAATGGACGAAATGGACGAGCTATTGCAACTAACGCTTAATGTTGGGACATCGGTTCGGCTTACTTATCAACAGGCATTTTTGAGTTCATTAGAAGTCTGCCCGTTACAGGCTTCTATGAAAGAGTTGAAAGAGGTAGCCTCTTCATTAGGGTTAAGTGATATCGCTGATCCTGAACATGACCGAGATACTTTGCTTCAACTGCTTTTTAGCATTGGTGTGGAACCCAAAATCGGCTTAACAAGTCCAGCTTTTGTCTATGACTTTCCTGCCTCTCAAGCGGCTTTAGCTAAAATTAATACCAACGATCCTAGAGTAGCGGACCGTTTTGAGGTTTATTTTAAAGGTATTGAGTTAGCCAATGGATTTCATGAATTGGATGATCCTCAAGAACAACTTTCTAGATTCGTAGAGGATAATCAAAAACGTCGAGATATGGGATTGGAAATGCAACCTATTGATTATCATTTAATTGATGCGCTAAAAGCTGGCTTACCTGCCTGTGCCGGTGTCGCGCTAGGTATTGACAGGTTAGTGATGCTGGCTCAGGAAAAGCAACATATTGATGAAGTGACAGCATTTTCTTTTCCTCGAGCCTAGTCTTCTGACGGCTAACTTACCAGTATTCCAGTACCTACCACTGCCATAAAAGCACCAATCCAAGCGAATCGATTTGGTCTCTGTTTTAGGTAGAACCATAAAATAGGCAAAACCATGATAGGGGTTGTTGATGAGAGTAACGCCACCATACCTACGTTTCCGTCTCTTAAAGCGTAGAGGATTAATGTCATTCCAACGGCCATGGCTAAGAAGCCGTTGATAAAGGTTATACCAAATACTCTTAACGTAAGAGGATTGCTTGGCTTTGTTATTTTTGAACCTGTTGCTCTAAATAAAGAATGAGCAAGAAATGCCGCGATCATCCGGATTGCAGATGCTGCAATAGGGTCTATATGGGTTTGCATTATCGGCTTGGCGATAATCCCCCCAAGGGCCTGACACAGAGCCGCTAAAAGTCCGAGAGAAAGACCAATCCATACATTGCCTTTGATTGCTTCCCAGTCATGTACTCCTTGTTTTTTCTTACCAAAAAAATTGCAGTAAGGACGCCGGAAAAAACCAGGCTGGCACCAATGAACTCGACAGCGCTCATTGTCTCACTGAAAAGAAAGTACCCCAATATGGCAGAAAAGACAGCATGACACGCAAACAGTAGCCCAGCTTGTCTTGGTCCCATTCTATTCATGCAGGCAAACAGTGCGGTATCTCCAATAAAAATACCGATTAAACCTGATAAAGCCATTGGGCCTATATGTACTGAAGTTACGCTTGCCCATCCACCAGTAAACAGTGCCATTGTGGTCAAAATAACGGCTGTGCATCCCATTCGCCATCTGCTGTAAGAGAATGCGCCCAAATGGCGTGCGGGTACGACCGAGATAACGCTGGATATTGCCCACAAAAACGCGGCGGCGAGGGCTAGCCACTCATATGACATAGTGATTTCTAAATGTAGAATTGAATTGAGTTAACTATGCCGTAAAAAATGAGCAACAACTAGATCGAATAGGATAATAATTAAAAAAAGCCAGTAGATAAGACTACTGGCTTAGGGATGGAAATTAATGAAGATTCAGGGTGTTATCAAGTAATAATAAGCGTGGCGGCATAGACAATAAGTAGCCCTACGACCCCCATAATAATCCCTGTCTTTGCCATATCCTTGCTTTCTATGAGCCCCGTAGAATAAGCGAGGGAGTTAGGTGGAGTAGATACAGGCAAAATCATACCCAACGATGCGGAGAATGCGACGACAACCAATAGTCCCTGCATCCCGCCGATAGTAGATAAACTCTCCATTGAAGCGCCAATAGCAGCCGCAATAGGCATTAGTAAGTTTGCTGTTGCAGTATTAGACATAAAGTTAGCCATGAGCCAACAGACGAGAGATAGTGTGATAACAACCGCTACTGGAGATAAGGCGCTATAGTCAATTGCGTGCGCTAGAGCTACCGCCAAACCCGTTTTATCTAAGCCTATACCAATAGCGATACCACCGGCTACGAGCCACAATACGTCCCAGTTAATTTGCTTAAGCTCCTCTTTTCCCATGATGCCCGTTAGGGTAAACACTGCAAGAGGAATAATTGAAACTACATAGGTATTCATGCCATGAACCTTGGTCGTCATCCAAAGCAATATCGTAGTCGCAAAGGTGACGTAAACGACAATAGCGCGCCAACTTTTCTTAAATGTACCGTCTAATTTGAGAGTCATTGTTTTCTGCGATGACGGAAATAGTTTTTGTAATAAGAACCAAGCTAGCGTTAATTGAATAATAACAAACGGTAGGCCCATCATCATCCAAGATAAAAAGTCGATGCTGTTTTCTCCGGTGAGATATTGCAGAGCGATGGCGTTAGGAGGGGTACCAATAGGCGTCGCAATACCACCGGTATTCGCGGCAATAGGAATACATAAAACTAACGCTTTGATGCCAAGATCACCTTTAGGTGCTGACGCGACTATTGGACCAAGTAACGCAAGCATCATTACCGTGGTGGCTGTATTTGACATGAACATTGAAAACACAGCGGTAATAAGCATTAAACCAAGCATGATAAAGCGAGGTTCTGTTCCAAATGGCTTTAATAGAACACGTGCTAGGTTATTATCAAGTTCGTATTTGGACGCTGCTATTGCTAATGCAAAGCCCCCCATAAATAAGATGATAATCGGCGATGAAAAAGCACTAAATATATCCGTGTATTTCATTAGTTCACCTAGTTCATGACCTTCTGGAGGAGTTCGGAACAGGTGTAACCCTTTGTTGGATATCATAATCAATTCTAAGGCAATGATTAAGATAGAAGTGGCGAAGACAGGAACGGGCTCAAGTACCCACAACAACGCGGCGAGAAGAAAGATGGCAAGTAGCCTATGTTGTATTAAGGTTAGATTATCTATCGGAATCAGGTCTATCGGTAGCATGAGCACAAATGAAGGAATGGCAAAGCAAATGAGCAGCTTTATCAATATCCCGTAATCAAATTTTTTCTTCATCTCACGTATAACCCCATAAGTGTTACCTTGCTGCTAAGTTTGATTTTTCATTTTTCTATTTTGCACATAGCTTAAGGCAGAAAGTTTAAAAGTGTCTGCAAGCTAGCATAAAGTAAGCGGTTTTTGGTTACTAAGATCAGTATGGGGTTTTGAAGATGAAGTGGGGATTTTCTGTTCTGGATTTGTCTTTGGTCAAATAATGAGAAAAAATATTAGTCCGATGGACAAAGAAGCGGTTTGAAAATGAAATAACAATTGCTGCCGGAGATCACCTTACTCAGTGTCCCCGACAAATAATAATGTTGCCGTTAATTGATTGTTGCGTATGCAGTACCAAGTTTAGTTGGCTCACCGTTCGTCATACTGTCATCAAATTCGATAGCATCTTTAGCAAATAAGTTAATGACTGTTGAGCCGAGTTTAAACCGACCCATTTCCTCACCTTTTTTCAATACAACCGCAGTACTGCCTTTAGCAGGATAATTCCAGTTATAAACGGTATTCCCACGGGGGGTGACGGTACCTGTCCAGATAAGTTCTATACTACCCACAATGGTCGCACCCACTAAAATTTGTGCCATTGGACCAAACTCGGTGTCAAAAATACAGACAACTCGTTCATTGCGAGCAAATAAATTGGGGATATTTTCAGCTGTTAATGGGTTCACTGAATATAAGTCACCAGGGACATAGATCATCTTGCGTAGCACGCCATCACATGGCATATGGACACGGTGATAATCACTTGGTGAAAGATAGAGAGTCGCAAAGCGCCCATCTTTGAATTCTTCATATAATGAGGCATCGCCCCCAAGCAGCTCTTGTGCAGAATAATTATGGGCTTTTGCCTGAATTAACTGACCATCTTCTATCGGGCCGAATTGACTGACACAAGCGTCTGCAGGGTGAGTAATAACCTTGTCATCTTCTACGAGTGGACGTGCATCAGCTTTAAGTTCACGTACAAAGAAGTCGTTGAATGTTTTAAAGTAAGCAGGATCGGAGTGCAGTGCTTCACTCATATTTATCTTATATTGTTTAATAAACAGTTTGATAATGGCGGTCGTAAAGCCACCTAACTTAGCTGATGCCAATTTACCTACGACACGTGTTATGGCGTGCTTAGGTGCCCACAGTTGAAACCAAATTTTAATTTTATCTGATAAAGTCATGTCTTTTTAGAACTCATTATTTGGGCTAGAACCCATCTTTTGTCAAATCACTACATACCGCTTTAACGGTAAATTCTACTTAATCCGTTAAAGGTTGTCAGTTTTTATAAATCTGCTTTTTTGCTTCGAGAATATTGTCGGTTGGCTTTATTCTCTCCCATGCTTTCAAGGATGCGATGGTAACTGTTGAAGCGTTCTCGGCTTATTTCACCGGTTTCTACAGCCTCTCTGAGTATGCAACCTGGATCATCAAGATGTTTGCAATCTCTAAACTTACAACCTCCTAGATGAGGCCTAAATTCAACAAAAGCTTCAGTGACTTCATCTGATTCTAAATGCCACAAGCCGAACTCTCTAATTCCTGGAGAGTCGATCAGGTCGCCTCCGGTTGTTATATGGTACAGACGAGCTGCCGTGGTAGTATGTTGTCCCAAACCAGAGTTAGAAGATACTGCGCCTTCTTCTATGCCGACGTCGGGCATCAGAGCATTGACTAAGCTAGATTTACCAACGCCAGACTGGCCAACAAATACGTTAATACGATTTGTTAATTCTGCCTCAAAAGCATCAATGCCATAGCCGGATTCTTTGCTGACGAATAGGACTTTATAGCCAATTTTCTCATAGGTTTGTAACTGAGATTTATACTCTTCTATCTGTTTTTCATTTAGAAGATCAATTTTGTTCAGTACAATGAGAGGCGATATCTTTAATGTTTCAGACGCGATTAAGTATCGATCAATAATATTAAGAGACAATTCAGGCAAAACAGAGGAGACGATAACCATTTGGTCGACGTTGGCAGCTACTGGTTTTAAGCCATCATAGTAATCCGGCCGAGTTAAAACAGACGTTCGAGGTTCTACGGCTTCTACTACACCAGAAATCCCCGCCATAGATTCAAGACCAGCACGCCAAATCACTTTGTCGCCAGACACCAAGCTTTCAATGCCCCTACGTAGATTACATCGATGGATCTCTTTGGTTTCTATGTCTTCAATATCAGCGTGTTGACCAAAACGAGTTATGACGAGACCTACTTTCGTTGTTCCAAGCATTTCTTCGTCCCATTGGACGGAATCTTCTTTTTTAGCCTTTTGCTTTGGTTGGAACGAACACGTCGAACCTGACCTTTGGTTAGCTTTTTCTTCTTTGCCACGTTTACCTTTAGCTCATTCTAGGCTTTATCACTATCATTCGGACGAGTATGATACCTCTTTTACAAGCAAAATAGGCAATTCATCTATGTCATTCAGCGATCAAAACTTAATTTGGGTCGATCTTGAAATGACGGGTTTAGACCCGGAACAACACAAGATCATTGAAATAGCGACAATTGTTACAGATAGCGAGTTGAACATTCTTGCTCAAGGCCCTGTACTTGCGATTCATCAATCAGACCAAGAACTAGAAAAAATGGATGATTGGTGTACCAATACCCACACTAATAGCGGCTTGGTTGCTCGTGTTACCGCTAGCGAGATAGATGAAGATGAAGCAATAAAGCAAACTATCGAGTTTTTAGAGAAATGGGTGCCTAAAGGGAAATCACCTATTTGTGGAAATAGCATAGGTCAGGATAGGCGTTTTCTATATAAGCATATGCCAGTGTTGGAAGAATATTTTCATTATCGTTATATTGATGTGAGCACTTTGAAAGAGCTTACTCGCCGTTGGAAGCCAGAAGTTTTGGATGGTTTTGAGAAAACCGGTAGTCATTTAGCCTTGGACGATATTAAAGAGTCGATAGCAGAGTTAAAATATTACAGAAGTACAATTTTCTCTATTTAATGAAAAATCATTGCTTATTTACACCCTTTCGTTCATTCGAAAGTGGTGTAAAAATTATGATTTTTCAGTTGCAATTTATTAATTTCTAAATCGTTAGTAACAAAAACCGATGCTTTTTCTGTTTTATTGATTCATTTTTCACCAAACAGCAAGAAAATGAATTTTTTTGTAATAAGGACTTGCATCACAAAAAAATGCTCTTATAATTCGCACCCCTGAACGACGAAAGACGTACAGAATGCGACACTAGCTCAGTTGGTAGAGCGCAACCTTGCCAAGGTTGAGGTCATCGGTTCGAACCCGATGTGTCGCTCCAGATTCAATCATCATTTATTGATGGTAAATAGTTCTCACGGTACTTAACGGTGATGCTTTTTTATAAGTGAATTACTTTATAAGTAAATTGTTTTATAAGTAAAAGTATACGGACGCGGGGTGGAGCAGCTTGGTAGCTCGTCGGGCTCATAACCCGAAGGTCGTCGGTTCAAATCCGGCCCCCGCAACCAATTTTAATTAAATTGATTGCTTATCAGTTTAATGATGCGACACTAGCTCAGTTGGTAGAGCGCAACCTTGCCAAGGTTGAGGTCATCGGTTCGAACCCGATGTGTCGCTCCAGATTCAATCATCACTTGTTGATGATAAGTAGTTCTCACGGTACTTAACGGTGATGCTTTTTTATAAATAAACTCTTTATAAGCAAAAGTATACGGACGCGGGGTGGAGCAGCTTGGTAGCTCGTCGGGCTCATAACCCGAAGGTCGTCGGTTCAAATCCGGCCCCCGCAACCAATTTTAATTAGATTGATTGCTTATCAGTTTAATGACGCGACACTAGCTCAGTTGGTAGAGCGCAACCTTGCCAAGGTTGAGGTCATCGGTTCGAACCCGATGTGTCGCTCCAAATTCAATCATCACTTGTTGATGATAAATAGTTCTCACGGTACTCAACGGTGATGCTTTTTTATAAGTAAGCTCTTTATAAGTAAAAAGTATACGGACGCGGGGTGGAGCAGCTTGGTAGCTCGTCGGGCTCATAACCCGAAGGTCGTCGGTTCAAATCCGGCCCCCGCAACCAATTTTCAAATCGATAGTTTGAGAGACTTCACGTCATATTCCTCTACTCATCGATGGTTATGTCACCAGATAAACATCTGGTTATTCTAGCCACTTTCAATTGCTCTTTTCTTTAATGCTGTGAAGCATTACTCCCCAAAAAAATATTGTATTAGTTTATACATTGCTATTTTTTCCACTGCTAAAACTTAAGCAGAGTGGACGTTCCGTATCATTTTGGAAAAGTAATCAACAGAGTTATCCACTTATTCTTATCTGTGGATAACCTAGTGAATAAAAGTATTCTGCGCTATAAAAAAGCCAATAAACCGCAAGATCCTCTGCAAAGTAAAATAAATAACACAAGCGAGGGTAAATGATTAACTCGTTGTTTGTTAAGCTTTTATTTGTGCTCCTTGCTACTTTTACTTTTAAAAAAAGATCGTTAACTTATTGTTTATTGATCCTCGTCATTTATCTGATTTGTGTTTAACTTTCTCAATCGAAATGTTTTGGTGGGAGTGAAACACTTTTTTCCACATTTTTAATTTTACGAACGATATTAAATAAGATCTCAGGTAAGTATTTTAAGTTAGGCGTCCCTTGGTAGTCCTTTTTGTACAATTCTTATCAGACGCTTTGTTTTATTAGTTGGCGTTGATAGCTGTTCGTTTGTTGTACTGTGGCCTGGCACGTGTTTCATTTGTTCTTCCATTGCCCAATGTAAATGCACATCTAACATCGGTGTTAGCCCTATCTTTTCCTCTAGTGCTAAGAGAATATCTTGAGAAAATGGAGCGTTACCAAGAGCAATAGAAATATTACGTAGCCATTGAATATACCCAATGCGGCGTATAGCAGAACCTTCCATATATTTAAGAAATTCTTTCTCGCTCCATGAAAACAGAGTTAATAAATCAGGTGATTCTAGATAAGCTCTACGATGAAAGTCTTTTTGCTTGGTTAAATCAGAAAATCGATTCCATGGGCAAACAAGCTGACAATCATCGCACCCATAAATACGATTACCCATTGCTTTTCGATATTCCATTGGAATAACACCATCATATTCAATGGTAAGGTAGGAGATGCATTTTCTTGAATCGACCACCCCATCGGCAACAATGGCTTGAGTTGGGCAAGAAGAGATGCATGCGGTGCATTTACCACATTCATTTTCGATGACATCGTCGACTGGCAGAGGTAGGTCGACAAGAAGTTCACCTAAGAAAAACCACGAACCTGCCGATTTGTTAATAATAAGAGAATGCTTTCCAGTCCAGCCGATACCGGCTTTCTCTGCTAAAGGTCGTTCTAATATTGGTGCAGAATCGACAAAAGGGCGATAACCCATCGTTCCTACTTCAGATTCGATCAACTTGCCTAACTGATTAAGCTTATTCCTTACCAACTTATGATAATCGCGGCCCAAGGAATAGCGACTTATGTAGGCTTGGTTAGGGTTATTGAGATTACTAGCAAACTTAGCTTCTGGAGGCAGGTAGTCCATTCGTACACTGATTACACGTGTCGTCCCGGGAAGAAGTTCGTCTGGACGAGAACGCATTGTGCCATGGCGTGACATCCATTCCATCTCTCCATGATATCCAGCTTTCAACCAATTAAGCATTGCTTGCTCATGTTGAGATAAGTCAATATCGCAGATACCTATTTGTTGGAAGCCAAGCTCTTTGCCCCACTGTTTGATTTGTTTTGCTAAAGCTAGGTAGTTCATAGGAGTGTTTAGATAGATGAAGGATTAGCAATTTTACCTGAATTAACATGATAGAGCTATTCAACTGAGGTAAGGTAAGACAAAGGAAAAGTAGTGAACTTTTCAATTCTTTTCCTTTCAGGTCTTGTCTCTCAGATCAAACACGGTTTACTATTCTGAACCTTATGATTTTTATATAGTTGAAAAGCGCTTTCTGATTAGGTAAAAAATCGAGCCTGTTTAGATGCAGCCTATAATCATCTCTATCGACTTAAAGTTTAATATGAATACAAAACAATTTAATTTAGTAGACGAACAAGCTACCATCGAAATGGGTCGTAAGCTTGCACAATTATGTTCAAAACAAACCACTATCTATCTGCATGGTGATTTAGGAGCAGGTAAAACAACCTTTAGTCGTGGATTTGTTCGAGCTCTTGGTCATAAAGGTAATGTGAAAAGCCCTACGTACACATTGGTAGAGCCTTATCAGTTAGAAGCTTGGCAGGTTTATCACTTTGACCTCTATCGTTTGTCTGACCCAGAAGAGTTAGAGTTTATGGGAATTAGAGACTATTTTACACCTGACGCAATCTGTTTGGTTGAATGGCCTGAAAAAGGGGTAGGTTTACTGCCTCAAGCAGATTTAGATATCGAATTGCGTTATCTAGGAGAGCAGAGAACAGCCCTTTTAGAAGCAAATAGTGACTATGGAAAATTATTGCTGAATCGTTTGGAGTTGTCTTGATTTGTAAGCAAGCTAAAAACTTTTATTTACTCATTATCAGTTTACTACTTCTAGTGACGTCTAGTGCGTTTTCTAATGAGTTGGAAAGTGTACGTATTTGGCCCTCGCCAGATGAAACTAGAGTCGTTATTGATCTTAAATCAGAGGCAGACTTTAGCTATTTCACGCTATCTAGCCCATATCGCGTCGTCGTCGATTTAAAAAATACTAATCTTAACGCTAAACTCCCTATCTCTGTTAAAGATAGCAAGGTTCTGACAAAAATCAGGAGTAGCGGTGCACCTTCTAAAGGTACGTATCGTTTGGTTTTTGAGTTAAAAACAAAGGTGACTCCCGAACTTTTCAAATTAAAACCAACTCCTGGTGGTCAGTATGGGCATCGCCTTGTAATTGATATGCCACATTCATCAACATCTAAATCTCAAGATGCTCAGCCAACAAGTAACGCTTCCACAAGCGCGGTCAGTAAAGATGCTTCTCAATTCTCTGGGAATGCAGATATTATTGTTGCGATAGATGCGGGACACGGCGGTGAAGATCCAGGTTCTATAGGACCAACGAAGAAATATGAAAAACACGCAACACTGAGTATTTCTCGAAAAATGGCAGAACAACTTAATAGTGTGCCGGGAGTAAAAGCGGTAATGACTCGCAATGGTGATTATTTTGTGAATCTTAATAAGCGCTCCGATATCGCACGACGCAGTAAAGCGCATCTACTTGTTTCTGTACACGCTGATAGCTTTAGTTCCTCCAAGCCTAGAGGGGCTTCTGTTTTTGTGCTTAATACTCGTAGAGCCAATACGGAAATATCTCGTTGGGTAGAAAAACATGAAGAACAATCAGAGTTGTTAGGCGGAGCAGGAGAGGTTTTAGCGAAAACAAATACAGATAAAAATGTAAGCCAAACATTGTTAGATCTTCAATTTAGTCATTCTCAAAAAGAAGGCTATAAAGTGGCTACAAATATCCTAAAAGAAATGGGTAAAGTCACACGTCTACACAAGAAAGAGCCAGTTCACGCGAGTTTAGCGGTTCTAAAGTCACCTGATATTCCTTCAGTATTGGTTGAAACGGGGTTTATATCTAACCCGACTGAAGAGAAATTGCTTTTCCAAAGAAGCCATCAAGATAAATTGGCTAGAGCTTTGTCTAAGTCTATTGTTCAGTATTTTGAGGCGAATCCACCAGAAGGTACATTGTTCGCTCAGCGCAGAACGGCTCAGAAACACAAAGTAGTCAAAGGTGATTCACTTTCCGCTATCGCTAAAAAATATCGTTCTTCTACTCAGGCGATCATGAAATCTAATAACTTGAAGAGTTCAGGGTTACGAATAGGGCAGGTACTTATAATTCCGGGAAATAATAAACCGATAGTGATCGCTAAAACGAGTAACCCGGTAGAAACGGAAGCGATTACACATACTGTTCAGTCTGGAGAGTATTTAGGCAAAATTGCGAATAAATATAAAGTTTCAGTTAGTAGCATCAAACAACAAAATAACTTGAAGCGTGAGACGCTGTGGGTTGGTCAAAAATTAAAAATTACCGTCAAGCTTAAGGACTTACCCGTCCGTAAGCATAAGGTCGCAAAAGGTGAGTTTTTGAGTAAAATAGCCAAAAAATATGGCGTTACTGTTGATGGTATAAGAAAAACGAATAAGTTACGCTCTGATAACTTGGCTGTTGGCCAATTACTGTTAATACCGAACAAATGACGATAAAAATTCTGCCAGCGCGTTTGGCAAACCAAATCGCTGCCGGTGAAGTCGTTGAAAGGCCAGCTTCTGTTGTAAAAGAGCTAGTAGAGAATAGCTTAGATTCTGGTGCGACTCGAATCGATATTGATATCGAGAAAGGTGGCAGCAAATTAATACGTGTTCGTGATAATGGCAAAGGTATTGTTAAAGACGAATTAGCTTTGGCGCTTAGTCGCCATGCCACATCAAAAATACATACCCTTGATGATCTAGAAGCGATAATGAGCCTTGGGTTTCGTGGTGAGGCTTTAGCTAGTATCAGCGCAGTATCTCGACTAACTTTGACGTCTCGAACCGCTACTCAAGAGCAAGCATGGTCTGCATATAGTGAAGGCCGCGATATGCAAGTGAAATTGCAACCGACAGCACATCCAATTGGTTCTACGGTTGAGGTTTTAGATCTGTTCTTTAACACCCCTGCTCGACGTAAATTTCTACGCACAGACAAGACCGAATTTACTCATATTGATGAACTACTTAAACGCATTGCTCTAAGTCGATTCGATGTCACCATCAATTTAAAGCATAACGGTAAGTCAGTACGTCAATATCGTGCGGCTAAAAATGCAATTCAAACTGAAAAGAGAATCTCTGCGGTATGCGGTGCGGCATTTGTTCGACATATGCTTAATATCGAATTAGAACATAACGGCTTACGCTTACATGGTTGGATTACCTCTCCGGAAGGGGCAAGACAGCAAAGCGATCTTCAGTATTGTTATGTGAATGGTCGAATGATGCGCGATAAACTGATTAATCACGCTATTCGACAAAGTTATTCAAGCAGCCTGCGCCCTGAGCAGTTTGCTTGTTATGTTCTTTTTATTGAAATTGATCCTCATCAGGTAGATGTTAACGTACACCCAGCTAAGCATGAGGTTCGTTTTCATCAAGGTCGTTTAGTACATGATTTTATTTACCAAGCGTTGTCAGATTCATTGGCACAAAGTCTTTACGTAGATGAACCTAAGGCTTCTGAATCGGCATACCATACCGAACTAGTTGAACCTGTTAAAAACCAAATAATGGAAGCGGTCGAAAGTATTCCGTCGTACCCAGGAAGGCAAGATTATAAAAACAAATTTGCTTCAGAGGCAGTAGAGCCTAAATGCACGAAAATACCAGATGAACAACCCAATAAAAGTTGGATTGAGTCTTTAAAAGCAGAGTCTAATAGAGCGAAACGTCCACGTTCGGAGAACAAAAAACAAGAAGCCAGACCAACAAATCAAGAAGTACAAGCCTATAAAGAATTATTAGCCACTCCTGACGTAGTGCCTGTTAAATCGAGTCTGATTGAACCAGAGATAAAGGTATCATCAAATAAAAAACCAATCAGCTCTATAGGGAAGGCATTTTCAATTGTAGAACAACAATACTTACTGACTCAATCTGATGTTGGTGAAGTGCTTATCTCACTTGTAAAGGCGGAGTGGTATCGGATCTACGGGCAATTGCAAACATCTAAACATCAACTAACGGCACAACCGCTGTTAGTGCCACTATCTATAAAGATCACCAAACAAGATATGGAGACATGTAGAAAATACCAAGACTTGTTTGCTCTATTGGCGTTGCAGCTTAAAGAAAAAAACAACGCTAATATTATGGTTATGGGGGTACCTCAGCCTTTGCGTCAACAAAACTTGCAGCAAGTTGTTCCCAATCTGTTATCGTACTTAGCTCAGAATGACGGTGTTTTATCTGCTTCAGATATCGCGAATTGGTTGGCTGATGAAATTACTCAAGTAAAAAGCAGCTACACTTTATCTGAAGGTATACAGCTTTTATCAGAATTAGAGCAATTATGGGAAGGGAAATTACCCTTCCATGACTCAACTTTTGTCCAGTCTGTTAGTTTCAATACTACAATTTCTATGTTTACTAAAAACGTATAATATCTATAGACATAGTTTGACCAAATTAATGTGCTTTGAAACGAGCACTCAATAATGAATGCATCTTTATAATGAATAATGAATTACCCTTAGCGCTATTCTTGATGGGACCAACAGCATCTGGTAAAACAGAATTAGCAATAAAACTAAGACAAAAATTCCCTGTCGAGATAATCAGCGTTGACTCAGCGCTTATCTATAAAGGAATGGATATTGGTACCGCTAAGCCGGACGCACAAGAGCAAGCTCAAGCTCCACATAGATTAATCGATATTCTCGATCCTGTAGAGGCTTATTCCGCCGCGGATTTTAGGCGAGATGCACTGAAAGAAATGAGCGATATTGTTGCTGAAGGTAAAATTCCCCTGCTCGTAGGGGGAACTATGCTCTATTATAAGGCTCTATTAGAAGGGCTTTCTCCATTACCTGCTGCAGATCAAGCGATTAGGCAGCAGATTGAAGAAGAAGCAAATGTGCTTGGTTGGGAGGCGCTGCATCAGCAATTACGAGACCTTGATCCCGTATCTGCGCAAAGAATCCACCCAAATGATCCTCAAAGGTTATCAAGGGCATTGGAAGTTTATCGAATTTCAGGTAAAACTTTAACGGAACTGACTAAAATAAAAGGAGAACCTCTCCCTTATAATGTTAAACAGTTTGCTATATCTCCCAAGGAAAGGGCTGAATTGCATCGTCGTATCGAGCTTAGATTTGAAAAAATGATCGACGCAGGGTTTGAAGAAGAAATGAAAGCACTCTATGCTCGAAAAGATCTTCATGTAGATTTACCATCAATTCGATGTGTTGGTTACCGACAGATGTGGGATTATTTAGACGGGAATAGCAGTTTAGACGAAGCGGTTTTTCGCGGTGTCTGTGCAACTCGTCAATTGGCCAAGCGACAGATTACCTGGTTACGCAGCTGGGATAATTTAACTTGGTTAGATAGCGAGAACATAAATGAAGCATTTGAGATTATCTCTAACGAAATAGCCTCAAACTAAAAATGCTGTGTATAATGTGATCGTTTTTGCGTGAAAGTCTTACTTTATTGAGCTATAGCTTAAAAGGATATAAGCAAAAGAGGGTAAGACCTATTTGGTTCATTTAGCTCAGAGGCAAAAACAGCACCAATAGCTAAATAATTACAACAACAAACAAAATAAGGAAAATAAAATGGCTAAGGGGCAATCTTTACAAGACCCATTCTTAAACGCGCTACGTCGTGAACGCGTGCCTGTTTCAATTTATCTAGTGAACGGTATCAAACTTCAAGGTCAAATCGAATCTTTCGACCAGTTTGTTATACTTTTGAAAAATACTGTCAATCAGATGGTATATAAGCATGCAATTTCTACTGTAGTTCCTGCTCGTGCAGTAACTCATCATACAAACACAGATCGTCCACAAGGCGACCGACCACAAGAGAAATCAGACGATTAATAATATCGAATTTAAAGTAAGGGGTTGATGGCTTGTTTGACCGTTATGAAGCCGGTGAACAGGCTATCCTTGTTCATATCAACTTCACGCAAGAAGGTGAGTGGGAAGATCTTAGCGAATGTGAAATGCTAGTATCTTCTGCTGGAGTCAATACGCTACAAGTAATTACTGGTAGCAGACAGGCCCCACACTCAAAATACTATGTTGGTGAAGGTAAAGCCCAAGAAATTGCGCAGGCTGTGCAGTTAACTGGTGCTGAAATTGTGATTTTTAATCACGCACTCTCTCCAGCCCAAGAAAGAAACCTTGAACTACTGTGCCAGTGTCGAGTTGTGGACCGTACCGGTCTTATACTCGATATTTTTGCTCAACGAGCTCGAACCCATGAAGGTAAGATGCAAGTAGAGCTAGCACAGCTTCGTCATCTTTCGACTCGACTTATTCGTGGCTGGACTCACTTAGAGCGACAGAAAGGTGGTATCGGTTTACGTGGTCCGGGTGAAACACAGTTAGAGACAGATAGACGGTTACTGCGTGATAGGATTAAAGCGATATTACGTCGTTTAGAGAAAGTGTCTAAACAACGAGAACAAGGTCGGCGTGCAAGAAACCGAGCAGAAATCCCTACAATCTCACTTGTAGGCTATACCAATGCGGGAAAGTCGACGTTATTTAACCGAATTACAGAAGCGGGTGTTTATGCTGCAGATCAATTGTTTGCAACGTTAGACCCAACGCTGCGTAAAATCGAATTAATGGACGTTGGGTCAGCTATTTTAGCTGATACGGTTGGTTTTATCCGACATCTCCCCCATGATCTAGTAGCAGCCTTTAAAGCAACACTGCAAGAAACACAAGAAGCTGACATTTTGTTACATGTTGTTGATGCTAGTGATGACCGTTTTCGTGAGAACATACACGCGGTCGATGTAGTATTAGAAGAGATAGACGCTGATGAAGTGCCATCTCTCATTGTAATGAATAAGTTGGATAATCTTGAAGATCAGAACCCTCGCATAGAGCGAGATGAGAACGGTGTTCCTCAGAGGGTTTGGGTTTCGGCAATGGAAGGTAAGGGAATCGATCTCTTATTTGAAGCGCTAACAGAGCGTTTGGCAAGCCAGATGGTTCAATATCGATTGCGAATTCCGCCACAGTATCAAGGCCGGTTTCGTAGTACATTCTTTGAAATGAAGAGTATTCAGAACGAAGAATTCGAAACAGATGGTAACTTATTGATCGATATTCGAATGCAACAAGTAGATTGGTCTAGACTTGAAAAAGAGAAGGGGCAGTTTTAGGTGACTTTATTGTTCACTAAAGGCTGCTACAGTATAACGTCATATCATGATGGAGCTTTCTAATGGCGTGGAATGAGCCTGGAAATAACAACGGCAATAATAATGGCCGGGATAACGACCCTTGGGGTAATAAAGATGATCGTGGTAAGCAATCCGGAGGCCGCGATCAAGGTCCGCCAGACTTAGACGAAGTATTTAGTAAACTGAGTCAAAAGCTGGGCGGAAAATTTGGTAAAAAAGGTGGCATACCTTCAATTGGTGGTGGAAGCGGTGGCGCAATAGGTTTTGGCCTTATTGCTGTTGTCGCTTTTGCAATTTGGGTATTCTCAGGCTTCTACACTATTGGTGAAGCAGAGAAAGGTGTTGTATTACGCCTAGGTAAATATTCTCATATTGAAGATCCTGGTCTGAACTGGCGTGCTCGCTTTGTTGATGAAGTAACACCTGTAAACGTGCAAGCGATTAGAGCATTGCGCGCATCAGGCACTATGTTAACTAAAGATGAGAACGTAGTAACGGTAGAAATGGGTGTTCAATATAGGGTTTCTGACCCATATAAATATCTATTTAGAGTGACTAACGCTGATGATAGTTTGCGTCAAGCCACTGATTCTGCACTTCGTGCGGTTATTGGTGACTCATTGATGGACTCGATTTTAACCAGCGGTCGTCAACAGATTCGTCAAAGTACTCAAGAAACGTTAAATCGTATTATTGATAACTACGATATGGGTTTGATAATTGTAGATGTGAACTTCCAATCTTCACGTCCTCCTGAGCAAGTTAAAGATGCATTTGATGATGCAATCGCCGCTCGAGAAGATGAAGAGCGTTTCATTCGTGAAGCGGAGGCTTACAAAAATGAAATTCTACCTAAAGCAACGGGTCGAGCAGAACGTTTGAAGAAAGAAGCACAAGGTTATACAGAGCGTACAGTTAACGAAGCGCTTGGTCAGGTTGCACAATTCGAGAAGTTACTTCCTGAATATAATGTAGCGCCAAGTGTTACGCGTGATCGTCTGTATCTAGATACGATGGAAGAAGTATATAGTTCTACATCTAAAGTGCTGATTGATTCGGAATCTAGCGGTAATTTACTTTATCTACCAATGGATAAGCTTGGACAAAGTTCAGGTGCTTCGACCTCTAAGCGAGCAACGACATCGACGTATGATGATTTACAGCTAGAGTCTCAACGCACTGATACGACTCCGGTAGAGACATCAACTGACCGCTCAACTAGCACACGTCAAGGGAGATACTAAGAATGCGTAAGTTAATGATCCCTGTAATTTTTGCTGCGCTAGCCTTAATGCTAATGTCGCTTTTTGTTATTCCGGAAGGCGAACGTGGAATTGTAATTCGATTTGGCCGAATCTTGAAAGATAACAATGATATTTCTAAGATTCACGAGCCAGGTTTGCATTTCAAAATGCCACTGTTTGACACCGTGAAGAAACTTGATGCGAAAATCCTAACTATGGATGGCCAGGCTGACCGTTTCGTAACGGCTGAGAAAAAAGACGTTATTATTGATACCTACGTTAAGTGGCGAATCGAAGATTTCGGTCAATATTACCTCGCTACGGGCGGTGGTAATACGCTAACAGCTCAAGCACTTCTTGAACGTAAAGTTACCGATGTTCTTCGTTCAGAAATTGGTGCACGCGAAATAAAACAGATTGTATCTGGTCCTCGTAGCGGAGTGATTACTCCGGTTCTTGGTGAAGATGGCGAACTAATGCCTGAGTCTGCGCTTGAAGCTTTAGAAGTTGATGGCCAGCGTGACATGATTATGTTGGAAGTATTGAATGATACTCGACCTAGTGCAATGAAAGACTTAGGTGTCTATATCGTTGACTTCAGAATGAAGAAAATAAATCTTCCGGATGAAATCAGTGAGTCCATCTACCGTCGTATGCGTGCGGAGCGAGAATCTGTTGCTAGAAAACACCGTTCACAAGGTCGTGAAAAGGCGGAAATCATTCGTGCTCAAGCTGAACTTGAAGTTGCAACCGTTCTAGCTGAAGCAGATAAAACAGCCAGAGTGACTCGAGGTTCTGCAGACGCAGAAGCGGCTTCTATATACTCTGGTGCATATAGCAAAGACCCTGAGTTCTATAGCTTCTTACGTTCATTGTCCGCGTATAAAAAATCCTTTGCAGACAAGAGTGATATTCTTGTTCTTGATCCGAAGAGTGATTTCTTTAAGTACATGAATGATTCTAGCGGTGGATCTGATAAGTAATTACTTATCTACAGTTTGCTGTAAATGTGAATCACATTATGAAATAAAGGCTCCTTCGGGAGCCTTTTGTTTTTATCAAAGGTTTATATCTAATGAGTAATTCAATTTGGTTAGCGATTGGCTTGGTATTAGTTGTAGAGGGTTTAGGGCCGTTACTCGCCCCTCAAGGCTGGCGTTCTATGGTTTCGCAACTTAGTGAGCAACCTGATAATCAATTACGACGAATAGGTGGTTGCCTAGTGGTTGCTGGGGCAGTGATCGCGTTTATGGTTTCTTAAATGCAAAACAACGTAGATGAATGAGAGTTTTAATCTTGAGCGTTTCGCTTCTCGAATTTAGACCTCGAATCTTGAGCGCTTCGCTTCTCGAATCTAGACCTCGAGTCTTGAGCGCTTCGCTTCTCGAATTTAGAAAAAATGACTTGCATTAGTATTTTAAAAAGGCATTTTTCATTCAAGATTCAAGATTCAAGATTCAAGATTCAAGATTCAAGATTCAAGATTCAAGATTCAAGATTCAAGATTCAAGATTCAAGATTCAAGATTCAAGATTCAAGATTCAAGATTCAAGATTCAAGATTCAAGATTCAAGATTCAAGATTCAAGATTCAAGATTCAAGATTCAAGATTCAAGATTCAAGATTCAAGATTCAAGATTCAAGATTCAAGATTCAAGATTCAAGATTCAAGATTCAAGATTCAAGATTCAAGATTCAAGATTCAAGATTCAAGATTCAAGATTCAAGATTCAAGATTCAAGATTCAAGATTCAAGATTCAAGATTCAAGATTCAAGATTCAAGATTCAAGATTCAAGATTCAAGATTCAAGATTCAAGATTCAAGATTCAAGATTCGATTAATTTATCATCACCCCTTGCATCCGTTTTTGTGATCTGTATAATACCGCCCACTGGCTTAAGTCAGTTGTGAACCAATGAGCACTGAGGAGTAGACTTTATGTCTAGTAACGTATACTCAGCTTATGTTCGCAGTTAATAAAATACTAACCTTAAAGTTAGTTCAAATTTAGCTGACAACGTTTCCTAATTTTGGAAACCACGGTTTCACATGAATCAATCGGCATTCACCTAGTTATATAGGTTTGAGTGGCGATATTGTTTGTGTAATTTATTTATTATTGGAGCTCTGTCTCATGCAGAACCAACGTATTCGTATCCGCCTTAAAGCTTTCGATTATAAACTAATCGATCAGTCTACAGCGGAAATCGTAGAAACAGCAAAGCGTACCGGCGCGCAGGTTCGTGGTCCTATTCCACTACCTACACGTAAAGAGCGTTTCACTATTCTAGTCTCTCCACACGTTAACAAAGATGCGCGTGACCAGTACGAAATTCGTACCCACAAGCGTCTGATCGACATCGTTGAACCAACTGATAAGACTGTAGACGCTCTAATGCGTTTAGATCTTGCAGCTGGTGTCGATGTTCAAATCAGCTTAGGTTAAGGGAGATTAGCAGAATGATTGGTCTAGTCGGACGTAAAGTGGGTATGACCCGCGTATTTACCGAAGAAGGCGTTTCTATCCCAGTTACAGTTGTTGAAGTAGAAGCTAACCGCGTTGCTCAAGTTAAAACTCTTGAAAACGACGGCTATGCAGCTATCCAAATTACTGCTGGTGCTAAGAAAGCTAACCGTGTAACTAAGCCAGAAGCTGGTCACTTTGCGAAAGCAGGTGTAGAAGCTGGCCGCGGTCTTTGGGAATTCCGTTTAGAAAACGGAGAAGAGTTTGAAGTTGGCGCTGAGCTAAACGTAGAACTATTCAATGAAATTAAAAAAGTAGACGTTACTGGTACATCTAAAGGTAAGGGCTTCCAAGGCGTAATTAAGCGTTGGAACTTCAGTACTCAAGATATGACTCACGGTAACTCTTTGTCTCACCGCGCACCGGGTTCAATTGGCCAATGTCAAACTCCAGGCCGCGTGTTTAAAGGCAAAAAAATGGCAGGTCACATGGGTGCTGAGCGTGTTACGACTCAAAACCTTGAGATCGTACGTGTTGACGCTGAGCGCAATCTGCTTCTTATTAAAGGTGCAGTACCGGGCTCAACAGGTGGCAACGTGATCGTAAAACCAGCTGTTAAAGCATAACGTCTAGGAGTAAGTAATGGAATTGATAGTTAAAGGTGCTGATGCACTAACTGTTTCCGAAACTACCTTCGGACGTGAGTTTAATGAAGCTCTAGTACATCAAGTAGTTGTTGCGTTTGCAGCAGGTGCTCGACAAGGTACTCGTGCTCAAAAGACTCGTTCTGAAGTATCTGGCGGCGGTGCTAAGCCTTGGCGTCAAAAAGGTACTGGCCGTGCACGTGCTGGTACAATTCGTAGCCCAATCTGGCGTACAGGTGGTGTTACTTTTGCTGCGAAACCACAGGATCACAGCCAAAAAGTTAACAAAAAAATGTACCGTGGTGCTATGAAAAGCATTCTTTCTGAGCTTGTTCGTCAAGAGCGTTTAATCGTTGTTGATAACTTCTCAGTAGAAGCACCAAAAACTAAAGAGCTAGTAGCTAAGCTTAAAGAACTTGAGCTTAATGATGTTCTAATCGTAACTGGCGAAGTAGATGAAAATCTATTCTTAGCTGCTCGTAACCTTTATAAAGTTGATGCTCGTGACGTTACTGCACTTGATCCAGTAAGTCTGATTGCATTTGACAAGGTTCTTATAACTGCTGAAGCAGTTAAGCAAGTTGAGGAGATGCTGGCATGATCACTGAAGAGCGTCTACTAAAAGTTCTACGTGCTCCACATATCTCTGAGAAAGCAACTATGGCGGCAGAGAAAGCGAATACTATCGTTTTCAAAGTAGCAAAAGATGCAACTAAAAGAGAAATCAAAGCAGCAGTAGAAAAGCTATTTGAAGTTGAAGTTAAGACTGTAAATACTCTTATTCTTAAGGGTAAGACCAAGCGTCAAGGTCAACGTGAAGGCCGTCGTTCAGACGTGAAAAAAGCCTACGTTACTTTGAAAGAAGGTCAAGATCTTGACTTCGTTGGCGGTGCGGAATAACAGGAGTAGTTTAGAATGGCTATTGTTAAATGTAAGCCGACTTCCCCTGGTCGTCGTCACTTAGTTAAAGTTGTTAATGCTGACCTTCATAAGGGTAAGCCATACGCTCCACTTTTAGAGAAAAACTCTAAAAATGGTGGTCGTAACAACAACGGTCGTATTACTGTACGTCACATCGGTGGTGGTCATAAACATCACTACCGTTTGATTGACTTCAAACGTACTAAAGACGGTATCCCAGCGAAAGTTGAGCGTATCGAATACGATCCAAACCGTAGCGCAAACATTGCTCTAGTTCTGTACGCAGACGGTGAGCGCCGCTACATCATTGCACCTAAAGGCATCCAAGCGGGTGACCAACTACAATCTGGTGTTGATGCGCCTATCAAAGCAGGTAACACTCTGCCGATGCGTAACATCCCAGTAGGTTCTACTGTTCACTGTGTTGAACTAAAACCTGGTAAAGGTGCACAAATTGCTCGTTCTGCAGGTGCATACGCACAAATCGTCGCTCGCGACGGTGCATATGTAACTCTACGCCTACGTTCAGGTGAAATGCGCAAAGTACTTTCTGAAGGCCGTGCAACGGTTGGTGAAGTTGGTAACTCTGAGCATATGCTACGTGAACTAGGTAAAGCTGGTGCTAGTCGCTGGCGTGGTGTTCGTCCAACCGTTCGCGGTGTGGTAATGAACCCAGTCGATCACCCACATGGTGGTGGTGAAGGCCGTACTTCTGGTGGCCGTCACCCTGTATCACCTTGGGGTATGCCTACTAAAGGCTATAAGACACGTAAGAACAAGCGCACTGACAAGTACATTGTACGTCGTCGTAATAAATAATCTATAAAGAGGAATCGCCATGCCACGTTCTCTCAAGAAAGGTCCTTTTATTGACCTACACTTGCTGAAGAAGGTAGAGAAAGCGGTGGAAAGCGGAGACAAAAAGCCTATTAAGACTTGGTCCCGTCGCTCAATGATCATACCTACTATGATCGGTTTGACCATCGCTGTCCATAATGGTCGTCAGCACGTTCCAGTATTTGTAACTGATGAAATGATCGGTCACAAACTGGGTGAATTTGCACCTACTCGTACTTATCGCGGCCATGCTGCAGATAAGAAAGCGAAAAAGAAATAAGGAGTAGATAATGGAAGCTTTAGCTAAACATAACTTTGCTCGTATTTCGCCTCAAAAGGCTCGCTTAGTTGCAGACCAAATTCGCGGTAAATCTGTTGACCAAGCTCTAGAAACTCTAACGTTCAGCAACAAAAAAGCTGCTGTTCTTATTAAGAAAGTTCTAGAGTCAGCAATCGCAAATGCGGAACACAACGAAGGTGCAGACATTGACGATCTTAATGTCGCAAAAATCTTCGTAGATGAAGGCCCTATCATGAAGCGTATTATGCCTCGTGCTAAAGGTCGTGCCGATCGTATCTTGAAGCGTTCAAGCCACATCACTATTGTTGTAGCAGATCGCTAGAGACTAGGAGAGTAAGCAATGGGTCAGAAAGTACATCCAAATGGTATTCGTCTTGGCATCGTTAAGCCTTGGAATGCTACATGGTTTGCTAATACCAAAGAGTTCGCTGACAACCTAGACGGCGACTTCAAGGTACGTCAGTTCCTAACTAAGGAACTACAAAAAGCATCTTTATCACGTATCGTTATCGAACGTCCTGCTAAGAGCATTCGTGTGACTATTCACACTGCTCGTCCAGGCGTAGTTATCGGTAAAAAAGGTGAAGACGTTGAGAAGCTACGCACAGCTGTAGCTAAAATTGCAGGTGTACCAGCGCAAATTAACATTGCAGAAGTACGCAAGCCAGAGCTAGACGGTCAATTAGTGGCTGATAGCATCGCGTCTCAGCTAGAGCGTCGCGTAATGTTCCGTCGTGCTATGAAGCGCGCAGTACAAAACGCAATGCGCCTAGGTGCGAAGGGTATCAAGGTTGAAGTAAGCGGTCGTTTAGGCGGCGCTGAAATCGCGCGTACTGAATGGTACCGTGAAGGCCGTGTGCCACTACACACACTACGTGCTGATATTGATTACGCAACTTCTTCGGCTCACACCCAATACGGTGTGATCGGCATTAAAGTTTGGATTTTCAAAGGTGAAATTCTAGGCGGTATGCCAGCTGCTAACGCAGTAGAGCCAAAGGCTGACAAGCCTAAGAAGCAGCGTAAAGGCCGTAAATAAGGAGACGACTGATGTTACAACCTAAACGTACTAAGTTCCGTAAGGTTCAGACTGGTCGCAACCGTGGTCTAGCTAAAGGTACTGATGTAAGCTTCGGCACCTTCGGTCTTAAAGCAGTCGGCCGTGGCCGTCTAACTGCTCGTCAGATCGAAGCAGCACGTCGTGCGATGACGCGTCACGTTAAGCGTCAAGGTCAAATCTGGATTCGTATTTTCCCAGACAAACCTATCACTGAAAAACCACTTGAAGTTCGTCAAGGTAAAGGTAAGGGTAATGTAGAGTACTGGGTTGCCCAAATCCAACCGGGTAAAGTAATGTACGAAATGGATGGTGTACCTGAAGAGTTGGCACGTGAAGCGTTCCGCCTAGCGGCTCGTAAACTGCCAATCAAAACAACATTTGTAACTAAGCAGGTGATGTGATGAAAGCACAAGATCTACGCGAAAAAAACGCTGAAGAGCTTAATGCAGAGCTATTGGAATTGCTTCGCGAACAGTTTAACTTGCGTATGCAAGCAGCGACTGGTCAACTACAGCAAACTCATACTCTGAAAGCTGTACGTCGTGATATCGCACGTGTGAAAACTGTTTTGACTGAGAAGGCAGGCGCATAATGAGCGACAAAATCCGTACTATGCAAGGCCGTGTAGTTAGCAACAAGATGGACAAGTCTATCACTGTAGCTATCGAGCGTATGGTTAAACACCCAATTTACGGCAAGTTCGTAAAGCGCACGACCAAACTGCACGCACATGATGAAAACAACGAGTGTGGCCTAGGCGATACTGTTGAGATTCGTGAGTGTCGTCCATTGTCTAAGACTAAGTCTTGGACTTTGGTTAAAGTTTTAGAAAAAGCGAAAATTATCTAATTTTCACAAATTTCTTTAACGAATATAACGGCTCCAAATTATTTTTGGAGCCGTTAGTTTTTTGTCTACCCAATATTAAAAAAGGGTGGTACAATTCGCAGCCCTTATTAAAGGGGCAGCCCGACCCGAGAGGGTCTAGTATTAATTTTTAGCGGAGCACTAACATGATCCAAATGCAAAGTACACTCGACGCTGCGGACAACTCCGGCGCTCGTAGAGTAATGTGTATTAAGGTTCTGGGTGGCTCTCATCGCCGTTATGCACATATCGGAGACGTCATCAAAGTTACTGTTAAGGAAGCAATTCCTCGCGGTAAAGTAAAAAAAGGTGATGTTCTGAAGGCGGTGGTAGTTCGCACCCGTAAAGGCGTACGTCGCCCTGACGGTTCTGTCATTCGCTTCGACCGTAATGCTTGTGTATTGTTAAATGACACTACTGAGCAACCAGTCGGTACACGTATCTTTGGTCCAGTGACTCGTGAACTTCGCAATGCGAAATTTATGAAAATAGTCTCTCTGGCACCAGAAGTTCTGTAAGGAGCGGCAACAAAATGGCAGCTAAAATCCGTCGTAATGACGAAGTAATCGTTCTTGCTGGGAAAGACAAAGGCAAGAAAGGTAAAGTAACTAAGGTTCTACCTACTGGTAAAGTTTTAGTTGAAGGCATTAATCTTGTTAAAAAACACCAAAAGCCGGTACCGGCTCTAGGTCAACAAGGTGGCATCGTTGAACAAGAAGCAGCTATTGATGCTTCCAACCTTGCAGTCTTCAATGCAACAACTGGTAAAGCAGACCGTATCGGTTTCCGTGTTGAAGATGGTAAGAAAGTTCGTTTCTTTAAATCTAACAACGAAACCGTTTCTAACTAATAGAAGTAATTTGGAGTTCTACTATGGCGAAACTGCATGATTACTACAAGTCGTCTGTAGTCGCTGAATTGACCAAAGAATTCAGCTACTCAAGCGTCATGCAAGTCCCTAGGATTGATAAAATCACCCTAAACATGGGCGTTGGTGAAGCAATCAACGATAAAAAACTGCTAGAAAACGCAGCTTCTGATATGGCGATCATTTCTGGTCAAAAGCCACTTATCACTAAAGCGCGTAAATCTGTTGCAGGTTTTAAAATTCGTGAAGGCTACCCAATTGGTTGTAAAGTAACCTTGCGTGGCGAACGTATGTGGGATTTTTTCGAGCGTTTGATTTCTATCGCTCTTCCCCGTGTACGTGATTTCCGTGGTGTTAGCGCTAAGTCTTTTGACGGACGCGGTAACTACAGCATGGGCGTTCGCGAGCAAATCATCTTTCCGGAAATCGACTACGATAAAGTCGATCGTGTGCGCGGTCTTGATATTACTATCACGACAACCGCTGCAAACGACGAGGAAGGCCGTGCTCTGCTGGCTGCCTTTAACTTCCCATTCCGCAAGTAAGGTGAAGGGTTACTGTTATGGCTAAACAATCAATGAAGGCACGTGAAACAAAACGTGCAAAGCTTGTAGCTAAGTTTGCTGAAAAGCGTTCTGAGCTTAAAGTTATCATCAGCGATGTAAACGCATCTGAAGAAGATCGTTGGAATGCAGTTCTTAAATTGCAATCTCTACCACGTGATTCAAGTGCATCTCGTCAGCGCAACCGTTGCAACCAAACTGGTCGTCCACACGGTTTCCTACGTAAGTTCGGTCTTAGTCGCATCAAGGTTCGTGAAGCTTGTATGAAAGGCGAGATTCCTGGGCTTCGTAAGGCTAGCTGGTAATTGCCACTTAATCATTTGGAGTAAATATTATGAGCATGCAAGATCCGATTTCGGATATGCTGACCCGCATTCGTAACGGTCAATCAGCAAATAAAGTTGCTGTGAAAATGCCTTCTTCAAAGCTTAAAGTTGCAATTGCTACTTTGCTAAAAGCTGAAGGTTATATCGTTGACTTCGCTATCGAAGGCGAAGCAAAACCAGAGCTAGAAGTTACTCTTAAGTACTTCCAAGCTAATCCTGTAATAGAGCAAATCCAACGTGTTTCACGTCCTGGTCTGCGCGTCTACAAGAATAAAGACTCGCTACCATCCGTGATGGGCGGTTTGGGTATTGCTGTAGTGTCCACTTCCAAGGGTCTTATGACCGACCGCGCTGCTCGCAAGGCAGGTCTTGGTGGTGAAATTCTCTGCTACGTAGCTTAATAGGAGTAGACTATGTCTCGTGTCGCAAAAGCACCAGTCTCTATTCCAGCAGGCGTAGAGGTGAAACTGAACGGCCAAGAAGTCACTGTTAAAGGTGGCAAAGGTGAACTATCTCGCGTTATTAATAGCGCAGTAGTAGTCGCACAGGAAGAAAACAACCTAACTTTCAACCCAGTTGAAGGTGTGTTCAAAGCGAATGCTCAAGCAGGTACTGCTCGTGCACTAGTGAACAACATGGTTGTTGGCGTTACTGTAGGCTTTACTAAGAAGCTAGTTCTTAAAGGTGTAGGTTACCGTGCTGCTGTTAAAGGCAACAATGTAAACTTGACCCTTGGCTTCTCACACCCTGTAGAGCACGCTCTACCAGAAGGCATTAAGGCTGAGTGCCCAAGCCAAACTGAAATTATACTGACTGGTTGTGATAAACAACTTGTTGGTCAAGTTGCGGCTGACATTCGTTCTTACCGTGAACCTGAGCCTTACAAAGGTAAAGGTGTTCGTTACGCAGATGAATATGTGCGTACTAAAGAAGCTAAGAAGAAGTAAGGTAACACTATGGATAAGAAAGCATCTCGCATCCGTCGTGCTACACGTGCACGTCGTAAGATTGCAGAACTTCGCGTAACTCGCTTAGTTGTACACCGTACTCCACGTCATGTGTATGCGCAGGTAATTGCCGCGAATGGCTCTGAGGTTATCGCTTCAGCTTCTACTGTAGAAAAGGCGATCCGTGAGCAAGTTAAGAATACTGGTAACGTTGACGCAGCTAAAGCAGTAGGTAAAGCTATTGCTGAGCGCGCTATCGAAAAAGGCATCTCTGGTGTTGCATTCGATCGTTCTGGTTTCCAATACCACGGCAGAGTAGCGGCGCTAGCAGATTCTGCTCGCGAAGCTGGTCTTAAATTCTAAGGTAGGGTTTGGAAGATGGCTAAAGAACAACAACAAGCTCAAGCTACAGATTTTAACGAAAAGTTAATCGCTGTTAACCGTGTTTCAAAAACGGTTAAAGGCGGTCGAATCTTTAGCTTTACTGCACTAACAGTAGTTGGTGACGGTAATGGTCGTGTTGGTTTCGGTTACGGCAAAGCTCGTGAAGTACCAGCTGCGATTCAAAAAGCAATGGAAAAGGCACGTCGTAACATGGTTACGATCGCGCTAAACGACGGCACATTACACCACGCGGTGAAAGGTCGTCATACTGGCTCTAAAGTTTACATGCAGCCAGCAGCAGAAGGTACAGGTATCATCGCCGGTGGTGCGATGCGTGCAGTACTAGAAGTTGTTGGCGTTCACAACGTTCTTGCGAAAGCATACGGTTCTACGAACCCGATCAACGTTGTACGCGCGACTATTGATGGTTTGAGCGGCATGAAGTCACCAGAAATGGTTGCTGCCAAACGTGGTCTAACTGTTGAATCTATTTCGGAGTAAGAACACGATGGCAACTATTAAAGTAACTCAAACTAAAAGCTCAATCGGTCGTTTACCTAAGCACAAATTGTGCTTGAAAGGTTTAGGCCTTCGTCGCATCAACCATACGGTTGAACTTGAAGACACTCCATGTATTCGTGGAATGGTCAACAAAGTTCGCTATATGGTTAAAGTTGAGGAGTAATCAGAATGCGTTTGAATACTCTACAACCGGCTGCGGGTTCTAAGCCTTCTAAGAAGCGCGTAGGTCGTGGTATCGGTTCAGGCCTCGGTAAAACCGGTGGCCGTGGTCACAAAGGTCAAAAGTCACGTTCTGGCGGTACTGTCCGTCCAGGTTTTGAAGGCGGTCAAATGCCTTTGAAACAACGTCTACCTAAATTCGGTTTCACTTCTCGTAAGAGTCTAGTGACTGCTGAAGTTCGTCTAGGTGAACTAGCGAAAGTAACGGGTGATGTTGTAGATCTTAACAGTCTTAAAGCGGCTAACGTTATCACTAAGAACATCGAGTTTGTTAAAGTTGTTCTTTCTGGTGAACTAAGCAAAGCGGTAACTGTTAAAGGTATACGCGTGTCTAAAGGCGCTAAAGCTGCAATTGAAGCTGCCGGCGGTAAAATCGAGGAATAATCTCGAAGGTTGAGGTACAGATGGCTAAGAAACCAGGACAAGATTTTCGTAGTACTCAGAGCGGCTTGGCTGAACTGAAGTCGCGCTTACTATTCGTAGTAATAGCGTTATTAGTATTCAGAGCCGGTTCTTTTGTACCGCTACCTGGTATTGACGCAACTGTACTTGCCGATTTGTTCGAACAGCAAAAGGGCACCATTGTAGAAATGTTTAACATGTTCTCTGGTGGTGCTTTAGAGCGTGCATCTATATTAGCACTGGGTATCATGCCGTATATATCGGCGTCGATTGTTATCCAGTTGCTAACTGTAGTACACCCAGCGTTAGCTGAACTCAAGAAAGAGGGTGAAGCAGGGCGTCGTAAGATTAGCCAATATACACGCTACGGAACGCTTGTTTTAGCTACATTCCAAGCTCTAGGTATAGCAACAGGCTTGCCAAATATGGTCGACAATCTGGTTGTTATCAACCAAACCATGTTTACCCTGATTGCAACCGTAAGTTTAGTAACTGGTACCATGTTCTTAATGTGGTTAGGTGAACAAATTACAGAGCGCGGAATTGGCAACGGTATCTCGTTGATTATTTTCTCGGGTATCGTAGCTGGATTGCCTTCGGCAATCGGACAAACAATCGAGCAAGCGCGTCAAGGTGAATTGCACGTACTTCTTCTGTTGTTGATTGCAGTATTATCTTTCGCTGTAATTTACTTCGTTGTTTTCATGGAGCGTGGTCAACGTCGAATCGTCGTTAACTATGCAAAACGTCAACAAGGTCGTAAAGTTTTTGCAGCGCAAAGTACACACTTGCCATTGAAAATAAACATGGCTGGTGTTATTCCTGCGATATTTGCATCGAGCATCATTTTGTTCCCAGGAACATTAGCTCAATGGCTTGGCCAGAACGGCGAGAGCGCTACTTTCGGTTGGTTAACCGATGTGTCGTTAGCTCTAAGCCCAGGTCAGCCGTTATATGTAATGCTTTATGCAACAGCGATTATTTTCTTCTGTTTCTTTTACACGGCGTTAGTATTTAACCCGCGTGAAACAGCAGATAACTTGAAGAAGTCTGGCGCTTTCGTACCAGGCATCCGCCCAGGTGAGCAGACAGCAAAATATATTGATAAAGTGATGACTAGACTAACCTTAGCAGGTGCTCTATACATTACCTTTATTTGTCTGATTCCTGAATTCATGATGGTCATGTGGAACGTAAGGTTCTATTTTGGCGGCACTTCACTACTTATCGTAGTGGTTGTAATCATGGATTTCATGGCACAGGTACAGACTCATCTGATGTCACAACAGTATGATTCTGTGTTGAAAAAAGCGAATCTAAAAGGCTACGGCCGCTAAGCGGCAATAGTTTTAGATTCCCATTTACGGAGTTTAGCAATGAAAGTTCGTGCTTCCGTTAAAAAAATCTGCCGTAACTGTAAAGTTATCAAGCGCAACGGTGTTGTGCGTGTAATTTGCAGTGAGCCTAAGCATAAACAACGCCAAGGCTAATCTAGCAGAAGTTTTTACTTGAAATGTAAAGGTTGGTCGAGTATATTGCTCGGCCTACCTTTTGCGTGCAAAAGAAGTAGTAAACCGCAGCGTATCCTCTACGGGCTTTGCTGCGGATAATTTCTTATATAAGTACTAGGAGTGAATAGTGGCCCGTATAGCTGGCATTAACATTCCTGATCAAAAGCATGCTGTAATCGCGCTTACTGCGATTTACGGCGTTGGTAAAACTCGCGCACAGGCTATTCTAGCTGGAGTGGGTATTGCTGAAAATGTTAAGATCAGTGAACTAACTGAAGAGCAGATTGATCAACTGCGTGATGGTGTCGCCAAGTACACTGTAGAAGGTGATCTACGTCGTGAAGTCTCGATGAACATCAAGCGTCTTATGGACCTTGGCTGTTATCGCGGTCTTCGTCATCGTCGCAGTCTACCACTACGTGGACAGCGTACTAAAACCAACGCTCGCACCCGTAAGGGTCCGCGCAAGCCGATCAAAAAATAATCGGATAAGGTAGAGAGTACAATGGCAAAACAACCAACACGCGCTCGTAAGCGCGTACGCAAGCAAGTAGCTGATGGCGTAGCGCACATTCATGCTTCTTTCAATAACACAATTGTTACGATAACAGACCGTCAAGGTAACGCACTAGCTTGGGCTACTGCAGGCGGTTCAGGTTTCCGTGGTTCTCGTAAGTCTACTCCGTTCGCAGCACAGGTTGCAGCAGAACGTGCAGGCGAAGCGGCTAAAGAATACGGTCTTAAGAACTTGGAAGTTATGGTTAAGGGCCCTGGTCCTGGTCGTGAGTCAACTATCCGTGCGTTAAACGCAGCTGGATACCGCATTACAAATATTGTAGATGCAACTCCGATCCCTCATAACGGTTGTCGTCCACCTAAGAAACGTCGTGTATAACGTTTTTCGTTTCTAGGAATATTGGAGAAGAATCATGGCAAGATATTTGGGTCCTAAGCTAAAGCTTAGCCGTCGCGAAGGTACTGACTTATTCCTTAAGTCTGGTGTCCGTGCGATAGATACCAAGTGTAAAATTGATAACGCACCAGGTGTGCACGGTGCTCGTAAAGGCCGTCTATCTGAATATGGCGTTCAGCTTCGTGAGAAGCAAAAAGTTCGTCGTATGTATGGCGTTCTAGAAAAACAATTCCGTAACTACTACAAAGATGCTGCGCGCCTTAAAGGCAATACAGGTGAAAACCTGCTTCAGCTTCTTGAAGGTCGTCTTGATAACGTAGTTTACCGCATGGGCTTTGGCGCTACTCGCGCAGAAGCACGTCAACTAGTTAGCCACAAAGCTATCTTAGTTAACGGTAAAGTTGTAAACGTTCCTTCTTTCAAAGTTGCGGTTAACGATGTTGTTTCAATTCGTGAGAAAGCTAAACAGCAATCTCGCATTAAAGCGGCTATTGAAGTTGCTGAACAACGCGAAAAACCAACTTGGATTGAAGTAGATGGTGGCAAAATGGAAGGAACATTCAAGCGTATGCCTGAACGTTCAGATCTATCAGCTGACATCAACGAACACTTGATCGTCGAACTTTACTCTAAGTAAGGTTAAACTAAAGAGAGGACACAATGCAGGGTTCTGTAACAGAATTTCTTAAGCCACGTCTTGTTGACATCGAACAGATCAACACGACACATGCGAAAGTAACTCTTGAGCCATTAGAGCGTGGCTTTGGCCATACTCTAGGTAATGCGCTTCGTCGTATCTTATTATCTTCTATGCCGGGTTGTGCCGTAACAGAAGTAGAGATTGAAGGCGTTTTACACGAGTACAGTACTAAAGAAGGCGTTCAAGAAGATGTTCTTGAGATTCTTCTAAACCTTAAAGGTTTGGCTGTGCGCGTTGCTGAAGGCAAAGATGAAGTGTTTATTACGCTGAATAAGTCAGGCTCAGGCCCTGTTGTTGCAGGTGACATCACCCACGATGGTGATGTAGAGATCGCTAACCCTGAGCACGTTATTTGTCACCTAACGGATGACAACGCTGAAATCGCTATGCGTATTAAAGTAGAACGTGGTCGCGGTTATGTTCCGTCTTCTGCTCGTATCCATACTGAAGAAGATGAGCGTCCTATCGGTCGTCTACTTGTTGACGCTACTTATAGCCCAGTCGATAAAATCGCCTATGCTGTAGAAGCGGCACGTGTAGAACAACGTACCGATTTAGACAAGCTCGTCATCGATATGGAAACGAATGGTACTCTAGAACCTGAGGAAGCTATCCGTCGTGCAGCTACAATCCTAGCTGAACAATTGGATGCATTCGTAGATCTTCGTGATGTACGTGTTCCTGAGGAGAAGGAAGAGAAGCCAGAATTCGATCCGATCCTACTGCGTCCTGTAGACGATCTTGAACTAACAGTTCGCTCTGCTAACTGTTTGAAAGCAGAAGCGATTCACTACATCGGTGATCTGGTACAGCGCACTGAGGTTGAGCTACTTAAAACGCCAAACCTTGGTAAAAAATCTCTTACAGAGATTAAAGACGTACTTGCTTCACGTGGTCTTTCTCTTGGCATGCGCCTAGAGAACTGGCCGCCAGCGTCTATCGCTGAAGATTAATCGATACTAGTTAGAAGGATTAGGTCATGCGCCATCGTAAGAGTGGTCGTCAACTCAACCGCAACAGCAGTCATCGTAAAGCGATGTTCAGCAATATGGCTTGTTCTCTTGTTAGCCACGAAGTTATTAAAACTACCGTGCCTAAAGCAAAAGAACTACGCCGCGTAATTGAGCCTTTGATTACACTAGCTAAGACAGACAGTGTTGCTAACCGTCGTCTGGCATTTGCTCGCACTCGTGATAACGAAGTAGTAGCAAAACTATTTAATGAACTAGGCCCGCGTTTCGCGAGTCGTCAGGGCGGATATACTCGCATTTTAAAATGTGGTTTCCGTACAGGTGATAAAGCTCCAATGGCATACATTGAGCTTGTAGATCGCCCAGAAGCTTCTGAAGAAGCTGCTGCTGAGTAAGTTCTTAAAGAACTAAAAAGCCGAGCGTAATGCTCGGCTTTTTGCTTTTTGGAGATTAGAATCTAGAATCTAGAATCTAGAATCTAGAGGCTAGAGGGTAGAGACTAGAGACTAGAGACTAGAGACTAGAGACTAGAGACTAGAATCTAGAGGCTTAAAACCCAAGACTCAAGATTCAAGATTCAAGACTCAAGATTCAAGACTCAAGATTCAAGACTCAAGACTCAAGACTCAAGATTCAAGACTCAAGACTCAAGATTCAAGACTCAAGACTCAAAATTCAAAACTCAAGCGTTCAAAGCTTGTTCCAAATCCGCAATAATATCGTCAATATGCTCTATCCCTACAGACAAACGAATCATTTCTGGGCTAACTCCGGCTTGTTTTTGTTCCACCTCATCAAGTTGTCTATGAGTTGTAGACGCAGGATGACAGGCAAGTGATTTAGCATCGCCAATATTCACGAGGCGTTTGAATATCTCAAGTGCGTCATAAAAGCGAACACCTGCGTCGTAACCATCTTTTAGTCCAAACGACAGAATACCAGAAGGTTTACCCTTCATATATTTTTCAGCAAGCGGATAATATTGTGAATCTGGGAGACCGGCATAGCTTACCCAGCTGACTTTATCGTGATTTTGTAAATACTCAGCTACTTTTAAGGCATTCTCGCAATGTCGCTCCATGCGTAATGAAAGTGTTTCGAGTCCTTGCATAAGCATAAAGGCATTCATAGGAGAGAGTGCAGAACCTGTATTACGTAGGGGTACAGTCCTTGCTCGACCAATAAATGCCGCTGGCCCAAATGCCTCTGCATATACGACACCATGATAAGAAGGCTCTGGTTGATTAAATACAGGGAAGCGTTCTTTATGCTCTGCCCATGGGAACTTACCTGAATCAACGATCATACCGCCGAGCGTAGTTCCATGACCGCCAATATATTTAGTCAGTGAGTGAACAACGATATCTGCCCCATATTCAATAGGTTTACAGACGGCAGGTGAGGCGACTGTATTATCCACAATGACAGGAACACCCTGTGCGTGAGCAAGTTCAGACAGTTTAGAAAGATCAATAATATTACCGGCTGGATTGCCAATAGATTCGCAATACACGGCTTTCGTTTTATCGTCGATTAGTTCTGCTAGGCTTTCAGGATTGTCATCTTTAGCAAAGCGAACCTCTATTCCCATGCTAGGCAACATATGAGCAAAAAGAGTGTAGGTTCCACCATATAGCTGTGGCGTCGAAACGATGTTATCCCCTAGCTGTGCAAGAGTTAAAATAGCGTAGTGAATAGCAGAACTACCAGAGCTAACAGCGAGCCCGGCGATACCACCTTCTAAAGCGGATACTCGCTTCTCGAGGACATCATTGGTTGGATTCATTATACGAGTGTAGATGTTACCAGGGACTGCTAGGTTAAATAAGTCAGCGCCATGCTGAGCATTATCAAACTCATACGCAACGGTTTGATAAATAGGTGTAGCAACGGATTTAGTTGTTGGGTCTGTTTCGTAACCAAAATGTATAGATAGGGTTTCGTCTCTCATCTTTCTCTCTCTTGTCTACTTCCTTGTTATAAGAGATACAGAATCGCATAAATTGAATCCACTAAACAAGTGGTAAATTTGAGGAAAGGGGCAAGGAGAAAAACTAAACTCACCAAAGCGGTGAGTTTAGTGAATTAAGCATGTATATAGACAGAAATCGCTATTTCCATAACGAACCTAGTGAGTCAAGCAACCCACTAGAAGCGCCTTCGCCAGTGAGGTATTCCATAATAACCGGAGTAAATTGACTTATCATTGAAGGATCCAGTCCTAGCTTGGAAAAGATATCTGTTACTGCACTCATGTCGCCAGCCATGCTGAGTAACCCAGGTGCAGCGCTAGATAAGCTGCTCATTCCAGGGATGAGGCTTCCTAACTCTGAAGATTCTGATTCTGAAAGTGAACTTGATGCTAGAGCGAGAAGAGCGCCTGCCCCACCTGTGGCTTGTTCTGGTGATACGTTAAGTTGGTTAGTAAGTGCATCAACCAAAGGGGAGCTTTCTTGATTCGATGCTTCTGTCGCAAGTGATCCTGCGAGTGACTTCACCATATCTGTGTCGAGTTTTGTATCTGAATCTGAGCCAAGGCCAAAAATTGCGTGGCTAGGTAATGATAGGAATAGTGTTGTTAACGCTGTGATTATTTTAATTTTATTCACGTAAATTCTCCATATTTAATGCGTATCGAATTGATAACTTAATACGGAAGTATAACGCGCTGAGTGAAAAATGTGATTAGCAGAATGGTTTATAAGTAAGACGCGAACGTAATATATCTAATGGTACAGTTAAATAGGTGATTTGACATAGGGGCTAGATGCTAGGTGCTAGATGGTGGGGTTGTAAAAATATTAAGGCACCAAAGGGGGGATAATTAAAAAAGCGGCGATAATCGCCGCTCAACTTTTCAAGTACATAGAAAATTATAGAATATCTAGTAACTCGACTTCGAATACAAGTGCAGCAAAAGGAGGGATAGCAGCACCCGCACCACGCTCACCGTATGCAAGATCTTGTGGGATGTAAAGTTTCCACTTAGAGCCAACAGGCATAAGTTGAAGGGCTTCAACCCAACCTTTGATTACGCCAGTTACTGGGAATTCAGCAGGTTGGCCACGTGAAACTGAGCTATCGAACACAGTACCATCTGTCAGTTGACCATGGTAGTGAACACGAACTTGCTTGTCTGAAGTAGGAACTTCACCAGTACCTTCTGTAATTACTTCATATTGAAGACCAGACTCAAGTACAGTCACTTCAGGACGTAAAGCGTTATCTGTTAAGAAAGCTTCACCGTCGGCAGATGCTGCTTTAGAAGCTTCTGCACGAGCTGATTCTGCACGAGTGTGGATCTCTTGTAGTGCTGCGTTGATTTCGTCAACTTCGATTTCAGGCATATCGCCAGTTAGCGATGTTGCGATACCTTTTGCGATAGCGTCAACATTAAGACCTTCAAGGCCGCTTCCTGCAAGTTGTTGGCCCATTTGTAGACCAATACCATAGCTTGCTTTTTGTTCTACTGTATCCAGTTTGATGTCAGACATGTTGTCTCTCTTTATTCTTGAGTAAATAAAGCGCACAGGATACCAGTATTAGCCGTTTGAATAAACTGTGTTACTGTTCTCAATTAATCGCTATCCTCTATCAGTTGAAAAAACTATAATCGATGGGTAGTTTTAGCTTTTTAACTTTTCTTGCTTGTAATGTAACGTGCTGTAAATAAAAGGAGTGGTTTCTATGAATCGTCGAAATAGGAAGAAACAAGAAACGGGCCTACTAGATGGTTTGAAAGCTAGGATCACTGAAGTTGAGATGAGTTCAATAAAAGCTACTTGGTCTGATTTACCAAAGTTACATCAACGTTTGCTGATGATTCTTATCCCCATCGTCATTATATTGATTTTGGTACCAAGCCCTTCAGTAGAATCTGATAAAACAATTGAGATGACTAATAGTGTTCAAGTTGAGCCAGAACGAAAAGAAGTGGCGGTTAATCCCGTGTCATTAAGTGAAGAGGGTGGAACAAAGCAAAAGGTAACAACCACCGACGAATGGCAGGAATATACAGTGCAATCTGGGGATACATTAGCGAAAGTTTTTCGAGCCAACAGTTTACCTATGGCTGACTTGAATGCTCTAATTGCGATAGAAGGTTTGGATAAACCGCTTAGCAAGATAACGGCAGGTCAACTTGTTCGATTTAAATTGGCTTCCGAGGGCCATTTAGACATTCTACAACTCGAAAAGTCGGGTTCTTCGGTCATGTTTTTCCGTTTGTCAGACGGTGGTTACGGTAGAAGTAAGTAGCCGCGTTATTAAGCTTTATTTCTTCTGTTTTTTCTGCGCAAAACCTTGCGTGGGAGAAGCGGAACAACAATGAAAACCATTCCTATCAAAGTGAAAGCATCGGGCACTTCATTAAACCACCACACGCCAAACGCGGTGACAAAAATTAAGCCGGAATATTCTGCGAGAGCAATTTCATCCGCTTGTACTTTTTTATAAGCAAATACCGCTAATGCATTATAAGCTAAAACGCACACTGAGCTGGCGACAATCCAATATAGTTGGATCGGGCCGAGTGGTTGCCAATCGAAGATCGCAAGCAAACCAGAGAGAGGCAGGGACATGATACTTGTCCAAAAAAGAGTATGAATAACGGAATGTTCAGAGGGAAGCTTGCGAACCAAAACATGAAATAAAGCTAAAGAAATGGCAGTACCAAGAGCAAAGATAGCGGCCCAGTGAAACTGTGAGGGTCGTAATACGATGAGCACTCCAACAAACCCAATGATAGAGCCTATAGCCTTGTCTAATTTGATCTTCTCGTTTAATAACAAAATAGATAAAGGAAGCATTAACAACGGGCCGGCATAAAAAACAGCGTTAGCGGTTGCAAGTGGTAAGTGAGTAATCGCTATCACCATACAACTTGCGCCAAAAATGATTAAGTGTGCTCTAAGTGCCGTTACCTTCCAGTTGACAGTTGAGTCGTTTACTTTTCTATTTTTAAGATAGAAAGGTGCTGCAACTATGGTTGCAATCAGTTGCCTCAGAAAAACATATTGATATACGGAAGCATCACTATCCAGATACTTAACCGCGACATCAGACAGTGAAGCGAACAAATTACCAAGAATAAGAGCGAATAATGCAATACGTACAGTGCCCTGAGTTGGCACTATACTTTTTCCAATCTCATATCAAGATGAGGGATATCGTCTTCTAGGTATGAATCGGTATATCCAATAAAACCATACCCTTGATAAAAATTTTTTAGATATTCTTGAGCTTGAATATCGATGCTTTGATTGGGCCATAAGTTTTGGCATTCTATTAATGCTTTGTTCATTAATTTGTGGCCAAGTCCATTGCCTCTCGCAGAATATTTGGTGGCAATACGGCCTATTGAGCAATTGTTAAAACTCACCCCAGGTTTTAGCAATCGAGCGCAGGCTACAATCACATCCTCCTGATAGCCTATCAGCTGATATACTCCCTGCAATTTATCTTTATCATCCAATTCAGGGTAAGGGCAGTTCTGCTCTACTACAAAAACATCTACACGTAGTTTTAGTAGTTCATAGAGTTGTATTGTGGTGAGTTCTTCAAACTTTAATAGTTGCCAATTAATCATAAATATCCTTTCGTTTTTTACGAAAATAACAACTTAGTTATTAATAATCGTTAACTTTTGTTAATTAGTCTTTTGCTTTTATGCGAGATTTGATTCTACTTAAGCTGATATGGGTAATTCCCAGATAAGCGGCAATCTGATAATCCGTAAGTCTTAACTCTAGATCTGGGTAATGCGTACAAAAAAGTTCGTAACGTTCTTCTGGTGAATACAGCAACATAAAGCGTTCTTTTGATTCTTTATACATCAGCTGAGTTTCTAACAACTTTATATATAAAGGGTTTGCTTGTTCTCTCCAAATGCGCAAGGCGTCAATAGGTATACATAAAAGGCTAATAGAGGTGAGAGACTCTAAAAGAAAAGGGGATGGCCGGTTACTGATCAAGCTTTCAAACCCGATGATCCAGTCCTGCTCCCAGTAAAACTCTTTACTGAAGCTTTTGCCTTCTTCTGTTAAGTAACATGAGTGACAAATACCATCTAATAAAAAATAGATATGGGATGGTATATCTCCCTGATTGATTAAAATATGACGAGTTGGAAGCTCTAGGGGAATAGCAAGTGTACTCACTTCTGCAATTTCATCACGAGTAAATCCATGCTCTTGCAACTGATTTACTAAATCTTTATTCATCTACAATGTCCCCAGCATAAAAAAAGCCGTACTCTATAAAAGAGTACGGCCGTTATCATAGAGACTTATGGATTATTTTTGTAGATCAATCTTATAGACAGCAAAGCCTACTTCGTCCATGCCCACTTTTTCCATTGGGTATTGACCTTTATCTTCTACAAATTTAGCTGCCTTTTCGCTTGGTGAGGTTTCAAAGCGAATATCTAGTTTTTCAGAGCTCATGATAGGTGCAAATGACCAGTTGTTATCAGCGCTTGGTGTGACTTCACCTTTTTCTTTACTAACTTCAGTGATGTAAGCCGCTAGGATGCTGCGGTTTTCATCTGGCGCATCAAAAGCAATGAACTCTGAACCAGTACCAGCAAACTTGCCGCCGTATGCTCGGTAGTTGTTACTAGCGATGATAAAATCTTTTGACATATCAACCGCTTCACCTTGGAAAGTTAGATTTACAATACGCTGTGATTCAGGATTAATCACTTTACAGCTACCATCATATTTAGCAGGCTGAGTAAGGTCTATTTGATAGTTTACACCGTCAATAACATCGAAGTTATAAGTACGGAAACCATCCCAGTTAACGAGAGATTGTGCTTCTGTGCTATTTGTATCAATTTGATTAAATTGACCAGCAGAACATTCTAGCCACTCTTTAACTTCTTTACCGGTGACTTTCAGTGCCACTAGGGTGTTCGGGTATAGGTAAAGGTCGGCGGCATTGCGGAAAGTAAGTTGCCCTGATTCCACTTCTGTATAACCAGATGGATCATTTTTACGGCCACCGGCTTTAAATGGTGCAGCCGCTGAAAGTACTGGAATACCGTCTAGGTTCGGATCGCCTTGGATAAATTTTTCTACGTATGATTTTTGTGCAGCGTTAACAATTTGTACAGTAGGATCATCTTGTACTAGCGCTAAGAAGCTATACATTACGTCATTTGCTTTACCAATTGGTTGGTTCACAAATTCTAATGTAGCCGCATGATCTGCTTCGAGAGCTTTTACTATGCCTTCATCATTGGCCGCTAAAGAAGCTTTCGCTTTACGATCATAAATAGCACGAGCTTCTGCTTTACCGCTTGTTACGTTCCATTCGCCTTTTTGCTTGTCGAAATCTAGTACTAGGTCCATTACACCAACATGGCTGCCCCAGCGGCCTGGCATGACAGAGGTTACGCCATTAATAGTACCATTTTCGTTGTCAACGCCTTGAATACCGTCATAGCCCTTTCCTGGGAACACGGCATGTGAGTGACCGAATGCGATTGCATCAATGCCTTCGACGTCAGCAAGATAGATAACTGAGTTTTCAGCACCTTCTTTATATGGGTCTTTAGAGATACCAGAGTGCGGAATCGCTACAATAACGTCTGCGCCTTCTGCTTTCATCATCGGAACAAATTTTTCAGCCGTCTTTTTGATATCTTCAGCAATAACATTGCCTTCTAGGTTTTTTTGTCCCAAGTTAAAATCTGAGGAGGAGCAAAACCTATATAACCTACGCTGATAGAACGTGGGAACCCGTCGGTATCTTTGAACGAATATTGCTTGATAATGTAAGGGGTGTAGTAATTTCCCCAGTTGCTTTGTCATACACGTTTGCATTGACGTATGGGAAATTAGCATCGTTTACTGATTCTGCAAGGAAGTCTAAACCATAGTTGAATTCGTGGTTTCCTAAGTTACCAACGTCATAGCCTAACTGGTTCATTGCTTTATATACAGGATGTACTTCTCCAGAAACAATCCCTTTAGACGCCATGTAGTCAGCCATTGGACTACCTTGAATTAAGTCTCCGTTATCGACAAGAACGCTGTTAGCGACTTCATCGCGAGCTTGTTTCACTATTGTTGCTGCACGTGATAGGCCAATCTTCTCAGATTCCTTGCCCTTGTAGTAATCAAATGAGTATGCGTTACCGTGGATATCGGTTGTTTCTATAATACGAAGGTTAACAGTTTCTGCATTAACAGCACCTGACATGGCAATCATGCCGGATAGAACTGCAAGAGATAGTGGTTTGATGGTCATTGAATTGCTCCAATCCTTGTTAATTAACGTAGGTCTTATGTGACCTAACAGTGCAATATTTTTGGGAGAGATATAATTTATTTAATATTCCAGTGCTGAAGGTATCAGATCTTTATGAAACAAATGTTGTCTTTCTCCCTTGAAATGTGATCTGCATGTTAAAAAAATTCTCGATTTGTTCACTTTATCTACTTTTCAACACAGTAGTGCAAATGGCCCTTATCACTTTTTAGAATAAAAAATGAAATTTTAGAATTTCAAGTAATATATAAGTCTGTTCATAATGCAATCATCAACTGCGAATGAGATAGCTGCATGAAGAGCACAGACATACATACAATTTTTCCTAACGAAAAACCAAAACTAGTGAGTAACAGTATAGCGCCTGTTTTTGGTAAAAGTCGTTTAAGTAAAGGAGAAGTCGCTCTGATTGGAGCTGGGCCAGGTGATGCCGAGCTGCTCACGTTAAAAGCACTAAGCTTTTTACAGCAAGCTGACGTTGTTCTTTACGATTACCTTGTTTCTGACGAGATTATGGCGTTAATTCCTAGCGAGACAATACTCGTTAGTGTTGGGAAAAAAGCCGGTCATCATAGTGTTCCTCAGGAAAAAACCAACCAATTACTTGTCGATTTTGCCTTGCAAGGATATCGAGTCGCGCGAATTAAAGGCGGTGACCCTTTTGTATTTGGCCGGGGCGGTGAAGAGTTAGAAGTTCTATTTGATGCAAATGTTCCATTCCAAGTCATACCCGGCATTACTGCTGCTGCGGGGGCAACCGCTTACGCGGGAATTCCTCTGACCCATAGAGATTATGCTCAGTCTGCGCTTTTTATTACCGGTCATCTGAAAGAAGAGAGTGATCAACTCGATTGGTCGACTGTCGCAAGAGGCAAGCAGACATTGGTTATCTATATGGGGTTAATGAAGTCAAAGCATATACAGAACCAGCTTATTCATCACGGTAGAGCGAGTGATACCCCTGTCGCGATTATTGAGCGAGGTACTCAAGCTACGCAGCGAGTATTAAAAGGTTCATTACATCAACTAGCAACATTAGCCGAACAGGCGGATTCACCTTCATTAATTGTAGTCGGCGAAGTGGTTCGTTTGTCAGAGAAGTTAGATTGGTTTTCTCAGATGCAGCAACAAGGTCATGAACCATCTAAAAAGCAGCTTATTGCTCAGTACGCATAGTTTTCAATACGTAGAGTTAATGTGATGTGCATTAGCTAATAGCAAACATAGATACAAGTATTAGCCACGCTCAATAAAGAGCCAAAGGAAGTTACGTCATGGATCAACAAAGATTTACTCACTTAAAACAGCTTGAAGCTGAAAGCATCCATATTATTCGTGAAGTTGCAGCAGAGTTTCAAAATCCGGTGATGATGTACTCCATCGGTAAAGATTCTTCGGTCATGCTTCACCTTGCTCGTAAAGCATTTTATCCGGGAAAAATTCCCTTTCCGTTACTCCATGTCGATACGGATTGGAAATTTAAAGAGATGATCGAATTTAGAGATAAAACCGCTAAAAAATATGGATTTGAGCTTTTGGTACATAAGAACCCAGAAGGTATTGAAATGGGTATAAACCCATTTGATCACGGTTCTTCAAAACATACCGACATCATGAAAACGCAAGGGTTAAAACAGGCTCTCAACAAATATGGTTTTGATGCTGCTTTTGGTGGTGCTCGACGCGATGAAGAGAAATCCCGTGCGAAAGAGCGCGTTTATTCATTTCGTGACAAAAACCATACATGGGATCCGAAGAATCAACGTCCAGAGCTTTGGCATACCTATAACGGTCAAGTCAACAAAGGAGAGAGTATTCGAGTATTCCTCTCTCTAATTGGACTGAGTTAGACATTTGGCAATACATCTATCTAGAAAATATAGAAATTGTTCCTCTTTATCTAGCCGAGAAACGACCTGTTGTTGAACGAGATGGCATGCTGATTATGGTCGATGATGAAAGGATGCCCCTTGAAGAAGGTGAGAATGTTGAACAGAAAAATGTACGTTTCAGAACACTAGGTTGTTATCCATTAACGGGGGCAATTGAATCTGAAGCGACCACACTCCCTGAAATTATTGAAGAAATGCTCGTTGCAACATCTAGTGAACGTCAAGGTAGAGCGATAGACCGTGACCAGTCGGGCTCAATGGAACTTAAGAAACGTCAAGGTTACTTCTAAGGAAAGGCATATGAACAGCGCAGTAGAAGCTCAACTATCAGAGCTAGGTATCGAAGGATACCTGAACGAACATCAACACAAGTCCTTACTACGTTTCTTAACCTGTGGTTCTGTGGACGATGGAAAAAGCACTTTGATTGGACGTTTGCTCCATGATTCAAAACAGATATATGAAGATCAGTTAGCTGCCGTCCATTCGGATAGCCAACGTGTTGGCACTACAGGTGAAAGGCCTGACCTAGCCCTACTAGTTGACGGGCTTCAAGCGGAGAGAGAGCAAGGGATAACGATAGATGTAGCGTATCGTTATTTCTCTACCCAAAAACGTAAATTTATAATTGCAGATACACCTGGACATGAGCAGTACACGCGCAATATGGCTACTGGTGCGTCTACATGTGATGTTGCCGTTATTTTGGTCGATGCACGTAAAGGTGTTCTGGACCAAACCCGTCGACATTCCTTTATTGCCAGCTTGCTAGGAATTAAACATTTCATAGTAGCGGTCAATAAGATGGATCTCGTTGAGTATTCAGAGCAAAGATTTGAAGAGATAAAGGCAGAATATTTGGCGTTTTCTGAAAAATTAAAAAGTGACGTGAATATTAAGATATTGCCGCTATCTGCCCTTGAAGGAGACAACGTTGTAGATATCAGCGATGAAATGTCTTGGTATAAAGGGGAATCTCTTCTTTCACTGTTAGAAAATGTGGATCTCTCCCTGCAAACAGGCAGTGCGGAATTTCGTTTTCCTGTTCAGTACGTGAATCGCCCTAACCTTGACTTTAGAGGCTTTGCAGGAACGTTGGCTTCGGGATCTATTTCTGTTGGTGATGAAATAAAGGCACTGCCTTCAGGTAAGGTGTCTAAAGTATCCCGAATTGTCACGTTCGATGGTGACTTAGATACAGCCTACGCCGGTCAAGCTATTACGCTTACGTTAGAAGACGAAATAGATATTAGCCGTGGTGACTTACTTGTATCAGATGGGGCTGCAATCGAGTCATCTAATCATGTATTAGCTGATATCGTTTGGATGACCGAAGAGCCGCTTAAATTAGGCCGTCAATACGATATAAAAATTGCAGGCAAAAAAACGCTAGGTCAAGTTGACGTTATTCGCCATCAATATGATGTAAATAATCTCTCTCGTTTTGATACGACATCTATTCCCTTAAACGGAATAGCGCAATGTGAGTGGTCACTTACTGAAACCATTGCAATCGATAAGTACATTGATAGCCCGGATACTGGTGGTTTTATCATTATCGATAGATTGACCAATGTTACGGTTGGTGCTGGTCTTGTTCGAGAGCGTTTGGATCAGAAAAACGAGTCTTCTAATGCTGGAGATATCAATGCGTTTGAGCAAGAGCTTAAAGCGCTCATTCTTAAATATTTCCCATCTTGGGATGCGAAAATTTAGGGAGATCAAAGCTTATCGTCCCACGAGAAACTACGTCATCTCCACGAAAGTGGAGATCTCAATCCACTCAGATTCCCGTTTTCAAGGGAATGGCGGGTGGGTTGGGTACTAGACGAACGGCATTTACTTTCGTAGGGATGACGATTTGTTACATAAGGTATTAGCGGTAATTTAACGTTAGTTCATAGAATTAATTTTTCTATTTCAAGGATAGATTATGTGGGAACAAGGCTTTATTTTTGCTTTATTAGTCGGCGTTGTCGCATGTTTGCTATGGACTAAGATCAAGCCCAGTTTTATTTTTTCTGGGGCAGCATTTATCGCCTTTATTACGGGCAGGATAGAGTTAGAAAGTATTGCGAATAATTTCACTAATTCTTCGTTACTAACTTTGGTTTTACTTGTCCTTGTTTCTTGTGCTCTTGAAAAAACTCGCTTGATTAGTTGGGTGAGTTATCATATTTCTGAAGGTAAATTGGGCATCGTTGTTGCAAAGTTAGGTCTTTCTACAGCGATACTTTCGTCATTCACAAATAATACAGCTGTCGTGGTGGCTTTAATTGGAGCCATTAAGCGTAACCCACAGCATCCACCATCTAAGCTATTAATCCCTCTCTCTTATACTGCTATTCTTGGAGGGACGTTAACGTTAATAGGTACTTCGACCAATCTAATAATTAACAGTTTTGTTGAAAATGTGGGTTTACCAAGTCTCGGTTTTTTTGAGCCAACGATGATTGGATTAGCGGTACTCTTTGGTGGACTAGTTATTCTTGTCCCTCTTAGCTATTTACTCCCAAACAATGACATTCAAAATCAAGACGACCTGCCTTATTTCCTTGAAGCTAGAGTAGAAGCTGGATCTCCTTTAGTTGGCCGAACGATTTCTGAAAACGGGTTAAGGGCACTTCGTAAGCTTTTTTGGCTGAGGTAATTCGAGATGGACACGTTATTACTTCGATAACGCCGGATTTCGTATTGCAGGCTCGAGATAGGTTGATGTTTTGCGGAGACGTCGAAAGTGTTGCTACATTGCAAGAAATCAAAGGTATCACCCTATTTGGGCAGCACCACCTGAACGGTCAAAACCTACTTGAAGTTGTTGTTAGCTCTTCAGCCTCTCTATGTAATAAAACGCTTATCTCAAGCCAGTTTAGAGACCGTTTTGATGCGGTGGTTGTTGCTGTTAGAAGAGGTCATGAGAGATTGGAAGGAGGTTTAGGCAAAATTAAACTAGCGGCAGGTGATACGCTTATCATCGTCCCTGGGAAACGGTTTGAACATGAAGTACGCCGTCATAATCGAGAGTTTTTATTGGTTAATGATCTCGATTCAAGCGCTAAACTTGATTTAAGTAAATCCAACATTGTGTTGATTGGTTTTGCTTTTGTCATTGGTTTAGCCCTGCTAGATATTGTGCCAATGATTAAAGGATTGGCCGTTTATTTATTTGGGTTGTTATTGCTAGGTATTGTGAGTGTAATCGAATTGCGTCGACGCTTTCCGATGGATATTGTCGTTATCGTTGGTTCAGCTTTGACTATTGCAGAATTGATGTTGTCATCTGGATTATCAACTAGGATGGGCGATTTTTTTATTCAGGCACTTAATGGTTGGGGGGTTTTTGGGGCTCTAGTTGCAACTTACTTTGTTACGCTTCTCCTTACTGAACTTATTACTAATAACGCGGCCGCAGCGCTATCCTTTCCATTGGGTTATAGCATAGCACTCGGTTATGGCGTTGATCCGATGCCTTTTATAATGGCGGTATTGTTTGGAGCCAGTGCGAGTTTTGTCTCTCCTTATGGTTATCAAACCAATTTATTAGTGTATAGCGTTGGTAACTACCGCATTCGTGATTACATACGAGTTGGTATTCCTATCTCCGTGGTTTACTCGGTTTTAGTATTAACGTTAATTCCCCATTTTTTCCCATTTTAATTTAAGGAGTTATTTTCGCATGGCAGAAAAAAGCATGTCGACTCAAGAGAATAATATTGTATGGCACCAACATACTGTGAATAAAGAGACTCGCTCTAAGCTTAAGAAACAGAAGCCGGTTGTGCTCTGGTTTACTGGGCTATCTGGTTCTGGAAAATCGACAGTTGCAGGCGCGTTGGAGAATGTACTAACAGAGTTGGGTTTTCATACTTATCTACTTGATGGTGACAATGTTCGTCATGGTTTGTGCAAAGATTTAAGTTTCTCCGAGCAAGATAGAAAAGAAAATATTCGCCGGGTAGGTGAACTTTGCAAGCTTATGGCGGATGCTGGATTAATCGTTTTATCAGCTTTCATCTCCCCATATAGAGAAGAGCGCAAGATGGTGAGAGAGCTGTTACCCGAAAGTGATTTCTTGGAAGTGTTTGTTAATACGCCAATTGAGGTATGTGAACAAAGAGATCCTAAGGGGTTATATAAAAAGGCGAGAGCTGGCGAAATTAAAAATTTTACTGGGATTGATTCCGATTACGAACAACCGCTACAGCCAGAAATTAACTTACCAGCAGGCGACAATGAGGTAAGTGTTTTAGTCGACATCTGTTTAACCGCATTGCGGCAAAGAGGGGTCATCACTTCTTGATTTCGTATGTTTTCGTTTAAACAACTTGATCAATCGTTCCTTTCACTTCGGTTTGAACGGTAAACTTCTGGCTCAATAAACCAACAACACGATCAAAATATTTCATGTTTGGTTTATTGCCTAGAAGTTTACATAACTCATTTCCTACTGGGCTTAAGCGGTAATAAAGCAAGCGAGAGCCTTTGCTCATTGGCTGTAATGAGATCTTTTTTCCTTGATAATCAATCATAAGTGCAGGATCAAATTCTATTTCACCAGATTCTAATTCAGTCCCAATAACCAATCCCAATTCAATCAAGAGTAGAATGCTAGAATAAGGGAGCTGGTAACTACCTAAGTTGATAGTTTCTTCTATATCTCTTTTGGTAAAGCTAAATAGGCCACTTTGGGTACGAAAGCCAATTAATAATTTCTTAGAATGTTCACCACCAAAACTGCATGCTAATGAAGCGGCTTTTTGTAAATATTGAGCTTCTTTTGGGGTCATATCTTTTAATATTTGTAGGGCTTTCACTGACGTAGAGCCTGGGTTAGTCACTTCAAGTTTTAGAATCTGAGCCCAGAGTCTTTGCATTGAGCTATTATGGATGTCCTGAGCCATATCAAAAAATCGATTAAGCCAATCTTGGTCTGGATCACCTGCGGTTTCATCATTGCAAAATGAATGGGAAAACTTGATGATTTTCTCCAAGTTTTTTTGTCTTTGTTCTCGCTGTTGCTTATCTCTAGCTAACGCCCTTTCTAAGACGGATTTACGTGTTGGACTAGAATGTATTAGCTCACCTAGCCCATAGGTCTCAGCTATGCTCGCTACTCGGCTCGCACTGTCTTTAATATAGCCAGATTTCTTTTTTGAGTGGCTATTACTACTACTCGACTCACTTTGTTCTATAGTAATGGGTGCTCTTTGTTCTGCCATGCCACGAAATCCTATCTCAATATAGTCGGTAAAAATGTAGCGTGTTATTGCATAAGATGCTACTGATTTGGTTCAATGCTTGAGCATCGATTACCGATAATTTGAGTGAAGAAGGTTAAATTGGTGAGTTATTGGTATTGGATCTGCTGTTGAAACATTCAAAACTAATAATTTATTAAGGATAAGTTTGTCATTTGTCAGGTTTTTGAATGGTTATCCCGATAGATACTTACTCTTTGATTCGTTTTTTTAATGTTATCTGATATTATTTGATAATAATTTGTTAAATTTGTTAAGTTGCATGGGGTGCAATATGGCACAGTCAGACCATAATAAATTTAAAAGACAGCTATCTGCAGCGCTACTTTTTTTCCTATATGTAGCTGTATTGGCTTATCTATCTAACTTTTTACTTTAGCACAGCGTTAGGTTTTTAAAAGATAAGCCAATTAAGCCTGTTAATCTCTCGGATTATTGGTCGTCATAAACTTCAACGGCCATTCCTTCAATGACATAACCTACTTCTGCTAACTCATGACTGACGGTTTCGGTTTTTAGTTCCCCTACGATATAGACGACATCCCAAAGCTCTTGTACCGGAGCTCCGCCTTTAAAACGCACATAAATTAATTGGTTTGGTGGGGGTGGGGGTACATGAATACAGGCACCTAAGAACGGAACAAGCATGAATTCAGTGACCCTATTTTCATCCCCTTCAAGTGGAATCACAAAGCCTGGAATCTTTACTATGCTTCCGTTCAGCTCTTGTCTAACCCCTCCTAATTTAGATTGTTCAGGTGTATCTATATCGTGATCTAATTGCAATGGCATGCCTACACTATTCACCAGATTTCTTTCATTTTCTGGTATCAAATCTATCCATTCTAATTGCAATATATCTGATGGTTTTAGTGCGCTATTTTCACTTGAAGCAAGGGCGTGATGTGGTATTAGAAATACACTCAATAAACTGACAATTAACGCTAAATTTTTCATATTTTATCCATAGTTTTTATATTCGTATTGTCATGCCATCTGCCAATGACTGGCGATAAGCACTAAATGCAGGAATAAAGCCGATAATGATACCTGCAAGTTGAACAAGACCTAGCAACATCCACTCGTATGCACTGATCATTGAAAGCTCAACATTGACCCCATAAAGTTGCTGAATGATTGGTTGAGCAATGGCGAGCAGAAAATACATACCCAATACACCCGTAACGATGCCAACAAAGGTTAATACGCTAGCCTCACTTATCAGTAATATAAATATGTGTCTCGGCCGTGCTCCCATTGCTCTTAAGATGGCCATTTCTCGACGTCGTTCTTGTAAGCTAGTCAGTAAGCTACTGAGCATGCCAAGCAGACCTGCCACGACCACAAAACCAGATACAGCCATTAAGGCTTTTTCAGCGACAGACATCATGCCCCATAGTTCATGTAGCGCAATTCCGGGTAAAATTGCACTTAGAGGTTCTTTTCTATAGGTATTTATTTTCCGTTGTAAGGCAAATGTGTGAATTTTAGATTTCAATCCGAGCATAAAGGCGGTTATTTGTTTGGGATGAAATTCTCGCTCTTTTAACGACTCAGCATCAGGATTATTGCCTAAGTTCGCCCCAGATTCCCAACCAACGTGAATGGCCTCTATTGCTTGCAATGACACATGTACGGTTTTATCTACTGGGGTGCCAGTGGGTTCAAATATACCGACAACCTTAAATGGAATGTTGTCGTGTCGACTAAAAGCCACATCGCTAATCCCGTGAGCGATGATTATCTCACTGCCAACCTTATAGCCTAGCTCTTTAGCAACGTCGGAACCAATTACGGTTTCAAACAATGATTCAAATGGTTTTCCTTGGCTAAATTCTAGAGGTTGTTTTTTACCATATCTAAAATAGCTGAAATAGTCTTGATTGGTTCCCATGACTCTAAAGCCTTTATGCGAATCTCCAAGAGAAATAGGAATTGCCCATTCAACGGAGCGTTCTTGGCTAAACTCTTCAAAGCTTTTCCAATCGATATTAGCGGTAGCGTTACCGATACGAAAAACAGAATAAAGGAGTAGGTTCACAGATCCAGAGCGAGCACCTACGATTAAGTCTGTACTTGATATTGTATTGGCGAAACTACTTTTTGCTTGAGTACGAATTCGTTCCACACCCATCAGTAAAATGACAGAAATAGCGACGGTTAATATGGTAAGTATCGCAGTGGCCTTTCTATTGGTAAGGCTCTTCCAAGCTAAGTGAGCGGTGGTTTTCATTTGCTCTCCTTGGAGTGTGTTAATGCTTTTTTATTGAGTTCGTTGAGTTGAATGCTTCGGTCGAACATCGATTCAAGTGTTGGATCGTGACTGACAAATACAAGCGTAGACTTGGCCAGTTCTGCTTCTTCCATAAGCAGCTCAATAAAGGAGGTTCTATTATCAAAGTCTAATGAAGATGTCGGTTCATCGGCTATCAGTAGTTCCGGGCGTCCAATGAGCGCTCTAGCGGCGGCTACTCGCTGTTGTTGGCCGATGCTTAATTCAACAATAGGTTTATTTAGTAGCTTCTCATCTAAATGTAAACGTTTGAGTAACTCGATTGCAGTTTCCCTTAGTTCACCGTCTACTTTCTTTTTTCTCATGTTTGAAAAATGACAAGGTAAGATGACATTTTCAACCATCGATAAGTAAGGAAGCAGGTTAAATTGTTGAAAAATATATCCGATATGATCGGCTCTAAACTTATCTCTCTGATTTTGTTTTAACGAGGCAAGATCGGTATTTAGAATTTGAACTTTACCACTCTGTGGAGTGATTATGCCTGTCAGCAAACCTAGCAGGGTTGATTTACCACTTCCACTTGGGCCTTTAATAAATACGTGCTCACTTTGATTTATCTCTAAGTGATCGAACTGTAAAGTGGGTATCGCATCTTCTGCCCAGGTATAACTTATCTGCGATAAGGAAACCACGTTGTTTAGTTGGTTCATTGTTCGTTCCATTGCAGTGATTTAGGAAGCTACACTATAAGAACCATGTAGCCCCCTATAGGCTAAAACTGAATAAGGTTGTTGCTTGGGTTCAACTCTAGTGCTTTTTGGCTGCTATCCGTTAATAAATTAACGCTAATTTTTTCTGTTTTAGAAAAGTGAACAAACCAAGTTGTTTCAATCTGCTGCAGCTTGCTGATATCGCCACAATCATAATGATATTCTACAGTAAATTCCCCATGGCCACTTTTTTCATGGTCATGTTCAGTGCTCATGCTTTCATGGTCATGGTCATGGTCATGGTCATGGTCATGGGATTCATCATGTTCATGCTCATCATGCTCATCATGCTCATCATGCTCGTCGTGCCCATCATGGTGTTCTTCTGTCTCAAACGTATTGCTAACATTGATGTTTTTTATCTTACATTCTGCATTAGAGGGAAGAACTAAGATGCGTTCTGCTTGTTTTAATAGTTGCTCTGATTCTTCAATCATTTGATGCTGTTGTTCGTTTTCTGGTGCGTGTTCAAAGCCTACGATATCGGAACCAGGAGCGGTAATTTCGACCAAAAATTCGTTTTCGTCTTGAGCCATATTAAATTCTACATGACCATGTTGGTGCGCATCGTGTTGGCGAAAGGCTTCTTCCGCGTGCGTCGAGGCGGATAAAACGAGTGCTGATAGTAGTGATAACTTAAATATACGTTGCATGAATGATGTACCTCAATGTTTAATTAATGAACGGTCTGTAACCAATTAGCTAAGTGTTAATTGAGGTTTAGGTGGTGCACGTGCCTTTTTTATGGGCAAGGCCTTAATAGTCGTAATAACAGTGTAAATTGTTGTGTTCAAATACTTCTGAACAATAATGGGTAAGGTGATAAATGTTGATGTAATAGCATGACTAGAGCTTGAAAATAATTGACAGTGGTGGTTCTCGTGATGAGTTTCATCAAAATCAAGTTGATGTTCGATGAACGCAAAGCCGGTCCATAGTACAAGTACTAAGACTATTGAGGTTAACCTTGTTGATGTAAGGCGACAGTAACCTGTTAGCTGTGTGTTCATATTCGCTATTAATTGGGTATCTAAAGGCTAAATGTAATAATATAACAATTACTCTGCAAGGAAATTATGGATGTTTAACATTATTGAGCCCAAATATGAGGCAGTAAATAAAAATGACGCCAATAGCGTCATTTTTACATTGCAAGATGAACAAGAGGTTACAGGTTGGCTGAAACTAGATTAATCACTTGATCTATTTCATCTTTTGTAAGAATACCTTCTTTTACAAAGAGTACATTGCCATCTTTGTTCAATACAATAATGGCCGAGCTTTCTTCTTGTAACTGCCAAGATTTTGCCACAGAGCCATCTTTGTCCAAGATAATAGAAGACCATGGAAATTCTGCTTTTGTATCTTCAGCAGAAGACTTCACAAATGATCCTGTCCCCCATATCGCATCATCTTGATTAATTATGGTTGTTGTTTGATATTGATTAGCTGGAAATTTTGACGCGGTGATAGCCGTCATCAAATCGGCATTCATTTTTTTGGCGCTTGTTCTGCCTGCAATAGCCTGAACAACTCTGACTTTATTCGGTAGGCTGCTACTATCCCATTCTTTATAAACAATATTTTCGTTTTCTACAAAAATCTCGCCGTGTTTGGCGATAACCACATTCGGTACCGTTGTTTCTAAGGAAATATTGTGCGCGAAGCCCAATATTGGTGAGGTGCACAATATTAATGCAGTGAGAGACTTTACTTTCATTTCTATAATCCTTTTGATTTATCTTAACCCTTTATTAAATTAGGGTTTATTTTCCTAAACATAGGCTCGTTAGCCTTGAGGCTTGAGCCATGTTAGGTATACATAGAGTAGTAGAAAAAATAAAAAATGGAGGTGATTTTTTTGAACTTGGCTTCAAAGTTGCATTTTAGTGCCCAATAAATAAATTTTTCGTGTTTTTCCGTTCGATTAGAAAGTTGAGTTGTTCATACGCGAAGGGTTTATATAAACAAAGGAAATGTTGGTTATCATGCTACGAGTTTTTTCCACCTATCGCCCACTTCAAGTGGCACGTTTTGTTAAAACCCTCTTTAAGGGTGAGTTTACTATTGAAGGGGTTGGGATATTTTATTTTGATAGCGGAAGGGTGCTACTTCCGGATTTAGACGATAAGAAAAAGTTATCGATAATGAAAGAGGTGAATTTTACTATCGATAACCTGACTGTGTCAGCACTATAAGTCGTTATAGATTTGGTGGAAAACAGATACCTGTTCCACCCAACCCACAATATCCATTTGGGTTTCTAGCTAAATACTGTTGATGATAGGTTTCTGCAAAATAGTAATCCCCAGCTGCGGTTATTTCTGTGGTTATTTGTTCTCTTTTTTGCTCTGTTAACGCGGCTTGGTATATAGACTTACTCTCTTGAGCTACCTTTAACTGACTATCATTAAAGGTATATATTGCTGAACGATACTGTGTACCAAGATCGTTGCCTTGACGCATACCTTGAGTAGGATCGTGTTTTTCCCAAAAATAGCGAAGTAGTTGTGTTAAATCGATAAGGCTCGGATCGAATATCACTCGAACCACCTCTGTGTGTCCTGTATTACCAGAACATACTTCTTCATAGGTCGGGTTTTTTGTATAGCCACCACTGTAACCCACTGATGTCGAATGGACGCCTTCCAGTTGCCAAAAAAGACGTTCTGCTCCCCAAAAACAGCCTAACCCTAGAATGATCTCTTCATAGCCGCTAGGGACTTCAGCGGTGAGGTCGGTGCCATTAACAACATGTTTTTCGGTAATGTATATAGGTGTTGAACGACCTTTTAATGCTGTATTACTTGTTACTTCTACTTGTTTTTTTTGCATGAAATTTGTTCCTCAATTTGTCGCATAAGGTGAGTATAAAGGATTATTGCTTTTCGTTTATATCGATATAAGCTAACCACAAACAAATGCTTATATAACAAAAGTGTTAGCTATTGATGATCTAATAATGCACAGCATCTGACATCTTGATAACACTTGTGTATAACGTTGATTCATTATGAGTTAAGCTTTACTTAATAAGGATATTTCACCGCAAAAAGGTTCTCTTCAGTCTGTGTTTCAATATGCTAAATTAACGAGAGTATTAGTTACTGCTTGGTTTATGTTGTTGCTATTAAGCAAGGGTGCATGGGCAAGCATTGCTTTAAATATTGAAGGCTTAGAAGGGGCGCTTAAAGAAAATACTGACGTCTATGTTTCTGCCATTTCTGAACAAGATTACTCCACGTCGCTTCGTTTCCAATCTCGTCTTCAAGATACCATTGTTACATCGCTTAAGGCTCTTGGTTACTATCAACCAGAAATGACCTTTCTCATCTCTGAAGATGAGAAAACGATGACCGTTCAGGTTGAACAAGGTCCGCCAGTATTGATAGAGGTTGTTGATATTGTATTAGATGGTGGAGCGAAACAAGATACCCAATTTCAGTCTCTTATTGATAAATCTGGTTTGGTGGAACAGAGTGTGTTAGACCACGGTAAATACGACGCACTTAAAACAAGTATTCGAAACTTGGCTGTATCAAAAGGATACTTTGATGGGGACTTTACAAAAACAGCACTGGAAGTAGCTCCTGATTTAAATAGGGCCTTTATCCGACTGCATTATGATAGTGGAATTCGATATAATTTTGGTAAAACTACTATTGTAGGAAGTCAAATAGAGCAAGATAAAGTTCGGTCTCTTATACCTTATGAAGAAGGAAAGCCATACTTAGCTTCAGATGTTGGCTTGCTTAATCAACGCCTATCTAATACAGAGTGGTTTTCTTCTGTTTTTGTCAAACCAGATTTGAGTAATGTGGGGCCAGATAAAATGCTGCCAATGGAAGTTGATCTTTCTCCTCAATCTAAAAATAAGATAGAAACGGGTATTGGTTACTCGACAGATGTTGGTATCAGAGGAACATTGAAGTGGAATAAGCCGTGGGTTAACACTTATGGGCATAGCTTTGACTCTAGTTTATCGCTCTCGTCTCCAGAACAAACGATTGTTTTCGGCTACAAAATACCTTTAGAAGATGTTCTTAATGAGTACTATCGCATCCAATACGGTATGAAGAATGAAGATAGCCTTGATACTGATAGTTTAGAGCTGAGCACGGTTGTTGAAAGGCATTGGCAGTTGGAGAGTGGTTGGCATAGAAACGTATTTTTGAAGTATCTACATGAAGACTTTACTCAAGGCTCCCAAGATGACGATATAAAAATGATTATCCCAGGAATATCGTTTTCTCGCACGAGAACCTCTGGGGGGCCTATGCCTAGAACTGGTAATAAGTATTCGGTTAGTTTTGAAGTGGCCGATGAAAGTGTCGTATCCAGGGCTCGCATGCTTCGAATACAAACTCGTTCTGCTTGGATCAATAGCTTGGGAAATAATCATCGTGGGTTAGCGCGCATCGACTTATCTGCTAACTTTGTTGAAGATATTCTTGATGTACCACCCTCTATTCGTTTTTTTGCCGGTGGTGATAATAGCCTTCGTGGATACGGTTATGAATCTATTTCTCCTACAGACGATACTGGTTATTTAATAGGGGCAAAATACATGGCAACGAGCTCACTTGAATACCAATATCGAATAAAAGGTGACTGGTGGTTAGCGACATTTGTCGATGTTGGCGATGCATGGAGCGCTACACCAGAGGCAAAAGTGGGTACTGGCTTTGGTGTTCGCTGGGCTTCTCCAGTGGGGCCAATTAGATTTGATCTAGCTTGGGGGCTCGCTGAAGATAGTGGGGATCAGTTTCGAGTTCATTTTGCATTGGGGCCTGAGTTATGAGAAAGATGGTGATCAAATGGACAATAAGGTTATTGCTAAGTGTCTTTGGGCTCTTATTACTTACTTTGTTACTTTTGCTAGGTCTTTTGTTCACTAATACTGGACTTAATACTGTCCTTTGGGGAGCACAGAACGCATTGCCTGAACTGAAAATACACAAGGCAGAAGGGGCAATTCTTCCACAATTCTCCTTGTTTGATGTGGCATTTAAATCAAATGATTATCATATAGACGCAAACAGTAGAGAGATTTCAATCGCTATCAAGCCTGATTGTTTTTTTACTCCGTCGGTGTGTATTGAACAGTTAAAAATCGATGGTCTAGATTTTGCTCTTACGGCACTACCTCCTTCAAATGAAGTGACACCTGCTGAAACGTCAGAACCTTTAACAGAATTTCAATTGCCTCTGCCGGTTTATCTTGGTGATGTGTCGTTGACCGATATTAATCTGAATATATTGGGCAACAAAATTAATTGGAAAACCTTTACCACTAAAATGGGAATGAGTGGTAGCAAGTTAACTATTCAACCAACACTCTTTGAGCATGTTAAGGTCGAGTTGGCTGAAGTTGCTGAAGAAGTGGAACCCTTAAAAGAAACGACGGATTCGGATCAAGAAAAACAAGCCATTACACTACCTGATGTCATGATCCCTTTAGAGATAGACTTAGAACAGTTCGATATACATCAGTTCAACCTAACAGGTGAAACGCCTGTTATTGTAAATCATCTTGGTTTGTCTACTCATGTGCAAGGATATGAGGTGGATGTAAGAAAACTTATATTAGACATACCTCAAGCTGACGTTGAACTTAAATCTAAAATAGAATTGGAAGGTGACTATCCGCTAACTTTAACGGCCTCGGCTTTAGTCAAACAGACGGATATTAAAGGGCAAAATCTGAGTTTAAGTGCGACAGGTAGTGTTGCGGACTTAGAGGTCGACGCCCAGTTTACTGGTTTGATTGAAGCCTTGTTAAAGGGGCGTATTGAGCCGCTTAAACCTGAACTTCCTTTTGATATTGCATTAAAAAATGGCTCTGTTCAGTGGCCACTAACAGGTACTGCGGATTATACAGCAGAGATTAACCATATTAATGCTAGTGGGTCATTACAAGGTTACCAGCTAGATGTTGACACCATTCTTGATGGCAATGACATTCCAAAGCTCGATCTTGCTATAAAAGGCAAGGGGGATTTAAACCAAATTTCACTAGAATCTATGATGCTTAAGGCACTAGGTGGTGAGGTCTCCGGTCAGGTAATGGCAAATTGGCAGTCCCCTATTAATTGGCAAGCGAACCTAAACTTACTAAATATTCAACCTGGATTGGAGTGGAAACAAGCAGAGGGTGTTATAAATGGTTCCCTAACGACTACCGGAAAGTTACTGGATTCAGGTGGTTGGCAAGTGGAACTGCCTATTTTCGATATTGAAGGGGTTGTAAGGGAGTATCCTCTGAATATTGAAGGCGAATTGTTTGCTAGCGACCAGAAAGGAACAGGTGATCTTAAACTAGTGACGAATGGAGTGTCTGTTAAGCACGGCTCTAATAGTATCAATGTATCTGGGGAGTTGGATAAGAAATGGAATCTTGATACCCATATTGATTTTCCTGATATAGCTAAGTCTTTCCCTGATGTAGAGGGTAGTCTTGTTGGTCAAATCGCTATGCGCGGTGATCTTAAAACACCGGAAATTCTAACGGATCTTTCAGTAAAAGAGCTCGCCTATCTAGACATGGCGACCATATCTAATATCAAGTTGTCTAGTGATTTAACACCATTACCGGCTCCCGCTGGCAAACTTGAACTGAAGATAGATAACCTACGGTATGATGGCACTCTTATCGATTCGGTAGCCCTTTCGTTTATTGGCTCTCAGAAAGAGCACCAACTCAGTCTTGATGTTCTGTCTGATGTAATTAAAACAAATTTTCATATTAATGGTAGCTTGAATGAGGCCCCTGAATTAGCTTGGAAAGGAACGTTAGATAGAGCTGATTTATCTGCGGAACAAGGTACATGGCAGATTGAGCAACCAGTCGCTCTTGGCTTTATTATTGATAGTCAGATAGTTGATGTTCAGGCACATTGCTGGATACAAGCCAACTCGAAGATCTGTTTAACTAAAGATCTTATCGGTGGTCAGTCTGGTGAAGCGCATCTAGAAGTACAAAATTTCACGTTTAGTCAGATAGAGATGTTTATTCCCAAAGAGACTCATATCGATGGCCGTGTTAATGCGCAAGCATGGGCGAGCTGGGCTCCTGATAAAGCACCAGATGTTGAATTAAAGGTATCATTACCAACAGGCAAGTTAACTCAACAGGTTGAGCAACCTATTGAATTAACGTGGAATGCCGTTTCACTTAATGCCCAATTACATAAAAATAAGTTAACGGCCGATTGGATGTTTGATATCGCCAATAATGGTGATATTAAAGGCACCCTGTTGGTTGAGGATGTTCACACAACACACCAAGGACTGGACGCTCAGATCATTTTAGATCAAATAAACTTGGATATGATTGAGCCTTTAATTGGTGAGTACGGTAAGTTAAATGCAGAGATAAATTCTGACATAAAGATTTCTGGGCCAGTTAAGCACCCGAAAGTTAATGGACAATTTGTCATTGACGATATTGTCGCTCTTGGAGATGTCACTCCTGTTGAAGTTAATTTTGGTAAAGTTGAAATCGATTTTTCTGGTTATAACGCCTTATTAAACGCGGATATAGAAACGCCAGATGGGGTATTACAACTTGATGGTGATGCTAATTGGGAAGATTTATCAGCCTGGGCAGCCAATGTAAAAGTATTTGCAGAAGAGTTGAGTGTTAGCGCACCTCCAATGGTTCAAGTAAAGGTTAAGCCCGATATGCAGATAGCTGTCTCTCCAAAACGGGCTAAAATTGATGGAGATATTTATTTACCTTGGGGAAGAATTGCCGTGGAAGAACTGCCGTCCAGTGCGGTTAGTGTTTCCTCTGATGAAGTCATTTTGAATAAAGACTTAGAGCCTGAGGAAAGTAATACAGAACTACCTTTTGAGATAGAGACCCACGTAAATATTCATATAGGCGATGACTTTAAGTTATCAGCCTTCGGTTTAGAGGGTGAATTAGTCGGTAAGTTAAATGTTACCCAGAAAGATAAAGGGCCGTTTATTGTTGGAGAAATTGAGGTCATAAATGGCGCTTATCGCTCTTTTGGTCAAGACTTAATCATAGATGAAGGTAAAGTGTTAATGAATGGGCCTCCTGATCAGCCTTATTTGGCAATTGACGCAATACGGAATCCAGACAATACACAAGATGATGTGGTTGTGGGTATTCGAGTTACGGGACCTGCAAATGAACCATCCATTGAGGTCTATTCTGATCCTGCTATGCCTCAGCAGAATGCGCTTTCGTATTTATTAAGAGGCCAAGATCTTGATAGTACATCTGGTGGAAATAGTATGACAACCGCCTTAATTGGGCTGAGTTTGGCTAAAAGTGGGCAGTTGGTAGGACAAATAGGAGAAACCTTTGGTGTCTCTGATTTACAGTTAGATACGACAGGATCTGGAGATGAATCACAGGTAACGGTTAGTGGTCATCTGACACCAGAGCTTCAAGTCAAATACGGTGTGGGTATATTCGACTCATTTGGTGAGTTTACGGTTAGGTATAAATTATTTACTGACTTATATCTAGAGGCAGTATCAGGAGTAGATAGTGCGGTTGATCTGTTATATCAATTTGAATTTGATTAGGGAGTAATACATGCGACATCTGGTTTTTGTTTACGGAACCTTACGTAAAGGTGAAGCTAATCATCATTTACTCAATGAAAGTGAATACCTTGGTATTTTTGAGACAGAGCCTCATTACCAACTGTTTAATTATGGTTCATATCCAGGTGTTACAGCGGGTCACTGTAAGGTATTAGGTGAAGTTTATAGTGTCAATGAGCAAGTTTTACATAGTTTGGATATTCTTGAGAATATTCCTGTTGATTACGTCCGTGACCCTATAGAGACCCCTTATGGGATGGCATGGATTTACATTTATCAGGAAGGAAGCCAACTTGATGAGGCCATTACATCTGGAAATTGGTTGTATCGAAATCAGTGATTTATAAATCGCATTATCTAAAAAGCCGTCTATTTCTGAAATAGACGGCTTTATTAATTAGATCAAGATTGAATGGATGTAGCCATTATTCGTTCGGGTTTTGTTCGATAAACTGTTCAACTTTCTCTACCATTGCCTTAGAACCAACAAAGAAAGGTACTCGTTGGTGCAGTTCGGTTGGTTTGATCTCCATAATTCGATTCTTACCGTCAGATGCTAGTCCGCCGGCTTGTTCAATTAGGAATGCCATAGGGTTACATTCGTAAAGAAGGCGCAGTTTACCGGTCGGATGACTTTCTGTACTTGGATATAAATAGATACCACCTTTCAGTAGGTTTCTATGGAAATCAGCCACTAAAGAACCAATGTAGCGAGACGTATAAGGACGATTCTCTTCTGGAACACTTTCTTGGCAATATTTAATGTATTTTTTCACCCCTAATGGGAAGCGAATATAGTTGCCTTCATTAATCGAATAGATAGAGCCTGTTTCAGGCGTCATTAGTTTCTCGTGAGACAAACAGAAAGAACCGATTGAAGGGTCATAAGTGAATCCATGTACACCATTACCGGTTGTGTACACTAACATGGTTGAAGAACCATAAATGACATAACCAGCAGCAACCTGTTTATCTCCTGGTTGCAAAAAGTCTTCTTGCGTTGGTGGTGTGCCTACTGGTGAAACACGGCGGTAGATAGAAAAGATAGTACCAACCGAAACGTTCACGTCTATGTTGGACGAACCATCCAATGGATCCATCAATAATACGTATTTTGCATTTTTATTGAGCTCTTTATTAAATGCGACTGCTTCATCTTCCTCTTCACTTGCAACGCCACATACTTGGTCGCGAGCTTCGAGTGCGGCTTTGAATTTATCATTCGCGTATAAATCCAGTTTTTGTTGTTCTTCACCTTGTATGTTTTCAGCGCCAACTGAGCCTGTGATATCAACCAATCCTGCTTTGTTGATTTCACGGTTTACAATTTTTGCAGCAAGGCGAATAGAGGCTAATAATGAAGATAGTTCACCACTTGCGTGGGGGAAGTCACTTTGTTTCTCTACGATAAATTCGCCAAGTGTGCGAAATTCAGACATGTTATATCCTTAACGTTTTCCGATGAATTAGGGGACTTTTTAGTTACAATGACTTTTAGCGTTAATTATTATTATCTGTTCGTTGTAACAGACCCAATTGTATGACAAGAAACTTTATATTGGTAATGAAGTAACCACTTGATATGCAAATTGTTTTAGCTATCTATCACATATCGACTGCAAGTAATCTGGTCGTTTGCATTTTATTGATGAATCGATCACATTAGTGTAATCAAAACAAATTAAGCCTAGGAAAAATAACATGCACATTCATATTTTGGGAATCTGTGGCACCTTTATGGGAGGTGCAGCGGTTTTAGCTCGTCAAATGGGACATAAAGTCACAGGGAGTGACGCCAATGTTTATCCACCGATGAGTACATTGCTAGAATCTCAAGGTATCGACATTATCGAAGGTTTTGACCCGTCACAGTTAAAATCAAATCCGGATCTTGTTGTCATTGGTAACGCGATGAGCCGAGGCAACCCATGTGTAGAATATGTGCTCGACCATAATTTAAAATACACGTCTGGTCCACAGTGGTTACAAGAGTTTTTACTTCATGATAGATGGGTGTTAGCTGTGTCTGGAACTCACGGTAAAACAACAACGGCGAGTATGTTGTCATGGATATTAGAAGACTGTGGATACGACCCAGGCTTCTTAGTTGGTGGTGTATTAGGCAACTTTGGTGTTTCTGCTCGCTTGGGAAGCAGCATGTTTTTTGTTGTTGAAGCCGACGAGTACGATAGCGCCTTTTTCGACAAGCGCTCTAAGTTTATCCATTATCATCCTCGAACTTTAGTGATGAATAATTTGGAGTTCGATCATGCGGATATTTTTGATGATCTTGAAGCCATCAAGAAACAATTCCATCATTTAGTCCGCACAATACCTAGTAATGGACGCATCTTTTCCCCTAAATCGGAATCGTCTCTTCAAGATGTATTAGAAAGAGGCTGCTGGAGTGAACAAGAACTCATTGGAGAGGATAATTGTGACTGGAAAACAGAAAAAATAAAAAAAGATGGTAGTCACTTTAATGTTTTTTTCGAAGCGAATTAGTAGGCACGGTAAAATGGAATTTAGTTGGCGACCATAATGTAAGCAATGCATTAATGGCCATTGCAGCAGCAAGGCATGTTGGCGTTACCGCCGATCTAGCTTGTGAGTCTTTGGCGGCATTTATCAATACTAAAAGACGCCTAGAGCTAAAAGGTGAAGTCGGTGGTGTGACCATTTATGATGACTTTGCACATCATCCAACCGCAATTGAACTGACACTGGATGGATTACGTAACAAAGTTGAAGATACAAAAATAATTGCTGTGCTAGAGCCTCGTTCTGCCACCATGAAAATGGGTGTTCACAAAGAAACGCTGGCCGCTTCGTTGGCAAAGGCGGATTCTGTTTACCTCTACCAGCCGAATAACATCGACTGGTCTGTGGACGAAATTGCCGAACACTGCGTTCAACCAACTTTTGTTAGCGATAATATAGAGACGTTTGTTGCACAAATTTTGCAAGAAGCAAAAGAGGGCGACCAGATACTTGTAATGAGTAATGGTGGTTTTGAGGGTATCCATAGTAAGTTGCTAACTGGTTTAGCATAGTCGAGAGACGACATAATTGTGTTCTTAGAAAATAATAACCTTGGTTATAAATAAGCAGAGAAAGCAGATGAATAGAGACAAAACCATTACTTTGGCATTTACAGGTGCTTCAGGTGCTCCGTATGGATTGCGCTTGCTTGAATGCTTGCTTGCCGCTGACTACAAAGTTTATTTGCTTATTTCATCTGCGGCTCGTGTCGTGATGGCGACAGAGCATGACCTCAAGCTACCTAGTGGTCCTGCCGCGGCTAAAGAGGCATTAGTAAAAAAGCTCAATTGCAATCCGGAGTTGTTAGAAGTGTGTGGTAAAGAAGATTGGTTTTCTCCCGTTGCCTCTGGCAGTGCGGCACCTAAAAAAATGGTGGTATGTCCATGTTCAGCAGGTAGTGTTGCGGCTATTGCTCATGGCATGTCTGACAATCTTATAGAACGAGCAGCTGATGTGGTAATGAAAGAACGCGGGCAGTTGTTATTGGTCGTAAGAGAAACGCCTTTTTCTACACTACATTTAGAGAATATGCACAAGCTTTCTCAAATGGGGGTAACCATTATGCCAGCGGCTCCGGGATTCTATCATCAACCTAAAACGGTTGAAGATTTAGTTGATTTCATGGTTGCTAGAATATTGGACCATCTCGATATTGAGCAAAAGCTCGTTGCTCGTTGGGGATACGACAACAGATAAATCTATCCATTAGTATAGTCGGAAGCCTCTTATCGCATCGCTAGCAACTTTATTACATTACGTATACAATCACTGTCGACTCATCGGGGTGCTCAATAATTGTTTGAAAAAACGGATTATTGGGCTGAGATTAAGTTTACCTTAGAACCCGTACACCTGAACCAGATAATACTGGCGTAGGAATTGAGCAGGATAAATCATAAATCCTACCTCAAGCCTGTGCCGCTCAAAACATGGAGAGCGTCCAGTGAAACACACTATTTCAACCTTAGCTTCAGCTTTAGCTATCACCCTTTCATTTTCTACTTTTGCAGCCGATAAACTGACGGTTTATACCTATGACTCCTTTGCGGCTGATTGGGGCCCTGGCCCTAAAATCGAAAAAGCCTTTGAAGCTCAATGTGGATGCGATTTAGAATTTGTCGCGTTAGATGATGGCGTATCTATTCTCAACCGTTTACGACTAGAAGAAACCAATACGAAAGCCGATGTTATTTTGGGTTTAGATACCAACTTGATGACCGAAGCAAAAAGTACGGGGTTGCTAGCAGAACACAGTGTTGATACGTCTGTAACGACGTTACCTAAAGGCTGGTCAGACAGTACTTTTGTTCCTTTTGATTATGGTTTTTTCGCCTTTGTTTATAATAAAGAAAAGTTAGAAAATCCACCTAAAAGCTTAAAAGAGTTAGTGGAAAAGCGTGATGATCTAAAAGTTATTTATCAAGATCCTCGAACGTCCACACCGGGACAAGGCTTAATGCTTTGGATGAAGTCTATTTATGGTGATGATGCAAGCAAGGCGTGGGGTATGCTATCGAAGAAAACGGTAACAGTAACCAAAGGTTGGTCGGAAGCGTATTCGATGTTTTTAAAAGGAGAGTCGGATCTTGTCCTTTCTTATACCACATCACCCGCTTATCATTTGATTGCTGAAAGTGATGCAAAGTATGCCGCTGCAAACTTTAGCGAAGGGCATTACATGCAAACAGAAGTGGCCGCTAAAGTAAAAAGTTCGAAAAATTCTAAATTAGCAGATGAATTCATGAGCTTTATTTTAAGCGATCAGTTTCAATCTGCAATGCCAACAGGAAACTGGATGTATCCAGTTACGGACGTCCAATTACCTGACGGTTTTGAAACGTTGAGTGTACCTGAAAAAGCACTATCATACTCTTCAGATGAAGTGGCTAAAATGCGTAAGAGTTGGATCAGAGAGTGGCAATCAGCGTTAGTTCAATAAAGCTAAGCTTAGTAAATTTTTGACTAACATGAATAAAACGCCGAAGTTAGGCATTGTTATTGCTGTGCTTATCGTGGTTTTTGTAGCCTCGGCGTTAGGGGCGCTTATTTCATATGCGCCCAATCTTGACATTACTCAGGTGGTATCTGAACCTTACTACCTGCACGTCACCAAATTTAGCTTTTATCAAGCCTTTCTATCAACGCTGTTTAGCGTTGGTTTAGCGATACCTGTGGCACATTCCCTTTCCCGACGAGATTTCATGGGAAAGACGTTCTTGTTAAAGTTATTTTCGAGCACGCTTGTACTGCCTGTTCTAGTGGGGGTTTTCGGGTTATTAGCAATTTATGGAAACAGTGGTCTGTTGGCAACATGGCTAAGTTGGTTAGATATAAAATTACCGTTTTCAATATATGGATTAAATGGCATTTTACTCGCCCACGTTTTTTTTAATCTGCCTTATGCTAGCCGTTTATTGCTTCTTGCTTTAGAAGGTATCCCGCCAGAACAACATAAACTCAGCGCTCACCTTGGGATGAGCCATTGGTACAAATTCAAATGGATTGAATGGCCTCGGTTACGACAACAGTTACCGCATATTTGTGGTTTAGTTTTCATGCTCTGTTTTACGAGTTTTGCCACGGTGATGGCGCTAGGTGGTGGACCAAAGTCAACCACGATAGAGTTGGCAATTTACCAAGCGATTAAGTTCGATTTTGATTTACAAGCAGGCGCATTATTGGCCATATGGCAGATTTTATTGTGTGGCTTGTTATCTCTATCAATACAAAAAGTAAGTAAGCCAAGTATCTTAACTCTGCAATCTCATCATCATCCAATTATCTTCACTAAAGACAATAAATTCGCAAAGCTATGGGACACCGCTTGGATTGCCTTTTCGGCATTGGTTGTTCTACCACCACTACTAATGGTTGTATTGAGTGGTTTGAATTCTAAACTATGGCAAGTGCTGCAAGACCATCGTTTTTGGCAGGCTGTCGAGGCGTCATTAAGTATTGCTAGTTTAGCGAGCGTATTGGCCCTGTTTATAGGGGGGCGATTCTTCAAACGAGTAGACTGTGGCGATTAAAAGGTCGTATTCATTATGCGAATAATATTGAGCTGATAGGGACTATTATTCTTGTCACGCCAGGTTTAGTCATTAGTACAGGGCTGTTTTTGCTGCTGAGAAAAATAACTGACGTATACAGCCTTGCGTTCTTTATTGTGGTTGCCGTTAATAGTTTGATGGCGTTGCCATATGTAATAAAAACGTTGTCGCAGCCATTTTTTCAGATTATGCAACAGTATCAACTTCTTACTATGAGCTTAGGTATGAAAGGCTGGCGTCGTTTTTTGTTGATAGAGTGGCGAGGTTTACAAAAACCAATTGCACAAGCATTTGCAATTAGCTTTATGCTCTCAATAGGGGATTTAAGCGCAATTGCACTATTTGGTAGCCAAGATTTTAGAACCTTACCTTTGTATCTATTTCAGTTGTTAGGTAGCTATCAAATGGAAGCGGCGGCGGTCGTTTCTTTCACCTTATTGTTACTGTGTGTAGGTTGCTTTTCATTTGTTGAAAAAATAGTAGGAAAAAAGATGCTTCACATTGATAACATTCGATATCGCTACCATAAAGAGGTTTTCCAATTTAATGTTTTCATTGAAGCAGGTTCAATTGTCGCACTTATGGGGCCGAGCGGAGCAGGCAAATCAACGTTACTTGCTCTCATTGCCGGTTTCATCCATCCTGAGAGTGGCAACATCTCTGTAGATGAACAATCTCAGTTAAATAAAGAGCCTCATTTACGGCCTTTCGCTATGCTTTTCCAAGAGCATAATTTATTTAGCCATTTAACCGTTAGAGAGAACATTGGATTGGGTTTACACCCAGGGTTAAAGCTCTCTGAACAACAAAAAGAACAGGTCTTTGCGGCAGCGAAACAGGTTGGTATTGACGCGTTTTTAGATCGAACACCAGAAAAACTGTCTGGTGGTCAACGGCAACGTGTTGCTTTAGCGCGTTGCTTTGTTCAGCCACACCGAATATGGCTTTTAGATGAGCCATTTTCAGCTCTAGATCCTATTTTAAGAGGCGAAATGTTAACCCTGGTTAAACAGTTGGCCGAAGAGAGAAACATCACTGTGGTGATGGTGACGCACCATATCAGCGACGCCAAAGCAATAGCGACTGATTTTATATTTATTGACGAGTTGCAAGCATTGATCCAGGCTCCAGTAGCGAAGTTAAATGTTCAACATGAAAATGAGAAGTTACGCGCATTTGTTAAAGCGGGTGTAAATGATGTTGAAAGGTAAAAAGTTCTTGGCTCTATCGGTTAATAGATAGAACCAAGAATGCCATCCACTTTATAAATTTTCTTCCGCAAATTCAGCTAGTCGGCTTCTTACTACGCCATTTAAGTGTATGTTTGCGCTTCCTTCAAAGTTTTTAAAGCGTTCGACCATATACGTTAATCCAGATGTCACCGGGGTGAGATATGGAGAATCTATTTGAGCAAGGTTTCCCGAACAAACGATTTTGGTTCCCTCTCCACAACGCGTAATAATGGTTTTGATCTGAGATGCTGTCAGGTTTTGACACTCGTCTAATAGCACAAACGCATTTTGAATTGAGCGACCACGCATAAAGTTAATCGATTTAAACTGAATATTGGCTTTGTCACAGATGTATTTTAGAGACCCTTCTGTGCAGTGATCGTTTTTATGTAGCGCTTCAAGGGTGTCAGTTATTGCGGCAAGCCAAGGTAGCATTTTCTCTTCTTCTGTGCCCGGCAGAAAACCAATGGACTCGCCAATGTCTGGTGTATTGCGAGTCACGATTATTTTATCAAATTGATGTTTTTCGATACTCAGTTCTAGCGCAGCGGCCATGGCGAGCAACGTCTTCCCACTACCCGCTGCTCCGGTTAAAATGACCAAATCAATGTCAAGATCCATTAAGGCATCTAATGCCATACCTTGATAGATGTTTTTTGGTACGATATCCCAGGTTTTGCGGTTCATCATTCGCTCTCTGCTGAGATCTTTTATAACCACGTTTTCTTGAGCTATAGATTCAACTCGACCAGAAAAATCTGTTTCGTCATCTAATATGTATTGGTTTATAAAGGTTGGCTCTAATGCTGTTTTGTCTATGGTATGGTAGGTCCGCCCATTAACATTGTGGCTCTCTACATTATCGACATGATCCCAAAAACGGCCGGTGTAACTGTGAAATCCTTTTGTTAGGTATTGCACGTCATCGATGAGCTGGTCGGTGCGGTAATCTTCCACAAAACGAACCCCCGCCCCTTTCGCGCGTAAACGCATATTGATGTCTTTAGTGACAAGAATAACCTCCCTTGGAGAGCGGCGGTTTTGGATATATAGAACCGCATTTAATATCCTATTGTCTCCCGCTTTATCGGCGAAAGCTTTTACGGTTTCTTGTAGTTCAAAATCAGCATGAATTGCGATGCTTCCTGTTGCATTTTTTCCTTCGAAAATGGTATCCCTTCCGAAATTTGATCTGGAGTGGCGTCGCGAAACATATCTTCTAACGCACGAATGGCTACTCGTGCGTCGCGTGCTACGTCGCGCTTGCTGTCTTTGATTTTATCTAGTTCTTCGAGAACGGTCATGGGGATAATGACATCATGTTCTTGAAAAGAGTAGATTGCGAGGGGTTCATGTAGAAGGATATTGGTATCTAAAACGAAAATTTTTCTATCCGTATCGCCCATAAGCGTCTCCTTTGCCGCCAGGAGCGGCTAGCTAAGCAAGTACTGTTTGCGAGAAAGCAATGCACCTTTAAAGGATTATGGCGTTCTGATGCGCACAGTAGCGTTAAGTGAAGCTACTTACTACAGTCCTGATGATACACCGAAATAATTGGTGTTGGAACAATGCAAGTCAATGTTATTAAACAATAAGTTGACAACATTGAGTCGTTAACGATTGTATTGTCTCCCTCTAGGTTTCTCATAATCAGATGACAGTTTGATTTAAGTTTTAATTCGCTGAGATAAATATCATTTTATTCCCTTTTAGTCGTGACCTGTATCACGGCTTGAAGTAATATTGGCGACCTTAAAAAAGCTCGGCATTTCTTTCTAGATAAATCGAAGAATAGTCGCTCTTATCTGCCTATAATGTGTTTATTAATAGGTCTCATAGAATAGAATTATAGACGTAAGTCTACTCCAACATAGAGGTAGTCAATCATATGGCATTTGCTTTGGGTCAACGCTGGATAAGTGAAACAGAAAGCGATTTGGGTTTAGGTACCATCGTAGAACAAGACGCAAGAACGGTTACATTGATGTTTGCTGCATCTGAAGAAAATAGAGTCTACGCCCAAAAAGAAGCCCCAATTACTCGTGTCATATTCCATGTTGGAGATATTGTAGAGAGCCAAGAAGGTTGGTCTTTAAAAATTGATGAAGTAATAGAAGACAAAGGTCTTTTAACCTATATAGGTACAAGAGAAGATACGGAAGAAAGTGGGGTAGCACTACGAGAAATATTTCTTAGTAATCAAATTCGCTTCAATAAACCGCAAGATAAATTATTTGCAGGCCAGATAGACCGCATGGACAATTTTGTGCTGCGTTATAGAGCTTTAAAAAACCAATACCAACAACATAAGAGCCCTATGCGCGGCTTATGTGGAATGCGTGCTGGTCTTATTCCTCATCAATTATTTATTGCTCACGAAGTCGGGCGTCGACATGCACCCCGCGTATTACTTGCAGATGAGGTTGGTTTAGGTAAAACCATTGAAGCGGGTATGATCATTCATCAACAAGTGTTATCAGGCAGTGCTGAGCGCGTACTTATTGTTGTTCCTGAAACATTGCAGCATCAATGGCTTGTAGAGATGATGCGCCGCTTTAATCTACATTTTTCTATCTTTGATGAAGAGCGTTGCGTAGAAGCCTATGTTGACGCAGCAAACCCTTTCGATACCGCGCAATATGTACTTTGCTCATTAGACTTTTTAACTAAAAATGAAAAACGTTTTGAGCAGATTGTGGACGGAAACTGGGATTTATTGGTGGTCGATGAAGCACACCATCTCGAGTGGAGTGTGGATGCGCCAAGTCGCCAGTATCAAATCGTAGAGGGACTGGCTAATAATACCGATTCTGTACTGTTGTTGACGGCAACGCCTGAACAGTTAGGACATGAAAGTCACTTTGCCCGTTTGCGTTTGCTAGATCCTGATCGTTTTTATGATTATCAAGCGTTTGTCGAAGAAGAAAAACAGTACGAGCCTGTTGCTGATGCTGTAAGTAATCTGTTTTCTGGCAATAAACTAGAGAATCAAGCCAAGAATCAGATAACCGAACTCCTGTCTGAACAAGATGTAGAACCGCTTTTCCGTATTATTGAAGCGGATGTGTCTGAGCAAGAAAAAGAGAAAGCACGTCACGAATTGATAGATAATCTTATGGACCGTCACGGAACAGGTCGCGTGTTGTTTAGGAATACACGTTCCGCGATTAAAGGTTTTCCACAACGCAATGTCCACTTATTGCCAATGGAGATGCCAGAGCAGTATGCACGAGCAATGCGTGTATCAAATATGCTTGATAAAGATTTACCGTCTGAAGCCAAGGCCATGAGAAAGCTCTACCCTGAAGAGATATTTCAAGAGTTAGAGGAGGCTCTTGGTGGCAGTTTGATTCTCGCGTCGATTGGCTCATCGAAAAGGTAAAAGAGAAGCGTTCTGAGAAAATTTTAGTTATCGCATCTAGATCGACGACTGCTCTTCAATTAGAGCAAGCATTGCGTGAGCGAGAAGGTATTCGCGCAACGGTTTTTCATGAAGGCATGTCGATAATCGAGCGAGATAAAGCCGCCGCATATTTCGCGCAAGAAGAAGGTGGGGCTCAGGTTCTTATCTGTTCTGAAATCGGTTCAGAAGGGCGAAATTTCCAGTTCGCTAATCAATTAGTTATGTTTGACTTGCCATTTAATCCGGATTTGCTCGAGCAACGTATTGGTCGTTTAGATCGTATCGGTCAACTACGAGATATAGATATTTTCGTACCTTACCTAAATGGCTCTTCTCAAGGGATTTTAGCTCGTTGGTTTGAAGAAGGGTTACAAGCTTTTTCTGAAACCTGCCCAACAGGCCGAGCAGTATATGATAAATATGCGGATCAATTGGTTGAACTTCTCGCAGGTGGAAAAGAAAGTAACCTTGATCAGTTGATCGATGAGTCAAATAAACTCAATCGAGAACTTAAAGCTCAACTAGAACATGGTAGAGATAGATTGTTAGAAATGCACTCCAATGGTGGAGAGCACGCACTACAGTTAGTAGAAAAAATAGCCAGCACTGACGGTGATACTAACCTAGTTACATTTGCACTTAGCTTATTTGACACTATTGGCTTAAACCAAGATGACAAAGGTGAAAAAGCGCTGGTTGTTACTCCTTCTGAACACATGATGGTGCCAAGTTATCCCGGCCTCCCGTACGAGGGGGCGACAATTACTTTTGACCGTGAAACAGCATTGTCACGCGAGGATATGAACTTTATTAGCTGGGAACACCCTATGATTCAAGGCGGTATAGACTTGCTATTGAGTGAAGGTGTTGGAACTACCGCTGTATCTTTGCTTAAAAACAAAGCGTTACCAGTAGGTACAATGCTATTAGAACTTGTTTATCTAGTTGATGCTCAAGCACCAAAGCGAAGTGGTATTAGTGGGTATTTGCCACAAACACCGATTCGATTAATGATCGATGCTAAAGGAAATGATCTTTCTGAACAGGTAGAATTTGAAAGTTTTAACCGTCAATTAAGTCCGGTTAATCGTCATTTAGCAAATAAGCTGGTTTCGAGTGTACAAAGTGATATCCATAAGTTAATTGAAGCAGGCGAAAAGAACATTGGAACTAAATTAGAAACGGTAAGATCGCAAGCTCTGAAAGAGATGTCTGGTTCGTTGAATAGTGAACTAGAGCGTTTACAGGCATTAAAAGCCGTTAACCCTAATATTCGAGATGAAGAACTACAAGCGATAGAAGAGCAAATCCAGGAGTTAACGGGTTATATTTCTAATGCACAAATTCAATTGGATTCACTGAGGCTTATCGTTGTTTCACACAACTAGTACGAGTTTTACGGTGCGGTAGTTCAGTTCGTTGCTAGTTAGTCTTCGTTATTCCGGAGACCTTTCGTCACTCCCCTCGAAGGAGGGAATCTTGTCACCGCCGACTCCCCTTTTAAGGGGATGGCGTGACACCGTCGGGAATTTTTGTGTAAGTGACAGCTTGAAAAAACGTTAACTGAACAGCGTGACCTGAAAACGGGTATCTTCTCGTTTCAGCTTGATGGAGAGTGATAAGAGGTTTTTATTACTCAGTATTCCTGTTTAGACAGCACAACAACTATTTATTGAGAAAACTAGAATTCATGATCGATTATTCTCCAGCGCAAAACCCTGTTCAAATTACCTTTCAAGATGACCATGTTTTAGTAGCAAACAAACCCGCTGGACTGCTTTCGGTTCCCGGTAGACTAAAAGAGCATTACGATAGTCTGTGGAGTCGTTTAGTTGTTGATTTTCCAGATATTCAAGTCGTTCATCGTTTAGATATGTCTACATCTGGTTTAATGTTGTTTGCATTGACTAAAGACGCAGAACGGCACATAAAAAAACAGTTCCAATATAGATTAACTCATAAGGTTTATTACGCGAGAGTATGGGGGGATGTGGAACAAGATGAGGGGCTAATTGATCTGCCTTTGATCTGTGATTGGCCAAATAGACCAAGGCAAAAAGTGTGTTACGAGAATGGAAAGCCTTCTCAGACTCACTACCAAGTAGTAAAAAGAGAAGCGCAAACGACCCTGGTTCGATTGTTGCCAATCACAGGGCGATCACATCAACTCCGAGTACATATGATGGCACTTGGTCATCCTATTATTGGAGATGAGTTTTATGCTCATCCAGAAGCACAGGTGATGACCAATAGATTAGAACTGCATTCAACCGAACTAAGTTTTTATCACCCTAGAAACAATGAGCTTACGACATTGTTTGTGGCATGTGATTTTTATAAAGAGGCAAAAGAAGAGATATTACAGCACTTTACCGCAGATAAAGTGCTGCCAGATTATAAGTTGCTTAAAAGTACTTAAGCGAACAAAAACACGTTGAATGGTTTATGGAATTGAAGTTAACTAGTATTCCATCACCAATGTTATTGGTGCGGTTTATCCTTGCGGTTTAACGACCAAAACATTAATAGGTGAATTCTGAACAACTTTACTTGCCACAGAGCCTAATACCACTTTATCTACCTTTGAACGCTTGTGACTAGGCATGATGATTAAATCAGCGCCGAGTTTGCTTGCGTGCTCAAGAATTGTTGTATAAGGCTTGCCTTCAGCAACGTGTGTTTTATAGATGATATCTTCCGTTATATGCTGAGTCGCAAATTTTTCAAGCTGACGTTTAACGTCTTTTTTCATTTTATTTGCCGCATCTTTTGGAAAATAAGTCGCGACCATAGACATATGAATGCCAGGAAGTACTGTCAAAAGATGAACCTCTGCATTGGATGCTTTCGCATGCCAAACGGCGAGTTCTACCGCTCTATCTGAAAAGCCTTTGTCGTTTAAATCAACAGGAACAAGGATTTGTTTATACATATTATTATCTCTACATTAGGAGGGTAATCACCCTTATTTATCCCTATTCAGTTATTTTCGGCATTAACAAGGTAGCTTTACTGCTAATGCCGAAAATTCTACGCGCTGAGTTCGTCCTTACGAGCGCGACGTCTCTGATTAAAGCCTAGACCAATTAGTATCAATAGTGCAGGTACAAAGACCCACTCTTTCATTGGTCTGTCTGCTTTTAAAACAATCCATTGGATTTCCCAATCAAAATCAATACCAGAGGCCTCAGCTGGGCTGCCGAACTCAACCATATCTACGATCATTTTATTGTCGGTTTCAACAAGCATTAGACCCATAGATGCAATTCGTTCTTCTGACCCTTTTGCGTCATCTTCAAATGGCAAGACAACCGTTCTTTCAACGTATTTGCCTTCTAGAGTTTCACCAGAGACTCTTAATTCAAGTGATTGTCCCACATTGAGATTTTCAGAAATTTGAGCTATCTCAACTCCTGGATGAAGAACCTTTGCAGGATAGATCATATCCCACCAAAAACCGGGTCTGAAGAAAGTAAAAGTTAGAAGTAATAGTAGGAGAGTTTCCCACCATTTATTTTTAATAAACCACCAGCCTTGAGTCGCGGCTGAGAATATCAACATGGCAATTATTGAAGACATAACCGTTAAGAACAAATGCCACCAGGTGTCGATACCCATCAATAGTAACTGGGTATTAAACACAAACATGAATGGTAATATCGCGGTACGAATATCGTAGGTAAAGCCTTGTATACCAGTACGAATTGGATCGGACTTTGCTATGGCGGCAGCTGCAAATGCAGCAAGACCTACAGGAGGTGTATCATCGGCTAAGATACCGAAATAGAATACAAATAAGTGTACAGCTATCAGTGGAATGATTAGGCCATGAGCGGCACCAAGTGTGACGATAACAGGTGCCATCAACGTAGATACCACGATATAGTTCGCCGTCGTTGGCAGTCCCATACCTAATATCAAGCTGATAACCGCTGTAAAGAGCAACATTAAGATGACACTACCACCAGAGATAAACTCTACAAAGTCTGTCATTACTAAGCCGATACCTGTTAGCGTTACAACACCAACAACCGTACCAGCCGCTGCTGTCGCAACACCTATACCTATCATGTTACGAGCACCAGAAACGAGGCTTTCTGAAAGGTCGACAAAGCCTTCACGTATGCTTTCTTTTATATCGCCTTCTTTCGAAAAGAATGTCAAAAGTGGGCGCTGAGTTAGCAAAATGAAGATCATAAAGACTGTTGCCCAAAAGGCAGATAGCCCTGGAGAGAAACGCTCAACAGTTAAACACCAAACCAAAACCACAATGGGTAACAAGAAGTGAAGACCAGATTTAATGGTTGGTCCTGCTTCTGGTACCTCTAGTAGCTCCTCATCAATGGACATTTGTGCATGTTCTCTGTACCTAGCTGAAATGCTAACTAAGCCTACGTAAGCCAACAATAATACGACAGTTACTATCGGTGTGGCAGCAGCGCCGAATACATCTTTAGTCCAACCAACACCGTAGTAAACCGCAGCACTGAGTATACATAAGCCGAGAATGGTGCCTACAAAAGAGAGCATGCTATTGATGAACTTGGGAGTATGGCGGCGAGGTAGTCCCGTCATTCCTGCTTTACACGCCTCTAAGTGAACAATGTAAAGTAAGGCTATATAGGAGATCAAAGCGGGCAATAATGCGGCTTTAATTACTTCTACATAAGAGATGCCTACATATTCCACCATTAAGAACGCAGCGGCACCCATGATCGGTGGTGTTAATTGGCCATTTGTTGACGCGGCAACTTCTACTGCGCCAGCTTTAGTCCCAGGGAAACCAACCCGCTTCATTAGTGGGATAGTAAACGTACCCGTTGTCACAACGTTCGCAATAGAAGAGCCAGACACTAGTCCTGAAAGGCCCGACGCAACAACGGCTGCTTTTGCTGGACCGCCACGCATGTGACCAAGAAGGGAGAAGGCTACTTTTATAAAGTAACCGCCAGCACCTGCACGATCGAGCATGGCACCAAAGAGTACAAATAAGAATACAAAAGAGGTGGATACGCCTAAAGCGACACCAAATACACCTTCTGTTGTTAGCCAAAGGTGAGACATAGCTTTATTTAAACTTGCTCCCTTGTGGGCGATAACGTCTGGCATATGTGGGCCAGCGAAGGTATAAAACAAGAATACAGCCGCAACCACCATTAACGGTGGTCCTAATGCTCGGCGAGTAGCCTCAAGAAGCAGTACCATACCAATAACGGCAGCTACAATATCGAACGTTGTAGGTGCACCAGATCGGTCGGCAAGTTCTGCATAAAAAAGGTAAATATAACAGGCTGCAAAGCTACCAGCCAAAGCTAAAACCCAATCGACTAAAGGAACTCTATCTCGAGGAGAATGAGTAAGTGCTGGGTAGGCAGTAAATGCTAAAAAAATAGCAAATGTTAAGTGAATAGAACGTGCTTGGGTGTCATTAAGTACGCCGAAATCGAATATAAACGGTAGTGGTGAAGCGTACCAAAGTTGAAATAATGACCAGCAAAGGGGCACAAACCAAAGTATACGTCCGGGAAATCCTTTCGGGTTACGGGCGCCAGTATCGGATTGGGCCACCATTTCTTGCACATCTGGAGACGGTTTGGTTGTCTGCGTCATGTACGTTTTCCTTATATTGATGGTCTATTGTTGTAAGCCAAAACAGAGTAGTAATGCTCAAACTATGAAAGGAAGTATTTAAATCTTTCAAAAAGGCTAGCTCAGTTTGGTTTTGTACAGCAAAGTGATTGATTATCAGAATTTGTGTTAAAGAAAACCTTCAACAAATAAATTGATAAGGAGGCAAAAGCCTCCTTAAATTAACTAATAGCGTTAAAACAATTACTTAAGAAGTCCAACTTCTTTGTAATATTTCTCTGCACCAGGGTGTAGAGGAATTGAAAGTCCCGCTTTTACCATATCTTCTTTTTTAAGGTTGGCAAATGCTGGATGTAGGCGTTTAAAGGTGGCAAAGTTTTCAAATACGGCTTTAGCCAAATTATAGGCTACATCATCAGAAACGTCAGTTGTCGTCACCATTGTTGCTGCTACACCAAAGCTTTTAATTTCGCCTTCTGTACCGCGGTAAGTGCCTTCAGGAAGAGATGTATAAGTGTAGTATGGGTTCTCACCTACAATTTTATCTATCTCAGGGCCTGTTGCCGAAATGAGTTCAGCGTCACATGATGTCGTTGCTTCTTTGATTGAGCCATTTGGGTGACCAACCATGTAGATAAAGGCATCAATTTTGTTATCACAAAGAGCCTGTGAACGCTCGGAACCTTTTAATTCAGCTGCAAGTTTAAAGCTATCATTTGTCCAACCAAACGCATCCATTACAACGCTCATTGTTGCTCGGTCACCTGAGCCTGGATTACCAATGTTTACGCGCTTACCTTGAAGATCTGCAACACCGTTAATTCCAGCATCTTTACGAGCGATAATGTTAAAAGGTTCTGTGTGTAAAGAGAACATCGCGCGTAGTTTTTTGTACTCGCCTTGCTCAGTGAATTTGCTTGTTCCATTGTAACCGTGATATTGCCAGTCAGATTGAACGACGCCAAAATCTAACTCACCAGCTCTCATAGTATTGATGTTGTAGATTGAGCCACCAGTAGATTCAACTGAGCATCGAATGTTGTGAGTTTTTCGTCCTTTATTGACCAGTTTACAAATTGCTCCACCGGTTGGGTAGTAAACACCAGTAACTGAACCAGTACCAATAGTTATAAACTCTTGAGCACTAACTGTACTTGCAGTCATTATTGCTGCTGCAACAGCACCAGTTCGGATAAGTTTTATAAATGCCATGAATGTTCCTTCTTTATTCATTATTTGCCCCGCAGCGACGTGCTTAGTTGTTGCAGGTGCTTCCTGTTTGGAAAAGGCATCTTTTTCAATCATATTCATGAAAAAGTGGACGTATAGTACCAAAAAAAGACTCTGTATATAAAGTTCCTGAATAATTACAAGTGGACTTTTGTTCAATAGAGAGTGATTAATTTGTAAATCTGATATTTTAAATATAAAAATCAGCCACTTATTTAGGTGGCTGATTTTTGAAACAGCAGAATTCATTTTGTGATTTTAGTCACAAAATGAATGGCAAAAATTTAATATGGGAAAGAAATATTTAACTAATTCGTCAAATAATTCAACTGTTAACCTGAGTACTCAAAGAGTGAACAGACAGAATCAAACAACTGCTTGGTTGTGACATTTATTGTCGGTGTAATGAAGATGGTGTCATCGCCAGCCACTACTCCGAGTATGCCTTCTGATTTCCCTAAAGAGTCGAGTAGACGAGCAATTAATTGAGCGGCTCCCGGACCTGTGTGTATAACAACAATGGCGTTGTTATGATCAATGTCCAGAACTAACTCGCGCAGAGGACTTGAGGTCGTGGGAACGCCTAGTTCAGCAGGTAAACAGTAAACCATCTCCATTTTTGCGTTTCTTGTTCTGACTGCGCCAAATTTGGTCAGCATTCGAGAAACCTTGGATTGGTTAATATTGTCAAATCCCTCTAATTTCAGAGCGTCAACAATTTCACCTTGAGAGCCAAATTGTTCTTCTTTTAATATTGCTTTAAAGGCTTTAACTAAATGATCTTGTTTTTCTGTATTGCGCATGATGTTTTATTCTTGTCATACCATTCAATGGCAGCATCTTCTCATACTCTTTCCACATTCATCAAATAATCCCCCAAATTTTGTTGTTTTTATCACTGAATATAATTACTCGTATATTGAGAGGTGTAACATTGAACTAACATTTGCCGACCTAGTTAAGTTCCAGATTTCAATACGACTTTTGTAGCACGCGTGATACGAGTTGCGCTAAGTCGCAAAGCTGACGTTAATTAATTGTAATCGATTAATGATTCATTTAATTTCTTTCATATACCTTACATATATACATAAAAATTACGTGAATCAAAATTAATCTTAACTTTACAAGTCAAGGAGAACTACTATGAAAGTAGCCGTTATTGGTGCCGCTGGTGGAATTGGACAAGCTCTTGCCCTACTACTGAAAAATCGCCTCCCAGCAGGTACTGATTTAGCCCTTTATGATATCGCGCCAGTTACACCTGGTGTTGCCGCTGATTTAAGCCATATCCCAACGCCAGTTTCTATCAAAGGTTACGCTGGTGAAGATCCAACGCCTGCGCTTGACGGTGCGGATGTTGTACTTATCTCTGCTGGTGTTGCTCGTAAACCCGGTATGGATCGCGCAGATTTGTTCAATGTAAATGCAGGGATTGTTAAGTCTTTAGCTGAAAAAATTGCGGTTACTTGTCCAAAAGCATTGGTTGGTATTATCACTAACCCCGTAAATACAACGGTTGCCATTGCTGCAGATGTACTAAAGAAAGCCGGTGTCTATGATAAGCGTCGCCTATTTGGTGTTACCACGCTTGATGTGATTCGTTCAGAAACTTTTGTTGCAGCATTAAAAGACAAAGATCCAGGCGATGTCCGTGTTCCAGTTATTGGTGGTCACTCCGGGGTAACGATTCTTCCTTTATTATCACAAGTTGAAGGCGTCGAGTTTACTGATGAAGAAGTCGCTGCGTTAACAACGCGTATTCAAAATGCTGGTACTGAAGTTGTAGAAGCCAAAGCGGGTGGCGGTTCTGCAACTTTATCTATGGGGCAAGCAGCCTGTCGCTTCGGTATGGCATTGGTTAAAGCGTTAAATGGCGAAGAGGGTGTCATTGAGTGTGCTTATGTTGAGGGCTCTGGTGAACACGCTCGCTTCTTCGCACAACCTGTTAAATTGGGTAAAGATGGTGTTGAAGAAGTATTAAGCTATGGTGAATTAAGTGCATTTGAAAAAGAAGCACTTGATGGAATGCTAGATACGTTGAATGGTGATATTACTATAGGCGAAGAGTTCGCTAAGTAGCACAATCAATATATCGGAAAAAGGGTAGCGTATTCACGCTGCCCTTTTTTGTTACAATGCGTTTCGATATTGCTTTTGTTGTAGGTTCTTCATGTCTAAATTGATGAAAATATTAGAGTCGTTATCTCAAAATGGTAACGATGCTGAAATTAAAATTGCTAACCAGCTTCTTTTACCTACTACCGATATTTCTGAAATGAGCGCTATTGCTCTTGGTAAGCGTTGTGGAGTAAGTAATGCGTCTATAGTTCGTTTTGCGCAGAGATTGGGATATAAGGGATATTCTGTGTTTAAGTTCGACTACATGGCCTTGCAGGCGCAACGCAGTAGTCGTTTTTTGTATACCGAACAGAATAACAATAATAATTCATTACAGAATATTATTAAGAAATCGTCTTATCTATTGTCTGAAAATTTAGAACACTCTTTTGAATCACTTACCGCTGAAATTGTAGAAAAAGTGTCATTATTACTTTTTAATGCGCAACGAATCGCTGTATTTAGCCATGGTCCATCATCCATCGTTGCTTCCCATGTAATGCAAAAATTATTACAACTTAATAAGTTAGTGCTGTTTCATTCAGATGGTTCTTTACAAGATTCGTTCGCGCATCAGTTAACAGATAAAGACGTAGTCTTGGTATTAAATGCAAATGGTGAAGCCTCAGACATAATGGCCAGAGTTGAGGTTGCTAAGAAAGCTAATTGTAAAATTGTAGCGATTACTCGAGGTGGTCAATCAAGTCTTAATACGCTGTCTGATATAACTCTTACGTTTTCTTATAGTGAAGATCATCTAGATATGATGAGTAGTGTTGCTCAAATTTCGCAAATGGCGATATTTGATATTCTGTTTTTTAGGTTAGTTGGGTTGATATTTGAAAAAGAGTCGGCTGCTGATGAAAAGAGAAAAAAGGAAATATTTGGATTAGGTGTATTATAGAAAAGGGAATAACTCCCTTTTCTACTAATAATGTAATATTTTACTTGTTTCGTTTTACAGCAAGATGAGCGAGTGCGATTAATGCTTCTTTATATTTTGACTCTGGCAGTATAGCGAGTTCAGCTATTGCTTTATCTGCTTCGTTATACGCCAGTTGAGTGGTGTATTCCAAAGAGCCTGTTTCATTCATAGCCGCGAGAATATCGTCTAGTTTTTCCATGCCATTTGCTTTCTCAATGGCTTCCTGAATCATTGCACTTTGCTGTTTGTTACCATTTTGCATGGCATAAAGAAGAGGAAGTGTTGGTTTTCCCTCTGCTAGATCATCACCTACGTTTTTCCCCATCTCTTTGCCGTTAGCGGTGTAATCAAGAACGTCATCAATCAACTGGAATGCTGTCCCTAGATATTTACCGTAGTTTTGCATCGCTCGTTCAATTTCTTCTGGTGCATCACTTAAAATTGCGCCAATCTGAGTCGCAGATTCAAATAGCCGTGCCGTTTTCGAATAGATGACCTGCATATAACTTTCTTCTGAAGTATTAGGATCATTACAATTGATCAACTGCTGAACTTCGCCCTCAGAAATGACGTTTACGGCTTCACTCATTAAAGAAAGGATCTTTAAGGATCCTAAGCTGGTCATCATTTGGAATGAGCGGGTATACATGTAATCGCCAACAAGAATGCTAGATGCATTGCCAAAAGCGATATTGGCAGTTTCTTTTCCTCTGCGCATGTCTGATTCATCGACAACGTCATCATGAAGCAAGGTTGCCGTATGAATAAACTCAATGAAAGCCGCTGCCATTTGGTGATCTTTACCCTGATAACCAAGAGCTTTAGCCGATAAAAGGGCGAGTAGGGGCCTAATGCGTTTTCCACCACCACTAATAATATAAAACCCCAGTTGATTAATTAAAGTAACCTCTGAGTTTAATTGATCTTGAATTATTTCGTTTACTTTTGCCATATCATTGGCAGTAAGTGCTTGGATAGCTTTAAAATCCATCTTCTTTCCGGCTAAGTTCAGTCCCTACAAGGGGAGCTGCTTCTAATAATTATCTAATATTACACTAAAAAACATTGATAATTACATCATCTAAAGGCATCATTCGTCCACTTTTGTTTGGCGATTATGTTTTCGCCTTTTTTTACAAATATGGCTTGTCATAGGAAGTACATTCACGTAGAATCTGCGCCCTATTGATGATTAGTTTAGCGCACACCCCAAATGCTCGTACAATTGCATAGGCTGTGCGGAAAAAGCGGAGTAAAAAATGTACGCTGTTTTCCAATCTGGTGGTAAACAACACCGAGTAAGCGAAGGTCAAACCCTTCGTTTAGAGAAATTAGACGTTGAAACTGGCGCAACAGTTGAGTTCGATACTGTTCTTATGGTAGCTAATGGCGAAGAAATTGCTGTTGGCGCACCTCTTGTTGAGGGCGGTAGAGTAACTGCGGAAGTGATTCAACACGGTCGTGGCGATAAAGTTAAAATCGTTAAGTTCCGTCGTCGTAAGCACTCTCGTAAGCAACAAGGCCACCGTCAGTGGTTCACTGAAGTGAAAATCACTGGCATTAGCGCTTAATTTAGTTAGGAGAGATATACAATGGCACACAAAAAAGCTGGCGGTTCTACTCGTAACGGTCGCGATTCAGAAAGCAAACGTCTTGGCGTTAAGCGTTTTGGTGGCGAATCAGTTTTAGCGGGTAATATCATCGTTCGTCAACGTGGTACTAAGTTCCACGCGGGCACAAACGTTGGTATCGGTAAAGACCATACTCTTTTCGCTCTATCTGAAGGTAAAGTGAAATTTGAAGTTAAAGGTCCTAAAAACCGTAAATTCGTAAGCATCGAAGCTGAATAATTTTAGTTTCAAGCTGAATTTAAAAGCCCTGCCGATTCGGCGGGGTTTTTTATTTATTGCAGAACATAAAGCAAGAGACATTCCTATATAAAGAGTTTTCTTTCTTTATGTTCTATTGAGTAGTTAGCATTGGATCTTGGGTGATCGTTCTAAATAATTTTGGATCTGCTAAAATTATTGTCATCCCTTTAGGATGGTAGTTACACCCAATGCGGAGTAAAAAATGAAGTTCGTAGATGAAGCGGTAGTAAAAATAGAAGCAGGTGATGGCGGTAACGGCATTGTTAGTTTCTGGCGAGAAAAATTTATTACCAAAGGTGGCCCTGACGGTGGTGATGGTGGTGATGGTGGTGATATATATCTCGTTGCCGACGAAAACCTGAATACTCTTATCGATTATCGCTTTCAGCGTTTTTATGCTGCTGAGCGTGGTCAAAATGGTCGAGGCGGTAACTGTACTGGCAAGCGTGGTCAAGACAAAATACTTAAAGTGCCAGTCGGTACTCGTGCCGTTGATATACACACCAATGAAGTTGTTGGTGAAGTAGCGGAACATGGCAAACAAGTGATGATCGCCAAAGGCGGTTGGCATGGATTAGGTAATACCCGTTTTAAATCTTCGGTTAATAGGGCTCCACGTCAAAAGACAATGGGTACTAAAGGAGAAGTAAGAGAGCTACGTTTAGAGCTTCTTCTTTTAGCTGATGTAGGAATGTTGGGATTACCTAATGCTGGTAAATCGACGTTTATTCGCTCTGTTTCTGCAGCAAAGCCTAAAGTTGCAGATTATCCATTTACGACCTTAATACCTAGTTTAGGTGTGGTAAGTGTTGTTCCTGAGAAAAGTTTTGTTGTTGCAGACATACCTGGGTTGATCGAAGGTGCAGCTGATGGTGCTGGTTTAGGTATACGCTTCCTTAAACACCTAGAACGTTGTCGTGTCTTACTTCATATGGTAGATATTCTACCTATCGATGGTAGTGACCCAGTGCAGAATGCGCTCACCATTATTGATGAGTTAGAGCAATACAGTGAAAAAGTATCTAAGAAACCACGTTGGTTGATCTTCAACAAAGTCGATCTTCTTCCTGAAGAAGAAGCAGATGAAAAGATCCAAGAGATCTTAGATGCACTCGGATGGGAAGAACAATTCTTCAAGATATCTGCTGTAAATAAAAGTGGTACAAAAGAGCTTTGCTACAAGTTAGCGGATTTCATGGAAGCACTGCCACGCGAAGAAGTTGAGCTGACTGAAGAAGAAAAAGTCGACTTTATGTGGGATGATTACCACAAAGACGCCATGTCTGGTAAAGATGTTATTACAGAAGATGGTTGGGATGATGACGATTGGGATGACGACGATGAAGATGACGGGCACGTTATCTATGTTCGTGACTAATATGGCCTAAAAAATCTTATCGATGAAACCGCAATAATATGTTGCGGTTTTTTTATGTCTAAATCATGTCATCAACTTATGTTTTGATGCAAAATATAGCCTATCGGACGAAAATTTAGCTAATGTGATGGAAAAGGGCGCGAAGTGGAAACAAAAAAGAGTATAGAAGACAAGCAACGAGCTATCTCTAGATTAGTCGCGCAAGCGGGACAAATGTTATTAGCGCATGGAGCGGAAAGTACCTTAGTTGGTGATATTATGCGTCGTATGGGGATCGCCAGCGGTGCAGATGAAGTAGAGGTGTCACTTTCTGCTAACTCGATTGTTGTGACAACTTTTATTCAGGAACGGTGCATGACGACCACAAGACGAGCACCAGATCGTGGCATAAACATGCGGGTTGTTACCCAGATTCAACGCATATGTATCATGATGGAAAAGGGTGTGCTGAACTATTCTTTTGCTCAAGAGCGTCTGAACAAGATTAGCCCTGCGAGATATAATCGCTGGATTGTGGTTTTGATGATAGGTCTGTCATGTGCTTCTTTTAGCCATTTAGCTGGTGGGGATTGGTCCATTTTCGCTATGACATTTTTAGCATCAGCTACGGGGATGATTGTGAGACAGGAAATTGGTCACAGACATTTCAACCCTCTAATAAACTTTGCCGTGACGGCTTTTGTTACTACTTTGATATCTGCTCAAGCGATGATCTTGGATATCGGTAACGATCCTTTTATAGCAATGGCTTCTTCCGTTTTGATGTTGGTCCCTGGATTTCCATTAATTAATTCTGTTGCTGATATGGTTAAAGGGTATATCAATATTGGTATCGCTCGTTTTGTTATGGGCAGTTTATTAACTCTTGCGACTTGTTTAGGTATTGTTGGCGCAATGACGGTGGTCGGTGTATGGGGATGGGTGGGATAATGGAATTATTGCTAGGTCTTCTTAATGATATGTTTTTTGCCTCGATTCCAGCTGTAGGTTTTGCCTTAGTGTTTAATGTACCCCAAAAAGCATTAAAATATTGCGCTATTGGTGGTGCTATTGGACATGGCTCTCGATATCTTATGCTTCAATATGGTGTTCCGATTGAGTGGGCAACGTTTTGCGCTGCTACTATCGTCGGTATGATCGGTGTTTATTGGTCTCATCAATTTTTGGCTCATCCTAAAGTGTTTACTGTAGCAGCGTTAATACCAATGGTTCCAGGTGTCTTTGCTTTTAAAGCTATGATAGCGTTGGTAGAGATAAATCACTTAGGTTATACGCCGGAGTTAGTCTCTGTATTGATGGAGAATTTTTTGAAAGCGATGTTTATTATTGCTGGTCTTGCTATTGGGTTAGCAATGCCAGGCTTACTATTCTATCGACGTCGGTCGGTAATTTAGAATGAGAAATGCGAAAAATGAAAATTAGCATGATAGCCGCAATGGCTAAAAATAGAGTGATAGGAAAAGAAAACCAGATGCCTTGGCACTTACCTGCGGACTTCGTATGGTTTAAGCGCTGTACATTAGGAAAGCCAGTTATTATGGGCCGAAAAACTTATGATTCGATTGGTCGTCCACTCCCTGGACGACAAAATATTGTCATTAGCCGAGATACCTCACTAAAAATAGAGGGTGTAGATTGCGTCAGCTCTATTGAAGAAGCGATTGAAATGGCTAGTGATCAAAATGAAATCATGATCATTGGCGGTGGTTCGATTTACCAAGCTTGCTTGGAAAAAGCAAATTGCCTTTATCTCACGTTTATTGATTTAGATGTAGAAGGTGACACACAATTTCCAGACTGGAAACAAGGGTGGCGAGAAACCTATTCGGAGTCATTTGTCGCTGATGAAAAGAATGCTCATGACATGCGGTTTGTTGTTTTAGAGAGATAGCATCAGATAATCAATAGGCTTACAACTAATCATCAAAGGAAAGGCGATTAGTTTAAGCTCTGTTGAGAAAAAAGGTTTTATCTTCCCAGCGAAGCATCGTTAAAGTTCCTCCCCAAACACAGCCAGTGTCTAAACCAATTACATGTTTATTCTCAAAACCCGACAGTGCAGCCCAGTGACCAAATAGAATAGTTTTTTCTAACTTCACTCTCTGTTTTAGTTTGAACCAAGGTACTAGTTTTTCAGAGGTAATTTCTTGTGGTGGGAGTTTACATAGCATATCGAGTCTGCCGTCGGTAGAGCAAAAACGCATACGGGTGAATGCATTGATTATGTATCTATAACGCTCGATTCCTTGTAGATCATCACTCCAATAATCTGGCGAATTGGCATACATTTGTTCAATTAATGACGTCCAGTTTTTCGATTGGAGCTTTTTTCGATTTCCTTGGATGCTGCGCGGGCTTGTTTTAGATCCCATTGAGGAGAGATGCCGGCATGGCACACGACAAATTCTTCATGCTCAGCCAACAAAGGCTGTTGTCTTAGCCAGTCGAAAAGTTCATTTCGATCGGGTGCTGAGAATATCGGCAGTGTTCGATCTTTTTTCTTTTGTGGATGAATGCCTAATGATACCGCAAGTAAATGTAGGTCGTGATTTCCTAAAACCGTCACTGCTGCAGTGCCTAAGGACTTCACGAATCTTAGCGTCTCAAGGGATCTAGGGCCTCGTGCTACTAAGTCGCCAGCAAACCAAATAGTGTCGTGCCTAGGGTCAAAGTTGGCTTTGTTTAACAGCAGTTGCAGTTCATCAAAACAACCTTGAATGTCACCAACAATATAATTTGCCACGTAATCACACTCTCTATTTAAAATATAGGGGAAGGAATTAATTTAAAATATTTGGGATAGCTAAGCTAAAAGGTTCTAGGTCTACGATGAACTCAGAGCCGTTGGCATCATGCATGATGTATTGGCCTTGCATTACACCTACTGGAGTCTCTATTGCGGTTGCGCTGGTATAGGTATATTCGTCATTGCTGTTAATAAAAGGCTGCTTTCCCACAACGCCTTCGCCTTCTACGGTTAATTGTTTTCCATCAGAATCTGTAATTAACCAGCGTCTTCCGGTAAGTTGAACGGTCTGGTTACTTAGATTTTTGATAGTAATAATATAAGCAAATACGTAACGTTTATTCTCTGGTTGAGATTGTTCTTCTACGTATTTCGCTTGTACTTGGCATTTGACACAAGGTTGAGTAACGTCCATGTTCACCTCAAGAGTTTGATTGCAGATAATAACGTTATAGGCAGATAACCGATAATTGTCTGTTAAGCGTGATTTTTATCTAACCAGTTTGCCATATCGACAAACTGTTTAAGCGTTAGGTTCTCAGGGCGCATGCCTGGATTAACACCTAATGACTCTAGTGTTTCTGTATCTAGCAGACTTTTATAGCAGTTTCTAACGGTTTTGCGTCTTTGGTTGAAACCAGCTCTACATACGCTATCTAGCCATTTTAAGCTTGTCGCAGGGTAAGGTAGCTCTTCGTAAGGGACCAAGCGAACAACAGCTGAATCGACTTTCGGTGGCGGTATAAAAGCGGTTGGCGGTACTTCTAATACTGGAACTATTTTACAGTAATATTGAGCCATTACGGTCAAACGACCATAAGTCTTGCTGCCAGGGCCCGCTGCCAAACGATTGACCACTTCTTTTTGTAGCATGAAGTGCATATCTTGAATATCTTTATGAAATTCAAAAAGATGGAACATCAATGGAGTGGAAATGTTGTAAGGTAAGTTACCAAATATACGTAATTTATTGTTTGGCTTTACTAATTGCGTAAAATCAAACTGCATTGCATCACCTTCGTAAATCGTCAATTTTGACGAAAGATCCGGGTGATTACGCAAGCGTTCAGCGAGGTCTCTATCCAGTTCGATGACTGTAAACTTATCGACTTCTTTACCTACAGGCTCTGTAATCGCGCCAAGCCCTGGTCCAATTTCGACAAGGTTTTGGCCCGGTAAAGGGTTGATAGCAGAAACAATACCATCAATAACATAAGGATCATTTAGGAAGTTTTGGCCAAAACGTTTCCGCGCTTTGTGTCCCAAGTGGACATCATTTCTCATTATTATCTCTCAACAAAAGGTTTTTTCTCAACTAATTCAATCGCGTGCTTTAGAGCTGTTTGGAAACTTCCTGTGTCCGCTTGCCCTGTTCCTGCCAACTCGAGTGCCGTACCGTGATCGACAGATGTTCTAATATAAGGTAGACCAAGAGTAATATTTACAGATCGTCCAAAGCCTTTATATTTCAAAACAGGTAGAACTTGGTCATGGTACATGCCTAGTACAGTGTCTGCTTCTTCTAAATACTTTTCATTAAAAATGGTATCTGCAGGCAGTGGCCCGATTAAATCAAAACCATAATCAGCTCGAAGTTTCTCGAGTGTAGGCGTGATGGTTTTAATCTCTTCATCGCCTAAACAACCTTCTTCTCCTGCGTGAGGGTTTAGCCCACAAACATAGATTTTAGGTGTTTGAATGGCGAATTTATTTACCAAGTCATCATGAAGGATGCGGATTATACTCTCTAGTCGCTCTGCTGTAACGGCTTTTGATATATATGCTAAAGGTAAATGTGTTGTGACCAAAGCAACGCGTAACCCTTCTGTTGCTAACATCATGACAACTAAAGGAGTATTCGATTTTTCGGCAAAAAATTCCGTGTGCCCACTAAAAGCGACACCAGCACGATTAATCACACCTTTGTGAACGGGACCGGTTACAACTGCATCAAATTCACCGCTCATGCAGCCGTCATTTGCGCGTTCTAGTGTTGCGAGGACATAGTGGCCATTTTTTTCGTTTAATTGGCCAGATACTGACGGCTCAGCTAATTGAATATGCTCGACGACTAACGAACCTGCTTGTTGGGGTTTCGCAGCAATAGCCACATCGTAATCAATTAAATTAACCTCAATGCCGAGCTCTACCGCTCTTTGTGCCAATAGGTTTTTATCGGCACAGACAATAATCTGATGTGCCCAGTTATGTTGTGATAAGGCCAATACAAGATCCGGCCCTATCCCTGCTGGTTCGCCAGCAGTAACAATTATTTTTTTGTCAGCATTATTGTGCTTCAGCCTCGTCATTCTCGACAAATTCCACAAATGCACTGGCTCTCATTTCTTGTATCCAGGCAGAAGCTTCTTCATTGAATTTTCGGTTGAAAAGGATCCGATAAGCTTTATTGGTTAGTGCTGTATCTGTTTTATCCACTTCACGTCGGTCAAGAACTTCTACAATATGCCAGCCATGAACGGTTTTAAATGGTTCGCTTATCTGCCCTGTTGGTAAAATTTCTACTTGATGTTTAAATTCAGGAACGTATAAGTCGGGTGTTTGATAGCCTAACTCACCATTTTGGGCTGCGGACCCTGGATCTTGGCTGAATTGCTCTGCTAGTTCACCGAATTTTATTTCACCGGATTCGATGCGACGTGCATACTCTTGCAATTGTCGTTTTGCACCGTCATCACTGAGAATGACAGAGGTTTTTATCAGGATATGTCGCGCATTCACTTCGGTAACGGCAACAGTTTCTAGACCGCGAGTATCTGAGATTTTTAATATATGTAGCCCTACACCACTTCTAAAGGGGCCAATAATAGCTCCTTTTGCTTGAGTCGTTATTTGGTCTGCAAATATTGTGGGCATCTCTTCTTTACGTAACCATCCCCAATCTCCGCCTACAAGCGCCTTTGGACCTTTTGAGTAACTGATAGCCATCGTTGCAAAATCTTCACCTTGGTTCAATTTTTTAACGATTTCGTTGGCTTCTTTTTCAAGAGCTGGCTTGTCGGTATTATCATCGGAACGCAATTGAATATGTTGAATTCTGTATTGAACGGAGGCATTGGTTTCCGTTGCTAATTGAGTGGAAAGGCTCTCTACTTCTGCGGGTAGTATATTTATTCTACGACGGACTAATGCGTTACGAGCTTCGGAAATGGCAATTTCTTTTCTGACTTGTTCACGAAATGAGGCGTAACCGATTCCATCTTCAGCCAGAGAGATTTGCAATTGATCGACAGATAGCTCTCTTTCTTTTGCTATTTCTTGAATTGCTTGGTCCAACCTATTGTCATCAATCTTTACCCCAAGGCGCTCAGACTCTTGGAATTGAATAGTATCAACAATAAGTTTTTCTAAAACTTGCTCGCGTAATACATCCATATCAGGTAAAGATTGACTGCTTTTGCTGGCATTATTTTCAAGGGTTACAATCGCTGCATCGATATCGCTTTGCAGTACAACGCCACTGTTTACAATGACGGCAACTCTATCTAGCTCAACAGGCGCCGCCATGCTTGAGGCTGAGAGTACAGATAAAAAACCAACTAGAGTGTGTTTCCACATTTTCATTTAATGTATACCAATAAATTCGTTTTGCTTAATTGCAATGCTATTAATTATTCAGGTAGAAAGGTCGACTATAACCCAAAGAGGCGTTTGACGTATCTACGCCAGCTAGTCCGGATCCTCCGGACAGTGTTTGTCCAAAGCCTATAATACCAAAATTCAGTGTAAAGTTTTGTTCGTACGTTGGTGAGCCTACGCCAATTTCATCCCAGTCGTAGAGCTGATTGCTATAAGAGAAACCGATATACCAACAATCACTGGTATAGTTGACACCCGCTAACCACTCAAGGTTCACATTTTCGTTAGTATCATAGAAGTATTGGCCATTTAATTTCCAATTCCGACCTATATTGTAAGCGGTAATAAACCCTAACTGGCTGATACCTTCTCGTGTGTAGGATGTATAGTCGTCGTCGCTAATAAAGTCTACATTGCTGGCAATATAGTCTAATGATACGTAGCGGTAGTTTATCTGACTGTATCCTCCTGAATATCGATATTCAAAAGTACTGTCTGCCAACTGAACCTCAGAGGATGCCGTATCATACTGAAATCCGCCTTGGTAGAACAAATAATCATCGTAATTAAATTCAGTATCGAGTGCCCAAGCAGAATAGGAGGATGAAGTTTCATCTGAAGCGTCATCATTATACGAATCGTTGAGATAGATAATTTGCCCAAATGAGAGGTTCATTCTCTCTTTAAATTCATCATCAAAGAAACGCGTCGATGCACCGTAGCTTAACTGATTTGCTGGAGCAATATAGTCAACACTACTGTATTTTTTGCTACGGAATAGACCATCATAATCAAGCTGTAGCTTGGTTGTGTCGTATCCAGAATAAATTTCCGATTGATCCTCATCCGGTGTATATAGGTATTGAATTTGAGGTTCAAGTGTTTGGGTATAGCCTGAAATTTGAGTGGTATCTCGCTCTAGATACAAGCCAGAATGAATCCTAAATTGTGGGATGGTTCTTGACACTTGCTCTTCATAATCATTACTGTCGGTTAGGTTATCAAGGTCCTGTTCATAATAGGTTTGAAAGAGCTTTGCTTCTGCTGTAATCGTCCCCCAAGTGTTTGATAATGGTAAACTCAAGGTTGGTTCTACGTGTAACCTAGTTGCCGATGGACTATCGGGATCATCGGTTTCAAATCGGCTAACATGGCTTAATAAATTGAAATCAAGATTAGAGTAAAAATGGGGAGCGTAATAGTTGTACTCTAATTGAGGCATTAAGCGGTAAGGGTAGCTGCTTTCAGATAAAACTTGAAAGTCTCTTACTAGTAATGTGGTATCCCAATTGTTAGAACGGTAGGATACTTCGCCGGATTGTAGAAGCTGGCCGTCTTCTCGGTTACCAATATTGGAATCTAAGTCGGTAAAATAGCTGATATCGCTGACTTTTGAGTAATCGATATCAAACTTCCACGATCCTTTAACTATCCCTGAATAGACCCAGTTAACCCCCCAGCGATCACCTTCGTCAGGGTATTTTTGGTCATCAGGAAGATATTCAAGGTTGATTGAACCAGAACCTATGTTCGTGAGGTAACGAAATTCAGCATCAAGCTGTGTCCCACGTTTCTCCATGTAATTAAAATCAGTTTGTAGATCGTAATTAGGAGCAAGGTTCCAATAGACAGGAGCTGTAAACCCAAAACCATTTTTACTATCATACGACACGCTTGGGTAGAGAAAACCCGTTTTACGAGTGTCTCCAATAGGGACAGTTAAATAAGGTAGATAAAAAACAGGAACCGAAAGTACCTCCACTCGAGGGTTAAATAGCGTGGCTTCTTCATCTACTTGATCGATTTCTATCGAGGAAGCACGCAGGCGCCATGCATTATCTCCTTCAGGACAAGAAGTAATAGAGCCATCTTCTAATTCATAGAATGCTTTATCTTTTCTGTAAATTACCTTCGCATCACCACGGCCATCTTCACATAAAAACTGATATTGGGTATTTTCTAGCGTAGCGACATCCGAGTCTAGGCTTGTTGTGGCTTTATCGGAAATGGTTTTTATCTGACCATCATAAGAGTGCACATTACCCTCAGCAATGACAGTATTATCCTGTTGATACAATGTAACGGTATCTGCTGATATGCGTTTATGCCCTTGAGTTATAACAACGTCACCAGTATAGGTGGCTTTGTCGCCATTTATCGCTTCAACATTATCTGCTTCAACATGTACTGGGACTTCAGTACTGCTTTTGCTGGATGAATCCGCAATCAAGCATTGATCTGTAGAGGGCATTTCCTGCACACTAGGGTCTTGAGACGTTTCAGCTTGAGTTGTTGGCACGAATGCGGCTGCGCTAATAGATGCAGCTAAAAGTGTGCGAGGAAAAAGTAGCATCGAGTTTAACTATCCTGTGTAACTTGATTCAACCAGAGGTCAAATAGACCTAATCTGATACAAAATGTTCCTTATAATAACCTGAACTTGTGGTAATGGGCATTAAAAACAATCTTAACTGTTGAGCTGTGTCGTTAATCTCAGGATCTATTTAATGCAAAATGATTGAGCGTTCAGGTAATATAAGACCGTTATACATAACAAAAATTCATAATTGAGAGCACTATAATGCACTTTTTTGGCAAAATTTTAGGTATATTTTTTGGTTTCCTTTTTGGAGGAGCATTTGGCGCGTTATTTGGCCTGTTTTTAGGGCATCAATTTGATAAAGCAAGGAGGCTAAGCCAAGCTGGATTTCGAGCCTCCAGTGCATTCTCTGGTGGGCCAAATCAGGCTGAAAGACAAGCTGAGTTTTTTAAGGCCGCTTTTTCAGTTATGGGCCATGTTGCTAAGGCAAAAGGGCAAGTAACCAAACAGGAAATTCAGTTAGCCGCCACCATTATGGATCGAATGAATCTTCGTGGTGACCAGAAAAAGGCGGCTCAAGATGCGTTTCGTGAAGGTAAATCCAGTGGTTTTCCTTTAAGTGATGTACTTGATGGTGTGCGTATTTCATCAGCAGGTAGACACGATTTACTTCAGTTTTTTCTAGAGCTACAAATATCTGCTGCTTTTGCTGATGGTCAACTCGATCCTGCTGAAAGAAATGTGCTTCATACTATTGCGAAAGGACTAGGGTTTTCAGCACAGCAATTAGATCAAAGGTTACAGATGCAAGAAGCCGCTTTTCGTTTTCAACGAGAAGGTGGTGCTGGTGGTTGGAATCATGGGCATCAAGGCGGAGGGGCTTGGCAGCAGGCGAATTCCGCGAATCAATTGGCAGATGCTTACAAAGTTTTAGGTGTCAGTGATGGAGCGGAATCCAAGGAAGTGAAGCGAGCTTATCGGAAGCTGATGAATGAACATCACCCAGATAAGCTTATAGCGAAAGGGCTACCACCAGAAATGATGGAAATGGCCAAAGAAAAAGCACAGGACATACAAGCCGCTTACGACCTGATCAAGAAAGAGAAAGGGTTTAAGTAGAGCTCCAAGTCTACCCAGATTCCCGTCTTCACGAGAATGATGGGAGTTACGAGAAATTTGGTATGGTACTAACGGCGGTTTCTCTAAGTTTTTTGCTTTGTAACAGTAAAGGGATTATAAATCCTTTATTGTTACTCTAATTTGCATCATTTAAGTCCCAGTTGTAATCATATTTCACCTTGTCGAGACTTGGAGAAAGCGTTGGTCGATATTTTGTCAGATGTTTGATTAACGCTTCGTCAGAACCAAAATCGACGGCAAACCACTCATAGATTGACGATAGTATGAAGGTATTGCCAGATAGGCTGATGCCTTTATCACTATTGATGAAACTCCCTGCCGCTTGCTCTAGTAACATTTCTTGATTGTTAGCATCAAAAGCGACGGGTTGTAAATTTGGACAACCTAGGCTTGCGCAGTTGACTGCGTAGTGAGTTCGAGCGTCCTGCCATATGGGCCGAAGAATTCGGTGCTCAATATCGTTTAGACTTAATTTTTCACCTGTCACCATTACAACTTCATCCCCCCATGGACCAAAACTAAATAACCCGCCTAACTTGGTAATTGACTTAATAGGGTAGTCAGCCAATATGATATCAACGGTAAGAGCGTTATATAGATTGACCCAGTATGCATATTGTTCTGCTTTATTGTAAGTTCGAGGATCAAGCTTAGCCATGTCTGATATATAGGATTTTAGCTGTTGTTTATCTGATAAGGTGACATCTTTATAGCGAACAAGAGTGTTTTCTCCATTTTCAACAACATAGCTATCTAGGAAATATTGCCATTTTGTATGAGATATGGCTTGGGAGTTCAGTTCATCGCTGCTGTTCCAGTAACTCCAAAGATCGGCTTTAGGCGCAGAAAAAGAAAAAGAAGAAAAAAGTAGACTAAAAGAGAGCAGAAAAAATTTCATAGATAATCCAATTAAAGAATGTGTTCTTTAGGATAGACCACGGTAGCAAAGATAAAATTTCACTAAATTGAAAGATATAGCGGCAAAAGTTGCCAGGGAGGGGATGAATATGAAAAACTGGCGCTTAGGTAGTTAACAGTGCATGTACCTAAGAACCAGTTTATTCAACGTATTACTTCATATACGCAGGAATACTAGCTTCGTATGCTGCGATTTTTTCTTCGTGTTGAAGAGTTAATCCAATATTATCTAAGCCATTAAGTAAGCAGTGACGGCGAAACTCATCGATTTCGAAAGAGTATTGTTTGTCATTAGCGGTTACTTTCATTGCTTCTAAATCAACGGTAATCTGCGCACCTTCGTTCTCCAAAACATATTGGAATATTTCATCAACTTCTTGGTCCGTTAAGCGAACAGGGACCATTTGGTTATTGATTGAATTTCCGTAAAAAATGTCGGCAAAACTCGGTGCAATCATGACCTTTATACCGTAATCCGCGAGCGCCCAAGGAGCATGCTCACGAGATGAACCGCAGCCAAAGTTTTCACGAGCGAGCAGAATGGAAGCACCTTTGTAGCGAGCTTCATTCATAACAAACTCAGGGTTTGGTTGCTGTCCGGCATCGTCTAGAAAGCGCCAATCATTGAAAAGGTGTTGACCAAAACCTAAACGCGTTACTTTTTGAAGAAACTGTTTAGGGATAATGGCATCGGTGTCAACATTAGCAAGATCCAAAGGAACCGCTAAGCCTGTGTGATTTTTAAAACCTGACATTGCTATGCTCCTTATAGTTCGCGAATATCAACAAAATGACCGGCGATAGCCGCTGCTGCTGCCATTGCTGGACTAACTAAATGTGTGCGTCCGTCACGACCTTGGCGGCCTTCAAAGTTACGGTTACTTGTGGAAGCGCAACGCTCTTTTGGACCTAAGCGGTCATTATTCATAGCCAGACACATTGAGCAGCCAGGTAAGCGCCATTCAAAGCCTGCTTTAATAAAGATCTTGTCTAAACCTTCTTTCTCCGCTTGGACCTTAACTTGCTCAGAACCAGGAACAATCAGTGCTTGCACATGACCAGCAACTTTGCGGCCTTTTGCTACAGTAGCAGCAGCACGCATATCTTCAATACGAGAGTTTGTACATGAACCAACAAAAACTTTATCTACGTTATAATCTGATAGTGCTTTTCCAGCTTCTAGCCCCATATAGGCTAGCGCTTTTTCCGCTGATGCTTTTTCGACAGGGTCAGAAAAATTAGCAGGGTTTGGGATAGGCTCATCAACGGCGATTACTTGACCTGGGTTTGTACCCCAAGTAACTTGAGGCTTAATCTCTGAAGCTTCTAATGTAACCGTTGCATCAAAAGTGGCATCGTCGTCGGTTTTCAATGATGACCAATATTCGACAGCGGCATCCCAATCGGCGCCTTTAGGTGCAAATTCGCGATCTTTGATGTAATCAAAAGTGGTTTGATCTGGTGCGACTAAACCTGCTTTTGCACCAAGCTCGATGGCCATGTTACAGACGGTCATACGTCCTTCCATTGATAGATCTCGTATCGCTTCACCACAGAATTCAACCACATAACCAGTTCCACCAGCAGCCGTTGTTTTGCCGATGATAGCTAGCACGATATCTTTTGCGGTTATACCGTCAGCAACCTTACCTTTAACTTCAATTTTCATTGTTTTAGCGCGAGCTTGCTTAAGCGTTTGAGTGGCTAAAACGTGTTCAACTTCAGACGTACCAATACCAAAGGCAAGTGAGCCAAAAGCACCGTGCGTTGCTGTGTGTGAATCCCCACATACAATGGTCATACCCGGTAGAGTAATCCCTAGTTCAGGACCCATAACATGAACGATACCTTGATACTTATGGTTTAGGTCGTAAAGGGTAACGCCAAACTCTTCACAGTTTTTTGATAGGGTTTCCATTTGAATTCTAGCCATTTCGCCTGAGGCGTTAATGTCTTTTGTTGTGGTGGAAACATTATGATCCATTGTGGCAAAGGTTTTACCTAGCTGGCGTACTTTACGACCTTTTTCACGCAGGCCATCAAACGCTTGTGGTGATGTAACCTCGTGAACTAAATGGCGGTCGATATATAAAATAGGGTTCTCGCCTTCCGCTGCAACGGCAACATGTGCAGCATAGACTTTTTCATATAAGGTTTTAGACATTGCTTCTTCCTTGATGGATACGGCTGGCTACTCGGTATTCGAGCAGCCACGTTCTGTTAGTTTAAAATGTAACCAGCGATTTTATCACCCATTTCAGAGGTAGAAAGGGCAGGCTTATCACTTGCGAGATCACCAGTAAGCTCTCCCGCTTCTAGTGCCTTAGATACTGCCGCTTCGATATCTTGCGCAGCGGCTTCTTCGCCTAGGCTGTAGCGTAGCATTAAAGCGGCTGAAAGAATCTGAGCAACAGGGTTGGCAATGTTTTTACCCGCTATATCTGGTGCAGAACCACCGGCAGGTTCGTATAGACCAAAGTTGCTTTCATTTAAGCTTGCTGATGGAAGCATACCCATAGAGCCAGTAATCATGGCACATTCATCAGAGATAATATCGCCGAAAATGTTAGAACAAAGCATTACGTCAAATTGAGATGGGTCTTTGATAAGCTGCATTGTTGCGTTATCGATATAGATATGAGACAGCTCAACATCAGGGTAATCTTTAGCTACACCTTCAACCACTTCACGCCATAATATAGAGCTTTGCAACACATTGGCTTTGTCTACTGAACATACTTTTTTCTTGCGTAAGCGTGCTGATTCAAAAGCGATTTTAGCAATGCGCTCTATTTCAAAGCGATGATATACCTCTGTATCAAATGCTTTCTCATTTGGACCTTCACCTTCGCGTCCTTTTGGTTGGCCAAAATAGATGCCGCCAGTGAGTTCTCGAACGACAACGATATCAAAACCTTTTTCGGAAATGTCAGCGCGCAGTGGAGAGAAAGACTCTAAACCAGCATGAATTTGTGCAGGTCTTAGGTTACAAAATAGTTGAAAATGCTTACGTAATGGTAGAAGTGCACCACGTTCAGGTTGGTCATTTGGGGGAAGGTGTTCCCACTTAGGGCCACCTACGGAACCAAACAAAACGGCATCAGCTTTTTCACAACCTTTAACTGTGCTATCAGGTAGCGGACAACCATGATTGTCGATGGCGATACCACCCACATCATGTTCTTCTTTTGAAAAGCTAATTGCGTGTTTTTTCTCGATTGCATCTAATACCTTATGGGCTTGCTGCATTACTTCTGGGCCAATGCCATCTCCCGGTAAAACGGCTATTTTGTACTCTTTGCCTGCCATGGTCGTGTTTTTCCTGTATGTGTTAAATTGTAATGTTTATTTTTATACTGTCTGTGTGGTTTTTCTTGATTGTTTAATTTCAGCAACCTTATCCGCACGATGAATGCTGTTTATAACGTGCAATAATGCTTGGCCTGAAGCTTCGACGATATCTGTCGCTAAGCCGGTGCCGTGGTATTTACAACCTTTGTAATTCGCGATGATATCGGCTTGGCCTAAGCCATCTTCGCCTTCACCTTTTGCAGTGAGGTCGAACTTATCCAATACAATTTCGTATCCCGTTAAGCGGTATATACATTGATAAAGAGCATCAACAGGGCCGTTACCTACTGCCGCCTCACAATGCTCTTCTTCACCACATTGTAGCTTGATTGAAGTCGTCGCCATTACGCTACCAGATTGTACGCTTAAATAGTTTAATTTGTAGAAGGCATCTTCATCACGAAGGTTAGCAAAGTGCATTAGTGCTTCTAAGTCATAATCGAAAACTTGACCCTTGTTATCAGCTAACTTTAAGAAATCATCATAAAGTGTATCTAGGTTATACTCTTCTTCTTTATAACCCATATCATCCATATGACTTTTTACTGCTGCTCGGCCACTACGACTGGTTAAATTCAATGCTTGATTTTTAAGCCCTATAGATTCAGGGGTCATGATCTCGTATGTATTCTTATTTTTCAAGACACCATCCTGATGGATGCCTGAAGAGTGGCTAAAGGCGTTAGCGCCAACAATAGCTTTGTTGTCTTGAATTGGCATGTTACACAATTGACTAACTAGTCGACTCGTACGATGTATCTCGTCGTGTTTTAGACCAGTATGAACGCCCATCAACTCTGAACGAGTTTTGATAATCATCGCAATTTCTTCTAGGGAACAGTTACCTGCTCGTTCACCAATACCATTAATTGTTCCCTCAACTTGACGAGCACCGGCTTGAACGGCTGCGATTGAATTCGCTACAGACATACCTAGATCATCGTGGCAGTGAACGGAAATAACCGCTTTATCAATGTTAGGAACTCGATTAAAAAGCTGTTCGATAATGCTGCCAAACTCACTTGGTACTGTGTATCCAACGGTATCAGGAATGTTTACCGTTGATGCACCAGCGTCGATAGCTGCTTCAACCATACGACAAAGGTTATCGATTGGTGTACGACCAGCATCTTCACAAGAAAACTCTACATCATCTGTGTAGTTTCTAGCGCGTTTTACCGCTTGAACTCCCATTTCAACTACATCGTTGTAATCTCGACGTAATTTGTCTTGTACGTGAATCGTTGAAGTAGAAATAAATGTGTGAATTCGAAAAGCTTCTGCTACTTTTAGCGATTCTGCCGCAACATCAATATCTTTAGCTACTGCTCTAGATAATGCACAGATTCGACTGTCTTTGATATGCTTTGCGATGGTCTGTACAGATTCAAAATCACCAGGTGATGAAACAGGAAATCCAGCCTCAATTACGTCGACACCCAGACGTTCCAGGGCGTATGCGATCTGCAACTTCTCTTTTACGGTTAAGCTTGCTGAAAGTGCTTGTTCGCCATCACGTAATGTGGTGTCGAATATAATGACTTGATCGTTCATACCTGCTTCCTTTTCCTGTCTATGTTAACTATTTGTCTTCGTTAACTGTCATTGTTTTTTTGTTTAGTTGTAAAAAAGCCCGCTTGTTAGCGGGCTTTTAGAAATCTATGTGGTGTTTTTCGTCCACTGCCTACCCGCGCGATTGTTTCACGATAAGGAGGAGGCTGAGAAGTGTCGAAAAATTAAATGTCATTTTATGTGCTTTTCCAAAAAAATTCATATCCACAAAATTTAGACTTCAATTAGTACCGCACTACATGACTTGCGTCAAGTCCTATGTTGAATTTTTATTCAGATTCACAAACGTGTGAATACGCTGCATGAGGGTCGTTTAGTTTAGCCGTCTGTAGTTGTCATTAATTAATCGAATGATTAAATATTGATGAATTAAATCGGTACCCGTTTAAGACTAAAGGCACCTATAATTAATCAATTGATTAATTGGAGTGCATATGACTCGGAAAGTAGGTAGGCCTAACGAAAATACTCAAGCGCGTGAAAAGTTAATTTTTCATGCTAGAGAGCTCTATATGGCTATGCCGTATGAAAAGGTATCTACCCGGCTAGTGGCAGAGCATGCAGGCGTCAATGTTGCGATGATCCGATATTACTTCGGTAGCAAACAAGGTCTATTTGAAACTGTTATTCGCGAAACGATGGAACCAATTAATCAACAGATGAAAGCTTTTATAAAACTCGCCAGCCACGAAACTCTAATTGGTTTGATGCGAGCCTATTATAAAACCATGGTTAATGCCCCTGAATTTCCTCGTTTGATAGCTCAGATAATGAATATGTCTGAATCAGATATACAGCGTAAGTTGTTAGAAAAGATATTCAGCGAGGTTACAAAACCAGCGCAAGAAATGATGTTTGAGCGTTTGTCTGAAGACGGCGTACTTCGAGAAGGAATAGACCCCAAGTTATGCCGTGTTACCTTTATGAGCATGATGGTGTTTCCCTTTATTGCTCCTAGAGCAATGTTAGCTCTTCATGGCGTAGAGCTGAATGAAACGTTTCTCGATCAACTTTTAGAACATAATATAAACGTCCTTAAAAACGGATTTTTATCACCAGAAAAGCAAATTTCTCTTGGAGAAAATAATGAAAATTAACCGCAAACTCCTTTTCTTTCCAGTTTTAGCCGTTGGTATCGCGATTTTTGTTGTCGCGATAAAAATGAAACCCGACCTACCTGTCAAACCAGCAGGGGATCGAGCGCGATTAGTTAATGTTATGCCTTTAGAGTTAAAAGCAATGGCCCCTATAGCAATAGGGTTTGGTAAGGTCACCCCTAAGCTTGAATGGAAGGCTATAGCTGAGGTGACTGGTAAGATAGTTTATCGAAATCCTGAATTGGAAAAAGGCCGCATTCTTCAAGCGGGTACAGAGATATTACGAATAGATCCATTAGATTATGAACTGAAACTTGCTCAAGCAGAGGCGGATCTAAGTTCCAGTAAAACCCAATTGGCAAAGTTAAACCAAGAAGAAAAAAACCTCAAAGGAACAATGGAAATTGAGAAAAATCGACTATCAATCAGTCAAAATGAATTGGATAGAAAACTGAATCTCAAAAAAGAGGACTTACTTCTCAGTCGGATGTTGACCAGCAAAACCAAACTTACCTATCCCAACAAAAGTTGGTGCAGGACATGCAAAATCAATTATCTCTTTATCCTGATGAAAGAAAGGTTTCTCAAGCTCAGGTAAAAGTAAATGAATCGAAGCTATCCGAGGCGAAACGCTCTTTAGACAAAACCTCTGTTGTATTACCTCAGGACCTTCGTATTGCTGAAGTAGAAATTGAAGACAATCAAGTTGTGAATCTTCAACAAACCATGGTGACAGCGCATGGGACTAATACGATGGAAGTTGAAGCACAGTTGTCTATTCATGATTTACAACTTATTTCCTCAAGTTTGGCGGGTTTTATAAACAATGACTCAGGCATCTCACAACCAGATATGAAAGGTATTTCCTCTTGGATTGAATTGTCTAGTGGTAACTTGACCGCTCGTTGGCCGGCAAAAGTAGCCAGAATAAGTGAAACAGTTGATGCGGCTCAAGCGACAGCAGGCGTTATATTAGAAATTGAACAAGACTATTCCACGTTAAACACAACCAATACTCCCGCATTGGTGAACGGTATGTTCGTAAGCGCGGAATTGACGGGTCAAGAAAACCCGAGTTGGGTTATACCTGAGCGTGCACTTCATGGTGATAGTGTCTATATAATGGATGCTAATAATAAGTTAGATATCAGGCCAGTCATCGTTTTGTATCGTCGAGATAACCAGGTGGTGATAGATGGCGAACTAGAACAAGGAGAGCGACTGGTATTAAATGATTTGTTACCGGCTTTACAGGGTATGTTGTTAAGAGTTGAGGATGTGCAACCAATAACAACCGAGGAGGATGCGGTATGATCCGTTTCTTTACTAAGCATCCTACCGCATCGAATTTGTTGATGTTATCGCTGCTAATATTAGGTATTACCTCTCTTTCTACAATAAAGCGAGAAACCTTCCCTGAGTTTAGCCCCCCATATATTATGGCTGGTGTGGTGTACCCTGGTGCGTCACCACAAGAAGTTGAAGAGAGTATCTGTATTCGTATTGAAGATGCAGTTGATGGCCTAGCGAATATTGAAGAGACGCGCTGTGAAGCGGTCGAAGGCTCTGCAAGGTTGATTATAAAGCTTAACGAAAAAGCCGATATCAGCAGGATGCTGGTGGATGTACAAACACAAATAGACTCAATAAATGACTTCCCTTCAGAAATAGAGTCTCCAGTCGTTCAGGAATTAGATTGGAATGAGCCTGTTGTTGATGTCGCTATTACCGCGGACACCTCGTGGCCTGAACTTAAAGCTTATGCGGAAGAATTAAAGCGCACTATGAAGCTTGATTATGGCGTATCCCTTGTTGATGTTAGCGGGTTTTCAGATCATCAATATAGAGTTGAACTGAATACTCAGGCTATTCGTCAATTAGGTCTTAGTGTTGGTGATATAGCCACACAGATCGGTAAACAAAACATCAAACTGCCAAGTGGTAATATTGAAACGCCAGACAAAAACTTTTTGATTCGTTTTGATGAAAGACGAGTAACACCTGAAGAGCTAAATACACTTGTTATTGGCTCTGGACCTAATGGATCGATTGTTCGCTTAAGAGATATTGCAACTATAACGGATAGGTTTGAACTAGATGAACAAAAGGTACTATTTGATGGGCACCCATCTGCTCTGCTAAAAATTAGTAAAAACAAAGAAGATGATGCATTAAGAATTAAAGATAATGTTGTTCGATTTGTTGATGATATGCGTTTGGTAGCCCCTGATGGTGTCACTTTAGAATTAACAAATGATCTATCGTCGGTATTGTGGGACCGTTTGACAATGATGGTGCGCAATGGCTGGCAGGGTATCATATTAGTATTCGCTACCATGTGGCTTTTCTTTAGTTTTAGATACTCATTTTGGGTCGCAGCTGGTTTACCCGTCGCATTTATGGGGGGCTATTTTTGATGGCTCAGCTGGGATTATCTATCAACATAATGTCTTTAGTTGGGCTATTGATGGCGATAGGTATCATGATGGATGATGCCATTGTGATTGCAGAATCCATTGCTTCGCATTTAGATCGAGGACAAAAAATAGATGACGCGGTTGTTAACGGTGTTAAAAAAGTACTTCCAGGTGTCATATCCTCCTTTTTAACTACAGTGTGTATCTTTGGAAGTTTACTCTTTCTGGATGGAGAAATGGGTGCTGTACTCAAAGCAGTACCACAAGTCTTGATTTTGGTGCTCTCCTTAAGTCTTGTTGAAGCATTCTTAATTCTTCCAAATCACCTTTCTCATTCTCTACACAAGGCAAAGAAAGAGCGTGAGCCAGTGAAATTCAAACGAGTGTTGTTAGAACGATTTGAAAAATTTCGTAATACCACACTTATCTACGCAGTGGATAAAGTAGTTAAATACCGATATGCCTTTATTGGCGCTGTATTTGCCATGTTACTTGCCTCAATCTCTCTTATCGTTGGTGGTGCGGTTAAGTTTGTACCATTCCCTGAACTTGATGGTGATATTGCCGAAGCAAGAATTATTTTGCCTCCGGGGTCATCTTTAAGTCAAACTGAAATTGTGGTTGAAAAATTGGTTGAGTCGGCAAAGAGGCTGAATACAAAGTGGACCGAGGAGATGGAAGGCGGCGTTCCTCTCGTGAAACATATTACCAGTCAGTTTAATGCAAATCAGGATGCCGATGAATCAGGTCCACATATAGCTACTGTGCGCCTTGATCTTTTAGGGGCAGAAATACGGAATACGGTTATCGATGATTTTGTTGATGCGTGGCGCGAAGATATAGGTGAGCTTGCTGAACCGATTTCACTGGTCTTTAAACAACCAACCATGGGACCGGGCGGTCGAGATATAGAAATTCGAGCAAAACACGATGATCTTGATGAGCTAAAGGCAGCGTCTATAGATATTCAAAATTATCTAAATGAGTTTTACGGTGTACATGGCGTGTTGGATGATATGCGCATGGGCAAGGAAGAAGTGCTGATAAAGCTTCGTCCAGGTGCAGAAACATATGGCGTAAATGGGCAAATCATCGCAAGTCAGCTTAGGGCTGCCTTCTTTGGGCAAACAGCCGATGAAATTCAAATTGGAGTGGAAAATATCTCAATTGAAGTTCGTTTAGATAAAGTTCAAGCTGGAGACCTGCAACAGTTAGCGAATTTTCCTATCATAATGACAGATGGTAGTCAGATCCCACTTGGCACGATTGCGACGTTGGATTTTCAGAGAAACTACGTTCGTATTCAACGTATCGATGGGCTTCGGACAATCAGTGTCTATGGCGATGTTGATAACTCAAAGGTAAGCTCTGCCGCCATCATCGCTCAATTTCAGTCAGAACAAGCACCAAAGCTGAAAATGAAATACCCCGGCTTACGATTTGACTTTGAAGGGCAATCTGAAGATTCTGCTAAGACTGGAGCATCGATGGGTAAAGGCTTCTTACTTGGGCTATTTGGTGTTTTTGTTATTCTTAGCTATCAATTTCGCAGTTATCTTGAACCCTTTGTCGTAATGCTTGCAATCCCACTTGCCTTTATCGGTGTTGTTTGGGGGCATTTCCTTTTGGGACACTCTCTAAGTATGCCGAGTATGATGGGTTTTGTATCGTTAGCAGGCATAGTAGTGAATGACTCGATATTGCTGGTTCAATATATTCGACATCACGTAGATGAAGGAGATAATGTCCATGACTCGGTTGTGAAAGCAAGTCGTGAAAGGTTCAGAGCTGTATTTCTAACCTCTATGACTACGGCTGCAGGGTTACTCCCATTGCTCACCGAGACCAGTTTACAGGCTCAGGTCATACAGCCACTTGTTATCTCTATTGTATTCGGCATTTTTGCTTCTACAGTCTTAGTATTGTTTATGATTCCTGCGGCTTACTCCATATTGGCCGATTGGGGGTTTATCCATAAACACAAAGAACTTTAATCATAAACAGACGGAGCCGATGGCTCCGTTTTTTCTAACAGTCCAATTCCATTTCTTATTGTTTCATTTATGAAATTATCTCTTTCTATATTTGCAATTTAACTTATTGTTAACAATCGCTATCCTGTAAGGAAAACAAGGAAGGTGAATAGTGGTCACTCAGCTCACAGCACAACAAGCAGCAGAATGGATAGAAGACGGACAAGCGATAATGCTAGGAGGCTTTATCGGTAGTGTTGTTCCTGAAGCGATCGAAAGAGCAATTGGAGAAAGGTTTGACAAATTTGCCGCACCTAAAGATCTAACGTTAATTTTCGCAGCAGGGCAAGGAGACGGAAAAGGAAGGGCTGTCAATCACTTAGCTAAACCAGGTTTGGTTTCTAGGGTGATTGGAGGACACTGGGGCTTAGTGCCTAAACTGCAAGAGCTTGCTGTAGCTGAGCTTATTCACGGCTATAACCTGCCTCAAGGCATTATTTCACACCTCCTTAGAGATACCGCAGCCGGAAAGTTGGGCACCATAAGTAAAGTTGGTCTTGGTACTTTTGTTGACCCCAGAATTGAAGGCGGAAAAATTAATTGTGCGACGAAAGAAGATTGGGTTGAGCTAATCCAACTACAAGGAGAAGAGCACCTTTTTTACCATAAGTTACCTGTTGACATTGCCCTGTTACGTGGAACAACAGCGGATGAAAATGGCAATATCACGATGGAAGATGAGTGCCTTATTGTGGAAAGTTTAGCCGCCGCTCAAGCCGCTAAAAACAGTGGTGGAAAAGTAATTGTCCAAGTAAAGCAGGTGGTTAAATCTGGTGCGTTATCCCCACATGCCGTCAAAATTCCTGGGATATTTGTCGACGCAGTGGTTGAGTGTCACGATATAACCGAACATATGCAAACCTTTGCCACTCAAATGAATCCAGCCTTTGTTGGCAAATCGTCTACCGCTAAACAGCCAGAGAATTTTTCTACTTTAAAACTCGATGCCAAAACAATTATAGCGCGCAGAGCAGCATTAGAACTTCAATGTGGCTCGATACTCAATCTGGGTATTGGGGTACCGGAATACATTGCAGCTGTGGCTAATGAATCGGGCATTCTCGATCAATTCGTATTGACCGTTGAACCAGGAGCTGTGGGAGGTACTCCAGCGGGAGGGTTAGATTTTGGAGCGTCTTCTTATCCTCAGGCAATCATAAGCCAAGATCAGATGTTTGATTTTTACGATGGGGGAGGCATCGATCAAGCATTTCTTGGTTTAGCACAATGCGATAAACATGGAGATATTAATGTTTCTCGTTTTGGTGAAAAAATTGCTGGATGCGGTGGGTTTATAAATATTACTCAGAATGCTAAACAGGTCTATTTTTGCGGAACATTTACCGCAAAAGGTTTGGAAGTCGAATGCGATAACGGCCGTTTGAAAATCCTTTCAGAAGGCAAAAAAGCCAAGTTCTTATCTAAGGTCGAACAGATTACATTTAGTGCAAAGCAAGCTCAGTTAAGTAAGAAACCAGTGCTCTATATTACTGAGAGAGCGGTATTCAAACTATATAATTCAGACATGGAGCTAATAGAAATAGCGCCTGGAATCGATTTAGAAAAAGATATTCTTTCCCTAATGGACTTTAGGCCTATGGTCTCGCCTGAACTGATAGAGATGGACAGTAAAATTTTTCAAACTCATTTTGATTTAAGGATGAACCAATAGATGGATAAAAAAATCGCAATAGTGACGGGAGCTGCTCGAGGTATAGGTAAGGCTATTAGCCAGCAATTAATTGAGGATGGTTTTTTCGTTCTTGCCATTGATATGGCACCAATAGAGTGGCACAAAAGTGGGGAACTCTATGACTATCAACTCGATCTCTGTGACCAAACAGCTGTCGAGAAAACTGTTGAAGAAATCAATGAGCGATTTCATGGTGTAGATGTATTAGTTAATAATGCAGGAATTACAAGAGATGCAATGCTTGGAGAGATGCTTTCTAGTGATTGGGATATGGTGCTAGATGTGAATCTTAAAGCCGTATTTATGCTTACTCAGCAGGTATCAAAACTAATGCTGCAGAAAGGAGAGGGGAGCATTATCAATATATCCTCTATCGTTGGGACTGACGGCAACATCGGTCAAACCAATTATGCAGCCTCAAAAGGGGGCGTTATTAGCATGAGTAAAGGGTGGGCCAAAGAACTAGCTAGGAAGGGAGCTCAGATACGAGTTAATTGTGTTGCTCCAGGTTTTATCTCAACCGAAATGACGAATGAGTTACCTGAAAAAGTTATCGCATTTATGGAAGGAAAAACGCCTTTGGGAAGAATGGGTTCAGCACAAGATATTGCTGATGGGGTTGCTTTTCTTGCGTCTGATAAAAGTAAGTTCATTACGGGGCAGGTACTTAAGATTGATGGGGGGTTGGTGCTTTAACATGAGTAAAAAGCGATCATTTACTCGTTGAGTGATCGCTTTTTACTGTGGAATATAATGAGTGTTAGGATCGATAAATGAGTAGGGCAATGTTTGTTTATAGTACTTTGGGTAACACGACAACTTCTGTTTTTGCCCAAATATCATGGAAGCCACGTTTTTGAGGGTCTAAAGGAACGAGAAGATTAGCAAGCCCGAAAATAGAAGTGCCAATACGTATTAATGCTTGAGTTCGAGAAATTAGGCTTCCATCTGGATTCTGAACCCGTAACTTCCAAGTTCTCATACCCACAGTTTGCCCGGCTTTCGTCCAGAAGTAGACAAAAAAACCAACCCAAATGACGCCCAAATAAATGGTGAATACATGGCTCCAGAAAGGGTGAGTACTTAGTAATCCGCTAGGGCCTTGATAAGAGCCATAAGTCATAATACCTAAGGCGACAAAAGCCTCAAGAATGGCAATTATTAGTCCAGCAGCAAACATTTCAATCGCTAGGATGATTAGCCCATCATACAAGAGGGCAGCCAAGCGTCGCAAAACTCCTGCAGGGGGTAAAGTGTGTTTTATTGTCATATTGATTTTTCAAATATAATTTTTCAAACAGCATATAGACTTGAAGTCAGTTTGAAAAGAGAGGCGCTGGTCAATATCTACTCTTTTTGGAGAATATGTTGTTCTTTTTAACCTAGCCTTTTGGGTGTCTGCGGTTAATTTATCAGCAACCAACTCACAAATCAGTTTATTACTCTTGCACCACTTAGTTTCATCCGTATAATGCTCAACACATTAAGGGTTTAGCCCAAGATGCCGGTGTGGTGAAATTGGTATACACGACGGATTCAAAATCCGTTGCCGAAAGGCGTGGCGGTTCAAGTCCGCCCACCGGTACCATATTTAAGAAGAAGGACGTCTACGGACGTCCTTTTTTGTTATATATACCAAGGGTTTCAGCCAATATGCCGTCTATAGGCGTCTACCCCCATCTTGTGAAATCCAGCCTTTTATGTAACCCTCTATGTAACCCCAAGTAACCCTGAGTGTAGAGCGGAACTGAACTATGGCTAGGAAAGTAACCCCACTAACCAATACTCAAGTAAAGCAAGCTAAGCAGAAAGAAAAAGAATATTCGCTCAATGATGGCGATGGTCTATCTCTGCGAATTCGACCAAGTGGCAGTAAATCTTGGTTTTTCACTTATCTTGTACCTATCACTAAAAAACGTTTTAAGATCAGTTTTGGTAGTTACCCCGAAGTAACCCTAGCCCAAGCAAGAAAAAAACGAGATGAAGCCAGAGCATTGGTTGCTGACGGCATTGATCCTAAAGTCTATAAGCTCACAACGGAAACAGAAGAACTTGAAGCAATTGAAAATACTTTTGCTAAACAATCTGAACGTTGGCTAGATCTCAAGAAAAAAACACTCTAGAAAGCACGTACTTTAAGCGTAAGCAGATGCTTGCCAAGTATCTGTCTAATAAACTCGACCCTCTTCCTTTAACCGATATTAAGCCTATGCTGGTGAAGGGTATTCTTGACCCCATAGCTCGGGAAGGGAAGATCGAAACAGTAAAACGTCTATGTATTATCCTGAATGAGATAATGAGACTGGGTGTTGCTTCTGGTGCAATTGAGTTTAATCCAATCTCAGACATTACAAAGCTTTATCCCAATAAGAAGGTTGTTCATAACCCAGCACTTACTCCTGAAGAGCTCCCGGAGCTAGTTAATGCCATAAAGGCGAGTAATACTAAGATTGTTACTCGCTGTTTAATAATGTGGCAACTGCACACTATGGTTCGCCCCGGTGAAGCTGCACGTGCTCGATGGTCAGAAGTCGATCTAGAAAACAGGGTATGGGTTATTCCTTCTGATACGATGAAGATGAAGAAAGAGCACCTTGTTCCCTTAACGGATCAAATGATCGAGATTCTAGAAGAAATTAAGCCTATATCCGGACATAGAGAATTCATTTTTCCAGCGGATAGAAAGCCAAAGGATCATAGTCACCCTCAAACTGCCAACATGGCTCTAAAGCGTATGGGTTTTGAAGGTAGAACAACGGCTCATGGTTTGCGCTCTCTTGCCAGTACCACTTTGAATGTGGAAGGTTTTAATAGTGATCTTATCGAGTCAGCTCTCGCGCATGAAGAAGAAAATAAGATAAGAAGGGCGTATAACAGAACTGACTATTTTGAGCCTCGTCGCCCGATGATGAACTGGTGGAGCGAACGAATAGAGCGTGCAGCTCAAGGCGAAACGCTTGAAGTCGGATTTAAAGGCCTTAGAATTGTATCAGCGTAAATCAGGATTATTATCTGGATTAGTCTGGACTGAATCTATCAGAGCTGAAACAACGATGTAACCAGATCTGACAGATTGCTCTATCACGCCTTTGCCCCAAACCTTCTCAGAACCTGCGAATGGAACAACTGACCAGTACATCAATAGACCAATAGGCCAAGTTAATCTAATCCGTACTTTGATCTCTTATACGGAATTTTCCGTAATTCGCCCCCATAACTATATGCCGATTCACATAACAAGTTGATACTATTTGAGTTTCATAATAAATGGCAGCAACATAGACGGAAAATGTCCGTATATAAAGCGTTTTGTTTAAAGAGGAAAGTTCAGCTTTGTCTAAAATCGTAGATTTATTATTTTCGGAAGGAAACATAGTAACAACAATATCTATCCTTGTTTCTGCAACAATAGCTATGATCGTACTTGGTGTAAATCAGTTCTATTCAAACCGCCGAGAGCGTAAAAAATTAATATGCCAAAAAATTGAAGAGTTTTATGAAGCTTCGATTGCCTATACAAATGCTTGTGACAAGTTGATTACTGATATTCAACGTATGACTTATAGGTGTGAAAGCGGTTACTATAGAAATGATCCTGCCGCATACGCTCTATTTGAACAGTCCATTTCAAAAATGGAAATGCTTCATGGGCTGTACTTTCAACGAATCGACTTTGACAGCGAAGATTATGCAATCACCAAAATGCCACTTATATGGGCAGCTAACTCTGGTGAGCTCGCACGTAATAGCGTAAATGCTGATGATGTATATAAAGCTTCAAGAGCTCACATCAACATGAGTGCAGAACATTTGAGCGAGCTATGTAAAGAGTTAATGCGTAAGCATATGATTTAAACATAACAATCAGTTTAAGATCGATTCACAACGCTTGGCATTTCTGCTTCTACTTCAATTTTAGTGGTTATGGCGCAATGTGTTAGGTTGATGGAGGTGTTGTTCACCCCTTAATTGGGTGTTATGTACTTTTCGAGAGAGATTGACATTGTATAAATGGCTGAAAATACATCAAAAGAAAGAGCGTAGAACTCAACTACGTAAGAAGATAGCTAATGTTAATTGGCCTATCGTGAGAGAGCATTTATATGAATTTCTCCTTGAATTTTTGCAAGAAAACAAAGCTTACCTCAGCGATTTTCGAGTAGAAAAAACAGATGTGAATTGTGTAGAAAATGGTTATTGGGGCTTTGATTCGTTACAATTTTTCCAAAACGATCGGCTGACAAATACGGGTGAATGGGAAACTAAAGACGGGGAAAGGATAGATACCCTTCACTTTGAATATGGTGTAGTACTGGATATTAATCATTCGAATACAGGGCGAATACAGGTCTTCTTGAAGCGAAGAAAGTGTGACATATCTAGTATCGAACACCCCTCAATACTGCTTTTTTACACTGATAATCCTTTAGAGTTAACAGAGAAAAGAATACTAAAATTCATGAAGCAGACAGTGTTCTATTCTCGGGCGACTAGCGTTGATAGACGATTGAGTATTAAGGAAAAAGCTCAGTTGTTTGTACTGGAGTTTAGAAGTGCTGTAAGGCTGAAAAGTTTCTCAAGCTACCTATATGAGACATTGGCAAAAACATTTTATGCTGCTGTCATGGCAGGCGTTGCGATCTTAACCTTGTATGTCACTTATCTAGCGTATTTAGTAGCATCTGGTTAAACGTACATAACAAATGACTATGTCACGATTCGCCTTACTCGAAGTAATCCGTACATATCTAAATTAGTAGATTCACTGACACGGAAATGTCCAAAAATAAGTTTGTTCAACGGATCGGCTAAAAAAGGTTCTGCCCCGAAACGAGTTACCCATAATTGCACGCAAAACCACTTTTTCCATATGCCGCTACAATTACTAATGAAAAAGAGATTGCAAGGGACGCTGTGTATTGCTGTTGTTTAATATGGTCTATTTTTGGATCAAGCGTTTGAAGCAGTGCGGTTGTATTTTTATAAATAAAGCTCCAATTGCTTTTCAATACTAGAGCTTGACGTGAGTTCGAGGACCGTGATGTATTTTGGATACCTGAAATTACAAGTAGTTCTCTAGTATGAGTTCATACCACTGACAATAGAAGTGGTAACATAGCTTATTCAAAACAAACCTACAGCGATTCTCCAATATACACTTTTTCCCAATCTTGATTCATAAGACTGTAAATTGCATTTCTTGGATAAAACCTTATTTTGTCCAAATCACGGAGTTCCTGCCAAATTAATCCTTCTTGATTCTCATCAGGAAGAGTGGGCTTTAATGTAACATCATCACTTAAATAAGAACTAAGTACATTTATGTCAATTTGGTGAAAATCTTGTGGCTTGTTTGATTGAGCATGGTTTTTCGAGATAAAATCTCTAACATAAACAATATCTCCAAATGGTAAAGAAACGCCGCACTCTTCGTAAGTTTCTCTTGCGAAGGCCTCTTCTAATGATTCCCCATCCTCAATACCTCCTCCAGGAAGTACATACCAATATCCTTCGGAATCCTTATATCTGATCAAAAGTATTTTATCATTCTCAATTACTACTGCACGTACAGATACACGGGGCATAAGATACCTTATTTAAAAAGTTAGTTTTCAAACATACACGAGACTAATTCGTGTTTCACTTTTAGGTTGATGAAGACTTTATAGCGTATTTCAATCTAACCTAACATTCGTTGATTTATATCTATGAATACTTATAATAGAAAAATATAGCATTATTAATTGGGTATTGTGACACGAGTCTATGAATTATTATCGGTAAGATGGTTTTATCGAACATATTCCATAATAAAGAAGGTCTATTATTAATAATGAAAAGTGAAATAACTATTGACTACATGCTCACATCTAAATGTAACTTAAAATGTCCTTTTTGTTATGGTCCAAGTACTGAAATAGCAGACATTGAAGTTGAATCACACAAAAAAATCCTTAAAGGAATAAAAGACTCTGGTGTGAAAAAAGTAATTTTTGCAGGCGGAGAACCAACTCTTTATAGGCACTTTGACGAAATAATTAACTATGCCTGCTTGGTAGGGCTAGATGTAAGTATTCAAACTAACGCTTCTTATCCTTCTCGTCTGATTAGGCTAACTGATAATTTTGAATGGATTGCGATCCCTATTGATGGAGTAGAGGATGAAACACAACTTTATCATAGGACTAGCAAAAAACATTTTAAAAGAAGTATTGAGCTTATTAAAAAGCTTAATTTATCTGGATTTAATAATATAAAGGTAGGAACGGTTTTAACAAAAAGAAATATCGATGAAATTCCTAAAATTTATGAAGCTTTATCAAAATTTGATATAGGTATTTGGAAGTTATATATGCTTAGACCTAGAGGTAATGCTGTCAATATACTTGATGATGTGTCTATTGATTACAATTATGTCAAGGCAGTTATTGATACTATAAAAACTGAGCATAATAATAAATTCGAAATTTATTTATCTAATTATACTGGAAATGATAATTATCTGATTGTTGATCCAGATTCTCAAATGATTTCTGTCAGTTCTAGTGGAGAAAAGAAACACGGTTTCTTGATGGATGAAGGTTGTTTTGATAATAATATATTCAATAGTGCTATTGAGCACATCGATAATGATAAGAACATTCACAACTCAAAACTATCTTTTCCAGGGTGGTAATATATGCAGGGTAAGTATACAGGTTTAAATTTTGATTATGAAAATTTTGATCGTAAATTTCTTGATGGAATTGAATTCAAAAATTGCACATTTAGACATTGCTCGTTCAAAGGAGCAGATCTAAGTCATGTTATATTTACGGATTGTGATTTATACTGTGCTAATTTTGAAGGGGCGGTATTATATTTCACGAGAGTTATATCTTGTGATGGAACCAAAGCAATCTTCAAAAACGCAATGCTGAACGGAATAAGATTTAAGGATACTATATGCACTTCGATAGATTTTGGTGATGAAGCTAAATTGGGGTACGAGAGAAAAAGAATTAATGATGAAGATATAATTAGCAGCTTTTACACTGTGAAACGAGGTGATATAATTCCAGATATTCATGAGTTGGAAAGTTCTCAACCTGGAATTCGTCGTATGAATTCAGATCATGGATATATTTTCAAGCGCAAAGAGGATGATCTTAACAGAACGTACAAGAGAAAAAGTGAAGTATACAAATCTATATATAGGGTTTTAATGGATAATAACTACTCCGGTCATGCAACTAGTTATTATTACAAACATAGAAAATATCTAAGAATGTCAAAAGGAAGAAATATTTCATCTTTTTTTGAATATGTTTTAAGTGAATTAATTTGGGGGTACGGTGTTAAAGTGAAGAATCCCATAATTTCCTTTTTATTGAATATATTTTTCTTCTCTTTAATATACATGGTTATACCTTTGATTAATAACCAAGGTGTGATGTTGGATGGTGATTTATTATCACCATTGTCATGTAATTCAAATGGGCTTGTCGAGTATCTAAATTTAGTTTACATTTCTTTGTTGATTTCATGCCTCTCTGTTTTTGGCGATATTTCATTAATTGGAATTGCTAAAGTGTTTGTAGTAATTCAACTCATATTTTCAGTGGTTAGTTTAGGATTGACTATATCTGTATTTACTAAAAAGATGTCACACTTCTAAAGCAGCATATCATAGCTATACTGTAAGGCTGATCTATAGTATAATGCTTGGTTTAACCTTTAACCCAAGATAATGAGTTGATGAAAAATATTATAACGATTTCAGGTGATATAGGGAGCGGTAAGTCCTCTGTTGCAACGTGCTTGAATGAACTGACTGGCTTTGAAGTCATTGGAACGGGAAAAATTCAGCGTAGTATTGCCGCAGATATGGGTATAACTACACTAGAGTTAAATCATTTGTCAAAGACTGATAGAAGTGTAGACGATAAAATTGATTCATCTGTTGTTGAACTGGGTAAGAACAAAGATAATTTACTTATAGATTCTCGTTTGGCTTGGAATTTTATACCTAATTCTTTTAAAGTTTATTTAGCTGTTAGCGATAAAGTCGCAGCTGATAGAGTGTATAGCGCTTCCCGAGTAGATGAAAAAAATGGTTCTTTAGAAGAAACAGAAAGTAATAATATTGAAAGACGGAACCTAGAAATAGAAAGATTTCAATCATTGTATGGCGTTAAGCTAAATGACTATTCAAACTATGATGTAGTTATTGATACTTCTTTTGCCTCTCCAAATGAAATTGCATCTAAGATTGTTGAGCAGTTTAATATTGCAAAACATAAAACCATAAGTAGTAATTTTTGGGTAAGCCCCAGCTCATTATTCCCCACGCAGAGTATTAGAAGCTTTAATCAGGATAGGTTTAAATCTGTAAATGAAAGCATTAAAAGTTCTGGTTTTAATAGTGATAATCCAGTAGATATAATAAAAATTGATGATTTTATCTATATTTGGGATGGGCATATGAGAACTATTAGTTCTTGTCAGAATGATATTTCTCTTGTTCCTGCTAGGTTTGTGGAAACTAATATAAAGAATTTTGATACCCAAAAGGTCTGTAATTTCACATCACTGTCTGATATTTATGATTGGGAAGATGCAACTGGATTCCAGTTTTCGCACTACCCTAAAAAGTAATATTGAAATAAAGAAAACACAGTCTACTTGTTGCCTGTATTTTCTTTATTAAAATAGTAACGATAGTTGTATTTTTAGCATACCATAGTGATTATTTGGTTCCAATAATTGTTATTTATCTAGCTCGTATGCTAACGACTGTTTAGAGATTTAATTTTCATTATAAATGCATCTCTGAAATCAACGCCATATAAAGGATTCTTGAAGGCTACCGTCTTACCATTGTGTTTATTTGTCTTTATGGTCATTAACTCGATAGGGAAACTACATATTCAAGTTTAACTTTGTAGAAACAAGTATTTGCATTCTTATCGTTTTTAACAAGTATCTTCATCAATATCTCAACTAGTTTTCTGGCATAATTCCATAGCGACACATTTTCATTAGTAAGTTATTTACTCTCCAAGCTCTAGTTTTGGTGATGAAGGCTTTACTTCTAATTACAATATTGAAAGATCAAGAATGGTTATTTAGTCTAGTTAAACGTTAAACGTTAAACGTTAAACGTTAAACGTTAAACTTTAAACTGAATTGATAACCGTATGGTAAATATGAGTATGTGTCGTGCAGCTAATCTGTGCAAACATCGCTCCAAAGTGAATATGATTTACAATACTAGAGCTAATTAAGTAAGGCGACTGACTCAAAGTTGTACAAAGGTTTCAGGACAAACTTGTGTAACTCGCCTTTGTTCAGAATTTTGATAGGTTGGAATTTTTACCCTTGGCACTTTCTAGCTCGAAAGTGTCCAGAGACGTTTCAGCGAGTGTTGTAACTCGCCTGTGATCACCAAGCGATTCTGTCGTATCCATTGGGCGTCTGTACGAGTTGGTCGTGGCTCATTAGCAAACGTGTAAGATCGAGTATGAGCCATTACATATTATCCAATCATCAAGCAGAGTAGAGCCTACGGTTGATAGGCTCTCATTTGTCTATTTACTTCTTTTCAAATATTCCAAATTAATTAACTGCTCAATCAGCTCGTTTCGACTGCAATCATCAGTCAGCGCCATTTCATCCAATTTCTGCTTGGTTGTGGTGCTCATGGTGAAGTTATATGACTTCTTGTTCTTTTTGACCATTGCCATACGATGCTTCTTTTGGCTCCATGCTTTCTTCATCCGAATGATGAACAGCTTTTTAGTACTGACATCCGTTTGCCAGATATCAAAAGCAGCAACCGACGCATTGAATTTGTCTTTTGGGGTTCTTGGAGTAGGAATAAACCAGTTTACGATCGGGAACTCATCATTGGAAATTACATAGTTCCATAACCACGTACAGTATTCATTGTCATTCGAGTCTGGTTTAAGAAAATGTTCGGTGGAATAAACTTGATCCCAAGTCTGTCGCCACTCTTGAAGTAGCTCTCTTTTTCTTCGGTATTCGCAGGGCTTTTATCAAGAAAATCGATAATAAAGTCGTATCTTTCTTGAGCTGTATAAGGGAGTGGATTAACGCCATAATCTATATAAGGCCGGTCTAGGTCACCTTGGTTAAAGTCGAGCTTCAAACCACTAGACCATCCTGAATGGTCTCTTATCGCTAGCCTACAAGATACCCATATCCAATAACATAATCTCTCATCTTTTGGAGATATCCACTCTAATTCTGAGTTGGGTATAAGTGAGTTTGTAAGGACTGATTTAAGTTCAGTTATGTTTTTATTTCTTTCTTCCGTCTCCAAAAAACGCTCATGCAGGGCAAGATTAATGTTATTGCAATAGTCACTCGCTGCCTGAGGTTCTTGTGGAAGTTGAAAGTCGTTAAGCTGTAACGCCCTCCAATAAAAACGGCACTCTCTAAGATTCTTAGTGTTAATAGTAATGCTATCGTTATTCATCTACATCCGCTTTTTATTAACTGTTATGGTGTAGTATTTTAAGGGTTATTTGGTGTTGCTTTTGTGTTGTGTTTCTCAAATATTTACACGTTTTAAAATTTTAACGATTATCACTGTAACTCATTGTTAATTAATGCCTGTACCTATTGAGTTTATTGGTCTAACTATTCGGTTAACTAGTTTTATGCTTCAGGGAGTGAGTCTTCTATGGGTTCACATATGGTTAGATAGGTGGCTTGGTAGGTGAGTTAAGAATTAACTGGCGAGTTAGCACGGTAAAAATGTCACTGCTATACGTTCTTCACAAGAGAAAAATGTCCCTAAAGTGCGGAGTAGTGCTTGTCTGAAAAAGTAATATATAAACAAACCAATTCTTTCATTGGGTTCAAAAAATCATTCAATCAAATTTCATCACATCAATCTGTATCGAAATATAACTAACCATATTCATGGAGCGTAAGCGTCCAATGATAAGTATCTAATAGAACCGATTTGTTTCAGATGAAAAATACATACCTACCTTCTTGTTTGTCTCTAAGCCGCAATCCGGTTTGGGCTTAATCAGTTTATTAATTCACGTGCACTTATCGTGACGCCAGCTTTTAACTGGCAACGTAGTAGTGTGCCAAAAAACAGGTATCGATATGAACAAGAAAGTAATGTTTTCTAGTGCTAGAAATGGCGAGAAACAACAAGACCGTTGGCAGACGCCATCAGCGGTATTTGAGCAATTAAATGAAGAGTTTGGATTTACATTGGATGCCGCAGCGGAACCGGAGACGGCTTTGTGTGAGCAGTTCTTCACGGCTGAGGATGATGCCTTAAAACAAGATTGGCAAGGACAGACGGTTTACTGTAATCCTCCATATTCGAAGCTACGTGATTTTGCTACTAAAGCAAAAGAGGAAGCATTGAAGGGAGCTACGGTTGTGATGTTGATTCCGGCTAGAACAGATACTCAAGCGTTCCATGAGAGTCTGTCAGACGGCGAAGTTAGATTTATTAAGGGTAGACTGAAGTTCCAGCAAAACGGTCAGGAGCAGGATGCCGCTCCATTTCCTAGCATGGTGTGTGTGATGGGGCCAAACGTTGAGCAGAATATGAAGAAGGTAACAAGGGATAACTTGAAAGGGTGAAGAGTTAAGCCTCTTTCTGGTATTTGCTCGTATCGAATGAATGAGTAAAAAAATACACAGCTGACTTCTTGTTTGTCTTAATTAACAAGGAGTCATGCTCATGTACTTTAACACTTACCAAGGAAGCCAGTTTCTAGGTCTACCGATTAACTCAAATCACCCAATGAACGAGAGTTACTTGAACGCTACTCACCAAGTACTGCTTAATGCCATGAATCAACACCCTAGAACCTTGGTGTTTCATGTTGTACTTAGGTACCCAATGACTTGGCATACGGGTTCAGATAATTCTATCTCACGATTTATCAAAGCATTTAAAGCGAAAGTAGCAGCAGATTTAAACCGTAGGCAGAAAGAAGGGAAACGAGTTCATCCAACCAATATTCGTTATGTCTGGTGTCGTGAATCTAATTCTTCAATCAAGGAACATTATCACGTGTTCTTTTTAATGAATGCAGATACTTACTGGCAATTTGGTCGATTTGAAAACTTAGTACCCGGTGAACTTACTTGGATGTTAAACAGTGCTTGGGCTAGTGCAATAAATGTCTCTGAAAATGATGCTGTAGGGTTGGTTCATTTCTGTGATGGCATTCGTCGAATTGATGCTAAAAAGATTGCTGGAAGCCATACAGTCGAAAAGGATGGTGTTATGCGGGACAGCTTTGAATCGGTGTTTAACTGGATGAGTTACTTGTCGAAAGCCAGTACCAAGCAGTATGGGAGAGGAGGGAGGAACTTTGGGTATAGTTATAGCTGAAAGCTAATGTTTTTGACTACTCAACTTAATCCATATAAGTTTGCTTTTGTAGATAAGCTGTGGAGGTGTGCGTGAGAGATGACTTTACTCAAAAAACAAGGTTAACTTTACAACACAGAGTAGGGTGTTCCTGTTCAAACCCCGATTGCCGACGTAAAACAACGGGTCCTAACTCAGACATAAGCAAAGCGAGCAGTATTGGTGTTGCTTGTCATATCACAGCAGCATCCCCTAATGGTCCACGATACGATCAAGACCTATCGAAAGAAGAGCGTAAATCTATCTTGAACGGTATATGGCTTTGTGAAATTTGTTCAAAAATGATCGATGTGGATGTTAATAAATATCCAGTTGAGTTGTTGTATCGTTGGAAGCATCAGGCAGAAGCTATTGCCAAATATGAATACGAAGGGAAAGAGATTCCACCAGAACTACTATCTGAAGGGTTCTACTGCCCTTACTGTGAAACATTCGTTAAAGAAGGCGTTATGTTTTGCAAAGGGTGCCATTCTGATATCTGCTATGGCCTAACCCCATCTGAGAAATCGGAATCAGCCAAAAGCTGGGGATGTATAGGTCTTATGGTGGGTTTTGGTTTGTTTGTTGTTGTGCCTGTTATGATTAAGTCTTTGCTGGGATGGTCAGTTTCTGACTATTGGGGAATTGGCATTTACGCCTTTGTAATTACAATGGCAAGCTCTTTTGCTTTGATGCTTATCATGCCAGAAAAAGAGCATAAAGAACGCCTGAAATTACCCCCACGCTTCTTCAAGAACCTTTCGTATTGAGCAAACAGACTAGGTAATTATTGATGTTGGATAGTGCAGTGATAAGAAATAGATGTCTTACTTTTAAATGAGGACGCGAGTTGAAAAATAGAGATTATACAAAGGAAATTTTAAACAAGAAAAAGTACCTTACTTCAAATATTGATGGGTTCAATCGTGTCTACGAAAGACTTGATAATATCAGTTTGCTTGAAAATTTTTATGAAGATGCATTGATACATGGCTTCTCTGATAATGAAGTTGTAGCTACAGAGCTGGAAGTGTTTGATGGTGGTTTTTCTGAAGGTATAAAGTATATTCCAGTTAGTTTAGTTGCGTGCATTGAGAGCTTTTTCAGATTTTTGTTTGCCCATACTATTGATTCAGCTCCCCTATACAGAACAAATGCAGCAAAATTCGATATCAAGTTTAGTATTAAAACAGCAATTGATCTTGAAGTTAATCAACTGACTATAGGTGAGTTCATCTCACACCTTTTGAAGGTTAATAACCTAGATGATATCGGTTCAAATATGAAGCAGATTCTAGGAGAAGATTTCTTCTATGGTTTTAAACAGTGGCGGGTAAAGTTAGATAAGCAACCTGAGCTGTTTCCGATTAGTGATGATGAAAAAAATGCTCATATATTTAATAACTTGAGTCGGTTATTTGAGCTTAGGCATTGTATATGCCATGAGGCTTACACACCTTTGTGCGACGATGATTATAGGCAGTTGGTTTCATTTTCTCCATATGTGAGAGAGTTTTTGTATGTTACCGAACGTTTTGTTGAAGACCATGTTAGTTCTCACAGAAGTGCCTGACATTCTTTGTACGAACTTGTTAGAGCTGAGACTAACGAAGTGTGTTGTCTACTGAAGCAAAAAAATGAGATTAATCTAATGCCTAGGGGGTGATAGGAGGAGCGCACAGCTCCCCTACCTACTATAATCCCAGCAATTTAGCTGCTTGGTTATACTCCTGTTCAATCTGATTCTTAACCATTTCACGCCTCGCTTCGATAGGAGCGCGGTCTGAGATAAGTTGAGCACGCTCCTCCATACGTGCTAGTTCATGTTCCTTCCATTGGTTTAATGCTGTTTCAATCTGAGTGGGCGTTAGGGTCTGTTTGATGCTTTTGGTACTCAGGTGGTCAATAGCACTAGAAGCTGACGCCATGTTGGCAGAAAGAGCGATAAGCGAAGTCATTACGATAGTTTTAAGTTTCATAGTTTTTCCTTTGATTGGTTTGATAGCCGAGGGCATATCGGTACTGTAATAAATGAAGTGGCAATGGATGCCGTTTGAATTTGTAGATTTACGAAAAGGAGAAATAGCGCCAGAAAGGCGTTTTCTTTAATAATATGTGTTTCTAAAATGCTGAATTGGAATGGTAGTTAGGCGATTTCGGCGATTAGCTCGAAGTACTGACGAGTGTTGCCGTAACAGTATCAAAACTGTGTGCTGTAATTTGAATTAGCAGTGTTTGCTCCCAACTTATATACAGCTCTGTTACTTGTGGCTGGTGGAGGTCGCAACGCTCAATATCTGGTTGATAAAACCAACCTCTTAGAAAGTTAAAATAAAGTTCTTCTTCCATCGTTGTTGCTTTGTCGTCCGGATAGGCAAAGCTAACGATGAAGACAATGCTCCAACCTTCTATGCTTCGTTCCTGCTGTACTTCTACCGGGTGATAGCCTTTGCGACTCTGGTAGTACTCAGAACGACGAAAGTTGATAGCGATACGCTTGGCGTTGCTCGGTACATCAACGTTGCTGGTAAGTCTCTGAAGATGGTTGATAAGTTGTTGGCTAGGCTCAGTACAACCTTGCTTGAACACAGTGCTGCTCATATCAGTCCCCTTTCTGCAAAAGACACACAGCTTTCACCAATCACCAAATGATCCAGTACTCGGATATCCACCAGCGCCAGACCATCCTTAAGTCGGTTGGTTATGCGTTTGTCTGATTGTGATGGTTCAGCGTCTCCGGAGGGGTGGTTGTGAGCAAATATCACTGCTGCGGCATTGGTGTGTAAGGCTAACTTAACCACTTCTCTTGGGTAGATACTTGCGGCATCAATGGTGCCGTAAAATAGTTCTTTGTATTCAATTAGTCGGTGTTGGTTATCAAGAAGCAGTACTGCAAAGGTTTCTCGCTCTTGTCCCCCAAGCTTACAACTCAGAAAATCTTTAACAGCTTGTGGGTTAGTGAAGCATTCTCCTCTTAGGTAGGTATCTGCCAAAATCTCTGCGGCTTTCTCCAGGATCTGTCTGGCGTGTTGAGGTAGGGAAAATCCATACTCTGAAATGTGCATATCTATCTCCTTTTAGTATCGAGATGCACCTGAATAATATGGATGTGAAATAATCTTTAATCGACTTTTTTGGTAGTGGCTTTGCAGAGAAAGAAAAGATTGAGGGGAGGCATTGCCTCCCCTCTGTGCCGCTCTGGTAATGAACCAGTTAGGCGTTCAGTGATAAGCATAGAACTAAGTGACATAACGAAGGCTGCCTTCCCTCTATCGGTATTCAGTGCTTTGGAGTTATTAACAGAAGCACTCAAAACAGAATTTATGACACAAGGTAGAGTAACCATCACTGATTATTTCCAGTTGACCGGGTGTTCATTACGCACCTGATTAAACCCGAAATATAGTTGCTATAAGTGCAACGGGGTTAGGATAAACCAAGCTGCGGCATTAGCTGCCTTAGCATTTCGGTAGATACCACTTTTCTTAATGTCGCTAATTCAATGATGAGCAGTGAGCCTTAATTAGCTTTGTTCTCAGTAGTGCATTTTGTTCTTTAACGGCATACTTTCTGAACTCAAACTTTCGCGGATACTCAAAAGCATAGGTAGATACACGAAATTGAGAGATCCTATCCAACGGTATCTCTTTTACTGCATCTGAGCCTTTTTCTTGATGAACTAAAAGCAATTGTGTACCGGACAATATAAGTCCTAACGGCTTGGTTTCTACAGGTGTATTTTGACCATTCATATTGCTGCTGAGATTAACCCATCGGTTGTGGTACAACGCGATACAGAGTCTTTCAAATAAGTCGCTGGTGGTACTCATCTTTGGTACTTCAACAATATTCGAACTAAGAACTACTTTTGATGGGAGCGAGATTTCATTCCTTTCACAGGTGGGTAAAAAGTTAATTCGCGTTTCTGTGAATGTGGATTCAATGGCTGATTGAAGATCATCAGGTAGCGCATGCTTTAACTGTACTTCTGCTATCGCCAGAATCATGGCTTCTCTTGCGCCTAGTGTGCGTTTGATATTACTTCTTCGAGAGTAACCATAGGGTTTATCACGGGTGTCTTTTTCAATGTCGAAGTACCGGACAATGACATCGAGGTTACGCTGAATAGTGCGAATATCTCGTGTTAGCCCCACTTCATCCAGTTGCGCCTTTAGTTCCTGAGCTGTCACTTTTCGGGCGGTGGGTATGCGCTTGTAAAGCTCAAAAGCAAAAGAGATACCATCGGCAATACTGGGTTTAATAAATTTTGCCATAGACGTTCACTTAGTTTTAGGCAGAGCAAAACCCTACCCTGCAAAGAGAATGCGGGCATATTGGTTGCTGTGCGTATTTATGAATAAGGTAGGTTACAAGGTGGTGCGGCAACAGGTGCCGAACCATTTTAGATTATAAAAATGAAAAATATGATGATGATTCGTTCCTTATTTAGATGGTCATTCACCTAAGTAATATGTACTTGAATATTTCTTCAATCGACTAGGATACAAGGGTTTACGAAACCTGCTCGGACGTTCTCGGTTAAAAAATACTTACCTCCCTTCTCTTTTGAATAAGAAGAGACTAGAGGAATTAACCATGAATATTCGACTAATACGTTTAAAAGAAGTTATGCACGTAACTGGCCTAGCTCGCGCCACCATCTACAAGTACATGAAAGAGAATACCTTCCCCAAAAGCGTGTCACTGGGTGGCAATGCAATAGCGTGGGAAGAGGGAGAAATTTACGAATGGATTTTAGAACGACTGAGAGAACGAGACGAACAAGTTCAAAAGTAAGCATCAAATAATCACACCACATGCCGCCTTTTCTAACCAACATAATCAAACAGCAAAATCACAATTATCCGCAGTAATCTAATTTTACCATTATCGATAGTTAGCTAATTAATAATTACATCAATTGGGTGCCATCACTCTTGGCATGTTACCCAGTCAGAAACTGGACGTTTTCGGACGTCCTCAAACCCTTAACCGGGTCTTCAAGCGTACCCATAGAAATTAATTCAGGAGAAAAACGATGAGATTTATTCGTTTAAAAGAAGTGATCAGCAAAACGGGTTTAAGCCGTTCCACTATCTACAGTTTGATAAAAGAGGGGCGCTTTCCACCTAACGTACCAATTGGTTCGAGGTCTGTAGCGTGGGTTGAAAGTGAGGTGGAGGAGTGGCTGGAAGAAAGTGTGCAGGTTCGGGATAAGGCCGCTAAGGGGTATTTTGATGGATATGGGTATTGAACTTCTAAACTATTACTTGCAGTACGAGTATGCTTTCTTTGCCAAAGTAGGGCCGTCTTTTTTGCGTGGGAAACTAGGACTTTGAATTAAATTTGTCAATCGACTTACGATTTCTGTATCCCGCGCCAAGTTTTTCTATATTAATTAATACATAATGAAACAAGATGGATATTAAATTGCCAACTTACAATAGAAAGTCATATGAAAAAAATAGACTTACATGTTCACACTGTATGCACCATTAGTGACCCAGCTTTTGAGTTTAGTTTAGACACTCTTAAGTGTTATGTAGAGACTACAAGACTCGATTGCATCGCGATAACTAATCACAATGTATTTAGAAGGCAACAATTTACGAAAATTGTTGATAGCATTGATTGCACAGTTTTACCCGGTATTGAAGTTGATCTTGAAGGGGGCATATCCTTGTTATCTCCCCCTAACTCTTTGGATAAATTTGAAAATAGTTGTACTTTAGTAGAAAAAGACATTCCTGATAGCAACACAAGCATAACTTATGAAAGGTTTACCGAGATTTTTGGTGATCTTAATGAGTATATCCTTATTCCGCATATTGAAAAATCTCCATCTTTAAATCGAAATACTTTAAGAAAATTAGAGGGGTATATTGATTGTGGTGAGGTTCAAAGTGTTAAAAAATTCTTATATGCGATTAATCAAAAAAGTACCTATGCGCCGGTACTTTTTAGTGATTTCAGGGCAAAAAAAGGGACAATAACTTTTCCACCAAGATTTACTTATGTTGATATTGGGGATGTTGATTTTGTAACATTGAAACAATTGCTAAGAGATCGGGATAGACTTTCGCTAAGTGAAGATGAAGGAAATAAATTTTTCCAAGTGCTTGATAACGGTTTGCAGATTTCTACTGGTCTTAATGTCATCCTAGGGCAACGGTCTTCTGGAAAATCTTACACATTAGATAAGATTGTCGAAAATGCAAACGAAGACAAGATTAAGTACATAAAACAGTTCGAGCTCCTTGAAAAGAGTGATTCTGATGACGAAAGTAGGTTTCAATCAAAGGTCAAGGACAGCAAGAAATCTTATATTGATGAGTATTTAAAAGAGTTTAAAGCTGTCGTTGATGACGTTGTCGATATTGACTTAGATTACTCATCAAAAACTGTTGATAGTTATCTAACGTCGTTAAAGAAATTTGCTTTCAATAAAGACCGCCATGACTCTTTTTCCGCTACTAAGATGTTTAGTGAGGTGCAGTTCAAAACTCAAAATTTAAAACCTCTAGAAGATCTTTTGGCTGCTACTAGGCTTTTAATTGAAAACCAAACATATCGCTCTACAATTGACAAAAATGTGAATATTAGTGGTTTGAAATCGTTATTTATTGATTTAGCGAAAGAATATCAACATCAATATAAAATTAATGCTCAAAAAATCTTTGTAAACAGCATAATTAAAGATACTAAAGCACACCTAAATGTTAGATCTGCTACCGATCCTGTTTCTGAAGTCGACCTTTATTCGGTGGCGATAGATAAGATGAAGGTTGATAAGTTCTCTATGATTACGGAATATCTAAAGCATGAAAAGAGTGAGACGGTTGATACATTGCAGGGGTTCAGTGTAGTCGCCAAAAAGGCCGCCTTCAAAGGAGCCTCTGGACTTAGAGAGGTGAATAGAAACATTGGTTCGTTCATGTCAGTTTATGAAAACTATGAAAAACCTTACAAGTTTTTACGATCACTGATTTCTAATGACTCTGTTTCAGAGTCAGACTATTATAAATTTTTCTGCAATATCTCTTATGAGGTTCAGAATGCGCTAGGAGATAAAGTTTCCGGAGGAGAACGTTCGGAGTACCGGTTACTACAATCTATCGATGATGCGCATAAGTATGACATGCTGCTGATCGACGAACCCGAATCTTCCTTTGATAACGTTTTCTTGTTAGGTAAGGTTAACCAGCTCATTAAAGATCTATCTAAGCACATGCCCGTTATTATTGTTACTCACAATAGTACTGTTGGTGCGTCGATAAAGCCTGACTATTTATTATTCACTCAAAAACAAGTCGTTGATGGCAAGAGTAAGTTTAGCGTATTTACAGGCCGTCCAAACGACAAGGAGTTGACGGATCTGGATAATAATAAACATCCAAATTATGAAGTTCTAATTAACTGTCTTGAAGCAGGAGAAGTACCCTATAAAGGACGAGGAGAATCATATGACGCACTTAAAAATTGAACACTCCCAAGGGAAGTACTCTTTGGATCTTGTAGAATATAAGCCCATAGATGAGATTACAAAAGAAGATCTTCTTGCTCTAGTAGATATAGTCTTAACAAACGGATTCCAAATGGATAATCCAGACGAGCATGAAATTAAAAACGATGCACACAAAATTATATACACCAATATTTACTTAAAACTGAAAAAACTAATAGATGATAAAAAGAGTTTTAAAGATGAAAGTGAAATGAAGTATAAGGAAGCTATAGATAAATATTCAATAGCCACTGTTTAAGTGCGGTTCAGATTAGTAAAGCTTAGCAAAGCATTATGTTTACATGATAAAGGAGCATAAAAGATGAATGGAAAATCATTAACAGCCCATTTCAGAAGTGACAATATTCCAACGTGGCCATGTCCTGAATGTGGAGCTAATTCATTAACTAATCGTGATGATGGATTCCAGAAGCAATACAAAGTTCCAGTCGACCATCACCACCCAGCTTTTGACCCAGATTGGATTGAGTATGTATTCACTTTAAACCTAAAGTGTACTATCCCCGAATGTGGCTGTGGAGTTATGTGTGTAGGTACTGGTGAAGTTTCGCAAGAATACTTAGATGATGGATCAAGTGATTGGGAGTGGTTCGATAACTTTGAAGTTAAGTATTTTCAGCCACCGCTTCAAATATTTACTCCACCTAAAGAGACTCCATTTGGGGTGAAAGAAGCTTTAACTACCTCATTCTCTAATTATTTTTCGTCACCTAGTACTAGTCTAAGTACATTACGTGCTGCATTAGAAGTCCTGCTTGGTGAAATGGAAGTTGCATCGGTGGATGAGAAAGGTAACTTTCTATCGTTGGCTAAAAGAATTGGCTCATTGCCGGAAAATTATCGAAAGATTATTGAGCCTGCAAATGCTATTAGGTGGCTTGGAAATGATGGAACTCATTCTGGCTATCAAATTAGAAAGTCCGACGTTGTTGATGGGTATAAGATCTTTGAGCATATTTTAGAAGAGTTGTATCCGGAAAAGAAAGCCTCAATCGATGCGCTGGTTGCACGAATTAATGAGGATAAAGGGGTGAAAAGATAGAAATGGACTTCGATTAAGTATGATTTCTAACGTTTAGGATTTTCAGTTAAGCGTGGGGTTTCTTTTCTAAATATCAATGAATTATTGTTGGTGGCTGCGTTATGTTTTTGGAGGGGGAAATAAAAATGAATCAAGACAAAATAGTTAGACTCCCGAATGGTTATGAGCATAAAAAACGTGTTGATGCATCGAAAGGAGAACTCAGATGTGAGGTTTCAGAGCGTTGGATAAAATTTCCTGAAGCTAGTTCGAAGCATTTTGATATGGACTACCTAGCATTAGATGTAATGACCTTTGGAGCGAACGAAAAAGAGCGGAAATTATGTGAAATCATAGTTGATCGTGATCTTCTTGAAAAAATGCTCAAAGAGTTACCACATAAAAATTACACCCAAACATAACAAACTGTCCTATTACGAATCATGAGCTTAAATAGGCTTCCGAGAGGAAGCCTTCTATGTCGTCACCCCACCAGCTTAGGGTTCTTCTTTCCAGCCAATGAAACATGCCCTTCAGCCGCAGCAGTAATATGATCGCTCCACCAGTACATTAGTTTTCGTTGTTGCTCTAGGTACTCAGCGTGGTTATAAGCCTTTTTAACGTCATTCCTGTCCACGTGGGCCAGTGCTGCTTCAATTACGTCAGGGTTAAAGCTCTGTTCGTTCATGGTAGTACTTGCTAGGGCTCTTAGCCCGTGAGAAACCAGCTGCCGACCAAATCTCATTCTTTTTAGCGCCATGTTGGCAGGCTGGCTATTAACGTGACTTTTCGGGTTCTTGTTGCTAGCAAAGATATATTCTCTATGGCTGCTAATTGGTTTCATGCTCTCCAAAAGGGCTAATGTCTAATCAGTAAGTGGATGGCATGAGGACGTTTCATCTGATACCTTCTTCAGGAACAATCCAAACTCAATTATCAAAGTCTATGTCCGGCTTGTCATTGGTGTTGATTTTGCATAAAACACCTTTTAGCTGCACAGGTATCGATTAGTGATTCTGTAAAGGGAAAGCTGTTTATCTTGCCTCTGCATGACGAATCTCACATAATGGACTTCTAGCTAAAAATTATTACTCTACGAAATAGCGAGGGTTACTTCAGAAAGAGTGACTTTTTGTTTATGTAACCCCTTATGTAGCCCTTGCCTTCAGCGCGTTAATATAAGTCGTTGCAAATCAATGATATAGACATGACTGGTTAGTCCGCCCACCGTACCATATTTATAAAACAAAGCCTCGACGAAAGTCGGGGCTTTGTTGTTTTTGCACAAACTAACCATTACCACATTAAGTCATCAGGTACGACAAACTCAGCGTACGGATCATCTTCAGCAAGCTCTTCTTCCGAAGACGATTTGTTTTCAATAACTGCTTCTGCATCTCTTTCTGCAATTTTATAAGCCACCGACGAAGGAATAACGGCATAGCTTTCCTCATATCTCGCAACGGACAAAATACCTTTTACTAACTGTTCTCTCGTTTCTTGTTGTACATAGAGAGATTTAACTAGAGTTCCATCGGTGAAATTATATTTGATATCACCATTTTTCTGGTCAATTCTGTTCATTTCAATGAGCTGCTTAACTTGAGCCTTTAATTCTCTGCCAAATTGTTGTTCATCTCTTTGCTTATTGAGCTCTATATCTCGTAGTCTTTGAGATTCTTTATTTTGTTCAACCGCAGCCTTGGCTTCTCGAGCTTGCACTCTCGATTTTTTCGAGCCTTTTTTGGCCTTTTTTAGTTTCTTTTCGTTCACTAACCCAGCCTTTAGTAGCTGGTCTTGTAAGCTTAACTTTGCCATATCCAATCCAAGTTGTTTTTTTTGTATTTTCTCATTTATAGCGCTAATTAACACTGTTTATTGATTAGCAGAATAAAAATATGTTTTGTGCGAAATGATATTAATAACGAAGTAGTGGTATGGAATGATACCGCCTTTGTAGCCTACATGAAAACGGAGGTTATATTGAGTTTAGTAAGTCAATTTTTAACGAGTAAGCGTAATGTTAGAACAAGTAACTGAAGCGTTTATTCAAGTGCTATCCATTAAGTTCGGCTTCTATTTATAGCTTCTATTTGTGGCATCTTTCTCATTTTTGAGTCAATGTTTGGAAATATCTAAAAACAAGCATTATATAAACAAATTACTATAGATAGTTCCTTTCAATATGAGTAGCCTACAGTTATAAGTGTGGTATATATAGATGTGCTTAAATACAATAAAAAAGGAATTCTTATGAAGAAGTTAGTAATGCTCGCATCCACGTTATTAGTACTATCTCCTCAGTTAGTACAAGCTGAAGCCTATGTCGGTGGTAAAATTGGTTATTCTTGGTTGGATGGCGAATGTACCTTGGATAATTCATGTAGTGATGATGGCGGGGCCGGCGGTATTTATGCTGGTTATAATTTTACTGATATGCTTGGCTTGGAAGCTGGGTATGACTATCTAGGTGATTTTGACGCCGCCCCTTTTGATGACTCCATGAAAGTATTTACCCTAGCGCCTAAGCTAACCATACCTGTTAATGATTTTGATTTTTACGCTAAGCTTGGCGCTGCATGGGTAGATTATGATGATATTGATGACACAGTACTTGTAGCAGCAATAGGTACAGAATTTGGTTTGTCAGAAAATGTTTTTGGTCGTTTCGAATACCAACGTATCAATAATATTACAGAAGGTATTGTCGAGAACTTAGATGTGAATTCTCTTTTCTTCGGTTTAACCTATAAATTTGGTTCAGCTGCTGAACCGGTGGCAGCAATGGCGGTTGAAGAAGTCATTGTCGAAGAAGAAGTTGTCGCTGTGGTTGAAGAACCAATGCCAGAAGTAAGGTTGTTTCAAGAATATGGTGTAGAGTTATTCGACAATGATAGTTCTAAATTGGCACCGAATAGTGAGCAGTATTTTGACTGGTTGATCGGCGTTATGAAAAAATACCCACAAGCTGAAGCTAAAATCGTTGGCCACACCGATTCACGAGGCTCTGCCGCTTACAATCAAACGCTTTCTGAAAAACGTGCGCAGTCTGTAGCGGATTACTTGTTTACACAGGGAATTGAAGAGTCGAGAGTGACAGTACTTGGCGAAGGTGAAAGTAAACCTAAAGCTTCTAATGATACAGCGGAAGGGCGTATGGAAAACCGCCGAGTTGAAGTTATCATCGATGAGTTTGAAATTAAGCAATAATATTTAGGTTTGCCAAATTTTAAGTAATACGGGTAAATATAGAGAAAAGGTCAGCGTTGGTAGCGCTGACCTTTTTTGTATCTTCATTGGTTCAGTTGATGGTTGTTCTAACACACCGATATTTCTGAACCGTTAACTTTTTAATTGCTATTAATTAATTGAAATAATAAAAGAAATGCATATAAACCTTTTGAATTATGCCTTTCTTCAGATGTAAACACTGACTCATTTTTGATGTTGATCATTATAATTTACGAAAAATCAGCTTGAGAAAGTGGATTTGTGATTTCATACGCAACAAGACTTACTATAAAGGGCTACGTTTTTGATTCGGTTAATATTCAACAGGGGAGGTGCTGAATGTTTTCTACCGGAGATAAGCCTGGAAAGGGCTCATATGTATGCGAAAAATGTAGGATTGTTGTCGAATTAGTAGATGATGGTGAAGCTCTACCCTATTGCCCATGCTGTGAATCTGATAAATATATGGCTCGAAATTGGAGAAAAGAAGAAAAGTAGTTTCTTAGATATAAGTGAATGCCTCGATTTTTCGAGGCTTTTTTGTACCTGCATATTAAATTTGTTATGACCTGCTAGTAGGCTATGTCATGATTTGTAAAATATCTCACCATAGTAAGAATTATAACCATGTTAAATAGTGTCAACTTGAATTTACTTCGTTCTCTTTTAGTCATATTAGAAGAGTGCCATGTGAGCCAAGCGGCAAAGCGGCTGAACATTACTCAGTCTGCTGTGAGCAGGCAATTAGCACAGCTGCGAGATCTATTTAATGATCCTCTACTTATTCGAGAAGGTAATGATTTATACAAAACCCCAAGGGCTGTAGAGCTTCAAGCTAAACTTGAAACGTTATTTAGTGAGTTCAAACATCTTATTGAAGAACCATCTTTCGAACCTTCAAATTGGGCTGGAGAGGTTAATTTTGCTTGTAGCGATTATGTCGCTCAATATATCTTTCCGGAAATTATTAAAAAGATAAGTAGCCAAGCTCTTCACGCTAAATTTAACTATCACTTTTGGCTACCTCATATGGCTGATAGCTTTGCAAATAGCCCGATAAATTTAGCTTGCACGCTTCAAAATAATAAACCAAAAGGCTTATCTGGAAAATTGATTGGCGAAGATTATTTAGTTTGTGTTATGAGGGATTCTCACCCTCTATCAGGTCGGAAGTCACTTTCACTTGATGATATTCTTCGTTACCAGCATATAGTGATTACAGGGGGAGACAAAAATAGTGAGCTTGATACCCATTTGTTTGATATGCGGAAGCATCGAGAAATTGGTTTAAAAGTTCCATTTTATTCGGCGGCATTTAGCACCTTGATAGAAAGTAACTATCTACTTGTTATCCCTCAGCACATTGCGAAAAATATGCAAAAGCACCTGCCTATTTTGCATTATGACCTTCCATTTGATTTACCGTTGCAAAAGTATTGGATTATATGGCATCCAAAATATGATGAAGAAAAATCACATCAATGGGTTAGAAGGTTGTCTTATGAAATTCTTCGTAGCTCTATTTATTCTGTAGGGTATGATTCAAAATCATGACCTGAATGATAATTGTTGATTTCATTTGATAGTTCTTTACTGTTAGCCTTTTCAAAAGCGCGAATATTCTCACTTAGAACCTTTATAGGAACACGAAATGACAATCACAGTGTGGTTATCCCTCTTTACGATTTGTTTGTTAGGTGCAATGTCACCGGGGCCTAGTTTAGCTATTGTAGTGAAACACAGCTTGGCGGGAGGGCGGCTAAATGGTATAGCAACAGCCTGGGCACATGCTACAGGTATTGCGGTTTATGCTTGTATTACTTTGGTTGGGCTCGCCGCTTTATTACATCAATACCCAACCTTATTTACTGTTATTAGTTATGTTGGTGCTTTTTATCTAGCTTATTTAGGATTTTTGGCTTTACGTTCAAAAGGTGGTGTGGCCGCAAAGTTAGAAGCTGGCGAAAAAGTAAGTGTGTTGCAGTCAGCGAAAGAAGGTTTTCTGATCTCACTAACCAGCCCTAAAATTATGTTGTTTTTTACTGCACTTTTTTCGCAATTTGTTTCGGTGGGTTCAGAGTTGTCGAGTAGAGCTATTGTTGTTGTAACCCCTTATCTTGTAGACGGTTTGTGGTATACCTTTATTGCTTTTATGCTCTCCTCACCACTGTTACTCGACAAGCTAAGAAGCAAAGCTCTAATCATTGATAGGCTTTCCGGTCTTGTTCTTATTATTTTGGCGTTTAGGGTTATTTGGTTCGCATAATGCGTTAAATCACTCAAATTTTCATAAAATCAAGTCGTCAATAATTCCCTTGTGATCTATTTGTGGTGCTTATTGATGCTTATCAATGAGTAACAGTGAGGATTTGTGTAAAAGTAACCCTCTTTCCTTATGGCTACTTGAGAAACCAATGTCAGTGAACAGTTCAAATGATCCTTTGAATAAATCTTACTCAAAGGATGTCAACCTTATCTCTACGACAGACACATCCAGTATTGTTACTTATGCAAATAACACCTTTTGTGAAGTGGCTGAATATCAAGAAGAAGAATTGGTTGGTAATCCGCACAATATGGTTCGGCATAAAGATATGCCGAAAGATGCATTTGGTCAGTTATGGCAATATATAAAATCTGGAAAAAGTTGGATGGGGTTGGTCAAAAACCAATGCAAAGGTGGTGGTCACTATTGGGTTTCAGCTTTTGTTACTCCTATAAAGAATGAAAAGGGTGAAATTGTCGAATATCAATCTGTGCGCTCAAAGCCAGAACCAGAGCAGGTTGATAGAGCAAGTGTGCTTTATAAAAAAATGAGTAATGGAGAGAACGTCACTGGCAAACGTTTTTCGTTTCAATCAGTCAATCTATTGCTTTCGGTGCTTGTAGTGTTACAAGCGATTTCAATGCTATTTGGGTTTAACCCTGTTTATGTAGGGTTCTTTGGCTTGAGCCTTGGTGCAACTCTATTTGCTTCGTCTCTTTATCAAAAATCAAGATTTAACAAAATTGCAGAGTTGGCTAAAGATTCATATGACAACCCATTGATGGAAAAGCCATATACTGGTTATTTTGATGATTGTTCTCGAATCGAATTGGCTTTGATGATGCGAAGAGCAGAACTGCGAGCGGTTTCTGGAAGAACAACCGAAACTGCAGGAAAAATACTTAATTCTGCAGAGGAAGAATTCAGAACGATTAAATCGATAGAGCAGAGTCTTGGACAGCAATCGAGTGAAACTGAGCAAGTTGCTGCAGCTGCAGAAGAGCTTAGTCAATCGATACGTGAAGTTGCTAATAGTGCATCTATGGCGTCAAAGGCTACAGAAGAAGCAAATCAAGAATCTCAAAAAGGACTCGAAAGCATTGCGATTACGATAGATGTAATTGACCAATTAGCGGCCGAGTTAAAAAGCTCAAGAGAAGTTATCGATAATTTGGCGCAAAATAGCCAAAAAATTGAAGGTATTCTTGATGTAATCGGAAATATTTCTGAGCAAACTAATTTACTGGCGTTAAATGCTGCAATTGAAGCAGCAAGAGCTGGTGAGTATGGACGAGGTTTTGCTGTTGTAGCTGATGAAGTCAGATCGCTTGCGACTAAAACGAGATCATCGACAAATGAAATTCAAGAAATGATTGTTGACCTGCAATCAACGGCAACAAATGCAGTAAGTATAATGACACGAGGTGGTGAGTTATCGACGGAATGTACTGACCGTGCAAATCAAACCGGTGAAGTGCTTAATAATATAAGTAGCATGTTGAATCAGGTTACTGATAATAGCCATCAAATAGCCGTGTCTGTTGATCAACAGGCGAGTGTAACAAATGAAGTCAATCGTAATGTCACTAATATCAAAAAGCTGGCAGACGACACTCTATTGGTATCGAGCTCCTCGGTGGTGAGAACAAGTCAGCTGGTTAATGACCTTGATGGTTTACAGCGATTGATTCGCCAGTTTTAATCATCACAAAGTGAGTAAGTGTTGTCATATTTAACGCCCTGAATAGAGGGTGGTACTATCTCTGTGTGTTACTAGTTTTATACTGCACACAAGTTAATAAATCGAGCTGATTTCTTTTAAAAGATGATTTTGTTCTATGCTTTAGATAAAGTTATAGGTATTGGTAATGTAACAGAGATAACAAGATACTCACGTGGCAAGCATTAAAATCACCGTAGATAGAATTCAACCTGGAATACACATTCGCTTGCCAGTCAAATGGAACGAGCATCCGTTTTTATTTAATAGTTTTAAACTAAAGTCCCAAGATCAGATTAACCTTATTAAACACTTAGGCATTCAGTACGTATATATTGATCCCGCTCAAAGTGATGTGGGGCCTCTCCCTATTAAAGAAGTTCCTGATGAGAACACGGCTGCTGCTGAAGAAATAGACCTCGAAGCCAAAAAAATGTGGGAAGAAAAGCAGGCCCGCATAGATAAGCTTAACTCATATAGAAGAAGAGTGATTAATTGTGAAAAAGAATTCGAACGTTCTTTGTCTCAATTACGTTCAGTCATGAGCAAAATCAGAAATCGTCCAGATTCTGCAGTGGCGGAAGCAACTCTTATGGTTGATGATATCGTTGAAAAATTGTTATCTGATGATCACGTAACACTGCATCTTATGAATGGAAAGAGTGAATTTGAAGATATATATTTTCATTCGCTTAATGTTTCTGTGCTCGCAATGATGATTGCAAAAAGCAAAGGCTTCAACTCTAAACAAATTAAAGACATTGCATTTGGTGCTCTTTTCCATGATATCGGAAAGATAAAAATACCGACAAACATCTTAAGAAAGAAGACTGCTCACACTGTTCCTGAGAAGAATTACTTGAAGTTACACCCTAAATACGGCTTGGATATAGCGGAATCAGCAAAAAACTTTCCAGAATCAACTAAAAAAATCATCATCCAACACCACGAGATGCGAGATGGTTCTGGTTACCCCGATGGATTGAAAGAAGATGCAATAGATGAACTTGCACAAATTGTCTCTTTAGCTAACGCGTATGATAATTTGTGTCATAGTAATATCGTAGCAGAGCAAAAAATCCCATATAACGCATTATCCTATTTATATAAAAACTGTAAGCACCTCTATAGTATCGATAACCTAAATCTTTTGATTAAGTTCATGGGGGTATATCCGCCGGGAACAATTGTTCAGCTATCAAATAAGATGGTAGGTCTAGTCATTTCAGTAAACGCTAAACATATTTTGTTTCCTAATGTACTTCTCTATGATCCAAATGTGCCTCGTACCCAAGCTCCGATCCTAGACTTAGCAGATAAAGATTTAAAAATAGTGGCTGCAATTTTACCTTCTAAGTTACCTGAGAAAATAAGAGAGTACTTAAACCCTCGTTCTCGTATCTCCTATTTTTTTGATAGTGATGATTAGGTGATAGCGTACTTTATCCACAGCCATCTGTGTATAAAGTGTGTGTTATCTATGTATTAATCTGTATTGGAATAAAATTTCAAAAAAACTAATTTTTGGCAAAAAATAGTTGCTATGTTTAATTCTCTCCCTATAATGCGCTCTCACTGACACGGCAGAGCCCACAAGGCTTTGCAGATAAATCAGTAAGACGAGCAGCTTGAAAAAGCCTTTCGAAATTAAAATGAAAAAGTATTTGACTCTTCACTTTAAATCGCTAGAATGCACGTCCGCTTCAAGGGAAAGCCTAGAAGCAACGCTCTTTAACAATTTAAACCTATATCAATCTGTGTGGGCACTCGTTGATGACAATCGACAATGATTCTCTGCTTTCGGGCAAGAAATCAAAAATCGGTTTCAATGAACTGAGTGACCTAATTTGATGTCTTCGGATATCGAACACAGTTATTTAAATACCATTCTGTTGGAATGGTATGAACTTTAAAGAACACTTTACTATTTGGCTTTGGCTAAAAAGTAAAAGGCAATTTAAAGTCAGTATTCATTGAGCCAAAAAACTTAAATTGAAGAGTTTGATCATGGCTCAGATTGAACGCTGGCGGCAGGCTTAACACATGCAAGTCGAGCGGAAACGATATTAACAATCCTTCGGGAGCGTTATTAGGCGTCGAGCGGCGGACGGGTGAGTAATGCTTAGGAATTTGCCCAGTTGAGGGGGATAACTATTGGAAACGATAGCTAATACCGCATACGCCCTACGGGGGAAAGGAGGGGACCTTCGGGCCTTCCGCGATTGGATAAGCCTAAGTGAGATTAGCTAGTTGGTGGGGTAATGGCTCACCAAGGCGACGATCTCTAGCTGGTCTGAGAGGATGATCAGCCACACTGGAACTGAGACACGGTCCAGACTCCTACGGGAGGCAGCAGTGGGGAATATTGCACAATGGGCGAAAGCCTGATGCAGCCATGCCGCGTGTATGAAGAAGGCCTTCGGGTTGTAAAGTACTTTCAGTAGTGAGGAAGGCAGCAAGCTTAATACGTTTGTTGTTTGACGTTAGCTACAGAAGAAGCACCGGCTAACTCCGTGCCAGCAGCCGCGGTAATACGGAGGGTGCGAGCGTTAATCGGAATTACTGGGCGTAAAGCGCATGCAGGTGGTTTGTTAAGTCAGATGTGAAAGCCCGGGGCTCAACCCCGGAAGGTCATTTGAAACTGGCAAACTAGAGTACTGTAGAGGGGGTAGAATTTCAGGTGTAGCGGTGAAATGCGTAGAGATCTGAAGGAATACCAGTGGCGAAGGCGGCCCCCTGGACAGATACTGACACTCAGATGCGAAAGCGTGGGGAGCAAACAGGATTAGATACCCTGGTAGTCCACGCCGTAAACGATGTCTACTTGGAGGTTGTGGCCTTGAGCCGTGGCTTTCGGAGCTAACGCGTTAAGTAGACCGCCTGGGGAGTACGGTCGCAAGATTAAAACTCAAATGAATTGACGGGGGCCCGCACAAGCGGTGGAGCATGTGGTTTAATTCGATGCAACGCGAAGAACCTTACCTACTCTTGACATCCAGAGAATTTGCTAGAGATAGCTTAGTGCCTTCGGGAGCTCTGAGACAGGTGCTGCATGGCTGTCGTCAGCTCGTGTTGTGAAATGTTGGGTTAAGTCCCGCAACGAGCGCAACCCTTATCCTTAATTGCCAGCGAGTTATGTCGGGAACTTTGGGGAGACTGCCGGTGATAAACCGGAGGAAGGTGGGGACGACGTCAAGTCATCATGGCCCTTACGAGTAGGGCTACACACGTGCTACAATGGCGCATACAGAGGGCAGCCAACTAGCAATAGTGAGCGAATCCCAAAAAGTGCGTCGTAGTCCGGATTGGAGTCTGCAACTCGACTCCATGAAGTCGGAATCGCTAGTAATCGTGGATCAGAATGCCACGGTGAATACGTTCCCGGGCCTTGTACACACCGCCCGTCACACCATGGGAGTGGGCTGCAAAAGAAGTAGGTAGTTTAACCTTCGGGGGGACGCTTACCACTTTGTGGTTCATGACTGGGGTGAAGTCGTAACAAGGTAGCCCTAGGGGAACCTGGGGCTGGATCACCTCCTTAAACGATAGATTGCTTGATGAGTGTCCACACAGATTGAATAGGTTTAGAAAGTAAAGAGAAAGGAATTGTACTTCCTGGTGCTCGGGGCTATAGCTCAGCTGGGAGAGCGCTTCGCTGGCAGCGAAGAGGTCTGCGGTTCGATCCCGCATAGCTCCACCATTTTTAAGTGTTTTTGTCTTCGTTTAGATGAGAGTATTTAAAAATGGTTTTTTTCTTTAAGTAGAATGAAAATCTTTGCTCTTTAACAATTTGGAAAGCTGACTGATAACTTAATTGTTTTCACTTTTGAAAAAGTGAAATAAAACGGCTCAAGGCTGTGATTAAGTTGTCAAAATAAAAGTTCTCAAATCCTATTGGCTTCTTTTTAGAAAGAAAACGATAGGTACTTGTTGTTACTTCGGTAATAACAAACCAACACACATTCAAGTGTTCTTGGAAACAACTAACTTCGGTTAGATTGTTTAATATTTGAGTCCGGCAAAATCGAAAGTTTGCTTCTGCTTTTTAAAGCGGAAACAAACACAGTTGTCTCGCTCATTCAAATAATGAGACAACGATTTATAACCTTGGTTGTTTACCATACATAAAGACCTCTTGGGGTTGTATGGTTAAGTGACTAAGCGTACACGGTGGATGCCTTGGCAGTCAGAGGCGATGAAGGACGTATTAACTTGCGATAAGCGTAGATAAGGCAGTAAAAGCCACTTGAGTCTACGATTTCCGAATGGGGAAACCCACTAGCATAAGCTAGTATTATTAACTGAATACATAGGTTAATAAGGCAAACCCGGGGAACTGAAACATCTAAGTACCCGGAGGAGTAGAAATCAACCGAGATTCCGAAAGTAGCGGCGAGCGAAATTGGATTAGCCCTTAAGCTTTTAATGATGCAGGTGAAGATTCTGGAAAGTATCGCGATACAGGGTGATAGCCCCGTAACCGACACATCATTTTAAGTGAAAACGAGTAAGGCGGGACACGTGATATCCTGTTTGAATATGGGGGGACCATCCTCCAAGGCTAAATACTACTGACTGACCGATAGTGAACCAGTACCGTGAGGGAAAGGCGAAAAGAACCCCTGTGAGGGGAGTGAAATAGAACCTGAAACCGTGTACGTACAAGCAGTAGGAGCAGGCATTGCGTCCTGTGACTGCGTACCTTTTGTATAATGGGTCAGCGACTTATATTTAGTAGCAAGGTTAACCGTATAGGGGAGCCGTAGGGAAACCGAGTCTTAACTGGGCGTCGAGTTGCTAGGTATAGACCCGAAACCAGGTGATCTAGCCATGGGCAGGTTGAAGGTTGAGTAACATCAACTGGAGGACCGAACCGACTAATGTTGAAAAATTAGCGGATGACTTGTGGCTAGGGGTGAAAGGCCAATCAAACCTGGAGATAGCTGGTTCTCCCCGAAAGCTATTTAGGTAGCGCCTCGGACGAATACTACTGGGGGTAGAGCACTGTTAAGGCTAGGGGGTCATCCCGACTTACCAACCCTTTGCAAACTCCGAATACCAGTAAGTACTATCCGGGAGACACACGGCGGGTGCTAACGTCCGTCGTGGAGAGGGAAACAACCCAGACCGCCAGCTAAGGTCCCAAAGTATAGCTAAGTGGGAAACGATGTGGGAAGGCTCAGACAGCCAGGATGTTGGCTTAGAAGCAGCCATCATTTAAAGAAAGCGTAATAGCTCACTGGTCGAGTCGGCCTGCGCGGAAGATGTAACGGGGCTAAGCTATACACCGAAGCTGCGGCAACATAATTTATTATGTTGGGTAGGGGAGCGTTCTGTAAGCCGTTGAAGGTGAACTGTAAGGTTTGCTGGAGGTATCAGAAGTGCGAATGCTGACATGAGTAACGATAATGGGGGTGAAAAACCCCCACGCCGGAAGACCAAGGGTTCCTGTCCAACGTTAATCGGGGCAGGGTAAGTCGACCCCTAAGGCGAGGCCGAAAGGCGTAGTCGATGGGAAACGGGTTAATATTCCCGTACTTCTTATAATTGCGATGGGGGGACGGAGAAGGCTAGGTGAGCCTGGCGATGGTTGTCCAGGTTCAAGGGTGTAGGCTAATTTCTTAGGTAAATCCGGGAAATTGTTAGGCTGAGACCCGATGTCGAGCCACTACGGTGGTGAAGTCATTGATGCCATACTTCCAGGAAAAGCCTCTAAGCTTCAGATTATAAGAAATCGTACCCCAAACCGACACAGGTGGTCGGGTAGAGAATACCAAGGCGCTTGAGAGAACTCGGGTGAAGGAACTAGGCAAAATGGTACCGTAACTTCGGGAGAAGGTACGCTCTTGACGGTGAAATCCCTAGCGGATGGAGCTATCGGGAGTCGCAGATACCAGGTGGCTGCAACTGTTTATTAAAAACACAGCACTGTGCAAAATCGTAAGATGACGTATACGGTGTGACGCCTGCCCGGTGCCGGAAGGTTAATTGATGGGGTTAGTCTTAGGACGAAGCTCTTGATCGAAGCCCCGGTAAACGGCGGCCGTAACTATAACGGTCCTAAGGTAGCGAAATTCCTTGTCGGGTAAGTTCCGACCTGCACGAATGGCGTAATGATGGCCACGCTGTCTCCACCCGAGACTCAGTGAAATTGAAATCGCTGTGAAGATGCAGTGTACCCGCGGCTAGACGGAAAGACCCCGTGAACCTTTACTACAGCTTGGCACTGAACATTGACCCTACATGTGTAGGATAGGTGGGAGACTTTGAAACTTCGTCGCTAGATGGAGTGGAGTCGACCTTGAAATACCACCCTTGTATGCTTGATGTTCTAACTTAGCCCCATAATCTGGGGTGAGGACAGTGCCTGGTGGGTAGTTTGACTGGGGCGGTCTCCTCCCAAAGAGTAACGGAGGAGCACGAAGGTGGGCTAAACACGGTTGGACATCGTGTGGTTAGTGCAATGGCATAAGCCCGCTTGACTGCGAGAATGACAATTCGAGCAGGTGCGAAAGCAGGTCATAGTGATCCGGTGGTTCTGAATGGAAGGGCCATCGCTCAACGGATAAAAGGTACTCCGGGGATAACAGGCTGATACCGCCCAAGAGTTCATATCGACGGCGGTGTTTGGCACCTCGATGTCGGCTCATCACATCCTGGGGCTGAAGTCGGTCCCAAGGGTATGGCTGTTCGCCATTTAAAGTGGTACGCGAGCTGGGTTTAGAACGTCGTGAGACAGTTCGGTCCCTATCTGCCGTGGGCGTTGGAAGATTGAAGGGGGCTGCTCCTAGTACGAGAGGACCGGAGTGGACGAACCTCTGGTGTTCGGGTTGTCATGCCAATGGCATTGCCCGGTAGCTAAGTTCGGAATCGATAAGCGCTGAAAGCATCTAAGCGCGAAGCGAGCCCTGAGATGAGTCTTCCCTGGCACTTTAAGTGTCCTAAAGGGTTGTTCGAGACTAGAACGTTGATAGGCAGGGTGTGTAAGCGTTGTGAGGCGTTGAGCTAACCTGTACTAATTGCCCGTGAGGCTTAACCATACAACACCCAAGGGGTTTTGTGGACTCAATGAAGAACATTGAATGTGTGAAGAACTTATATTTTTGTTGGCTTTTCGAATTTTAAGATTTTGCTTGGCGACCATAGCATTGTGGACCCACCTGATTCCATGCCGAACTCAGAAGTGAAACGCAATAGCGCCGATGGTAGTGTGGGGTTTCCCCATGTGAGAGTAGGACATCGCCAGGCTCTTATTCGTTTTTATCTTTTTTAGAAAAGATAAAAGCAAAAATTAACAAAGCATCTAAGTCAGACTTTGTTAATGTAAGAATACCATGTGGAGTGGTAGTTCAGTTGGTTAGAATACCGGCCTGTCACGCCGGGGGTCGCGGGTTCGAGTCCCGTCCACTCCGCCATT